>JABGQW010000019.1:0-76111 GCA_018648585.1 bacterium | reverse complement strand
TACATTGGATGTAGACGGAGCAACAACAACAGATGGAATTACGGATTCAGAAACAATCGCTGCACAGGCAGCTACTGTTGCACTTACATTGGATGTAGACGGAGCAACAACAACAGATGGAATTACGAATGATGGTAATATTATAACAACGGGAGACTTTTTCGTTGGTTCGGTCGGATTGGGAGACTCGGATGCTACAGATGGAGCATCATTGGTTGGGTACGATCCAGATGGATCGACGATTCCTTTGGTAGCAAATACTGTTGCGGATGCATTAGATGCATTGGCAGCATTGGTAAGTAATAACGCACTGTTATCTGGATTGGATGATACTACGGTGCAGGAGGCAGCTAGTGTTGCCGATAATAGTACGCTTGCTTTTAATGGAACATCGAATCTGTGGTACGACAATTCGAATTTTACCGTAACGGCGGCAGGTGCTGGTGATTTTGCCTCAAATCTTGCAGTCGGAGGCACACTTGATGCAACAGGAGCAACGACATTAAGTTCAACACTTGATGTAACAGGAGCTACAAACTTGAATGCAACGACTGCGAGTACTACGTACACCACGGGAGCATTAATTGTTGACGGAGGAGTTGGGATCGCAAAGGATCTTTTCGTGAATTCAGATATAGATGTTCTTGATACATTAACAGCTGGTGATATCGTGATTGATGAGGCGGCTGGTACTTTGGCATTTACGGGTGCTACAAGTGGAACGATCAGCGGTGGGGGTGCGATAGTGATTCAGACCGATGGAGGAAGTATTGCAAATAATCCTGCAGCAGACTTTAATGTTACTACAACTGATGGAGGTGTTAATCTTGCTGCTGGTGGAGATCACGACATTCTTTTGGATGCAGCGGGAAATTATGTACAGTTGTCTGCAGATGGGGAAGGAACAGATTTGGATACTTTTGGAAACAAGATTTTGAATTCTTCAGAAGGTGGAGATATTTTCTTTTGGCCAGAAGAGACAGGGTCGACTTCTGTTGTAAGAATTTATTATGAAGATGGAGTGGCCGGGTATTCTGCTGCAAATTATGCTACTGCCGTGACAGAGAATGCGGATGGAAATGCAATTCCAAATAAAGAATATGTTGATAATGTGGTTGGAGCCATGGCATTTAGTGATTTGACGGATGGAGACGACACAGGACGAGCGTCTGGAAATCTTCTTTTCTGGAATGGCTCATCTGATTGGGTTGATACCACGCTGGTTATGACAGAGGGAACAAATACATTCAATTTTGCAAACGGAACATCAAGTTTGGATGTAGCAGCTGGGGTTGCTGTAAATATTGACAACACATTGACCGTACAGGGAGATACTTCGATTACTGCAGCTACTACGATCTCAGGAGCTACTTCAATTGCTTCAGCTTTTGATGTAGCGGCAAGTTCGGCTGTTGATATTAATGGTCCATTGACAGTTGAATCCGGTGCAACATCTATTATTAATCAGGATGTGACAACCGATGCAGATGTTGAATTTGATATAGTTAGGTCGGAGACGCTTGACTTGGAGACGCTTGCATCGACTGATATCGAAGCAGGTGATTGTACTGTAGCTACTGCAGGACAAATTAAATATGCAGTGATTGGAACTCATGATGGAGGATTTTACGGATGTACGGTATACAATAATAGTGGCTCAGCAGCGTATGCGTGGGTTCACTTGGATATCTTTTCCGAATAATTTAATTAAAAAATTGATCTGAAAATATAAATTGATATTGAACAAGGATTCGAAAATCCTCTCGCCCGGGAACGAGAGGATTTTTGTTTTTTTAAACAACCCCCTCGCCCCCTTGTCAGGGGGAATGCGGGGAGATTTTTTTTCGAGTCTGGGTTTTGAAAATGGTAAAAATTTTTACTCTCGAGCCCGGACTTGGCGAAGTGTGCAGCGGACAAAGTCCGGTCTCTTAATGATACGGGGTGGGATTTGTTGGTTTTATTTATTGCTTGATTTCTGTATTTTGAAAAAAAGGTTTGGTGAAAAAAGCGCATAGATACGGGGCCCCTGAGGCGCTTGGGTAATATCTTTATGCGAGTGTATTTTGAACACAAACAACTATTTTGTTCAATGGATTTTTTGCTCTCAAGAAAAACGGTTTTTTTGGCGTCTTTTTAATAAAAAATTTACCAGAAAAATGGTCTGTTTTTTGGGGTCGATAAATTATTTATTTTTCAAAATATTGGCTATGTGTCGACGGGGGCTTGATTCCTTTTTGTGTTCAGTCGATTGATCAAAAACATAGGACGTGAGTAAAAAATTGATTCATACTCAAGAAGTGTATTCAATGACTTGTTCTCAAAAGCGCGCTTGCAAGCCTAAAAGATGAACATTTAAAATGTTCATGATATTTAACCCCATCATGTATGAAGAGAGCCTTCTCGGTTTCGGGGATTCCTGCGCGAAAGCTTTTGGGATCCATTGCGCTCGCAGCGATGCTCATGGCCCCTCTCGGGCTGGCATCGGCAACGACATTTGATGTCGTAGGTACAGACCAAACCACTGGAACCTCCAGTGACAATGGAACGTACGGATTGAAAGTTATTGGAAATCCTCTGGCAATCGATGATTGGAATGAGATTATCAATATCATTGATCCATTGATGTATAACGATGCATCAAATTTATTGACGATTGGGATAGGTGGGACGACTCCCGTTGCCGTCGATGTGACGGTGACCGGTGACTTGACCGTGACAGATGGAAAAACAGTTACAATCGATGGTCAGGGAATCACAGATGTATTGACCGCGACAGAGTATGGATCATCCGGATGGATTCCGGATAATGATGCAACGATCGCAACGACAGCAGCGATCAAAGATATGCTAGCAGCGGAAGTGGGACAAGGACTCCCAACGACTTCAACAGATAATTATACTCTTCGGTGGGATACATCTGAGTGGGTGGATAATGGATTTTTACAAAATACAGGATCCATGGTCACTGTCGGAAGTTCGGCCGCAGATCAATTGGAAATCAGTGGGCATACGATTGAAAGTACTGCCACCGCTTCGGCACTTACTCTAATAGGTGCAAATGGGCTCTCTTTGCAGTCAACAGAGAATGATGTTTTATTGTACTCCTATGCTGGATCGACTCGTATGTGGGCAGCTCCGACAGGATCTGTAGAAATGAGTATAGACTCTGGGACTGACGATTTCATAAGAATAGCATCCGCTGGAATTACCCTTCTGACTCAGGGAGCATTAAATGCTACTGGGGAGACATTGACCCGTATCCGGACAACTGGACTAAATGCGCCGGTAGAACTTTTAACCGCAGATGGACAGATTGACTTGACGGCAGGGGGGGCAACGAATGGAGATATCGATATCAATGCCGCTGACGCTGTTACGATAGATGCAGGAGGAGGTATGGTTCTTACTGCCGGAAGTGATATTACCTTTTTTCCGTTCTATGATGGGACCAATGGTGGTGATGTTTTGACGATCCAAACGGCAAATTATCCAGCGGCAGATTACGCTGCAAATTTGTCAGTAGATAATGACATCCCCAATAAATTGTATGTGGATAATGTAGCTGGTGCACAGGATTTGCAAGCGGTGACAACTCTTGGAAATGACACCACAACTACAATTATTTCTACACATGCAACGGATGCATTCCAGGGAGACTTTATCCAATCTTATTCAAACAACACCGCGTTGACTTTGGCAGGAAAAGGAACGGCAGGTGTTACTGTGAATGATCCATTGACGGCTCAGAGTGTTACTTCAGAATCATGGTTAAAAACACCAGGAGAGCCTCTTGCAACTTCAGAAAAACCAAGTGGAACGGGCTACGATTGCGCAACTGGACATGAAGGAAAAATTACCTATTGGAAATCAACAACGGCTGAATTTGGTGAATTCTTCGGTTGTGCTCAGACAGGAGATGCAAATGTAGGGGGAGGTTCAGATGCATACACTTGGGTACGTCTCTCAATTTATACAGAATAATATTGATCTGAAAACTTAGATTACGGTTACGGGATTAAAAAATAAAAAACCCTCGGAGTGCTTCCCGAGGGTTTTTTGTTTTTAGAGATGTCGTCGAGCCCGGGATTGGCGGAGTGAGTAGTGAATAAATCCCGGGCTCAAAAATTTACAAAGTTATTTTCCCCACCAGTTCGGTGGGTCGGCGTGAAACCGTTCGAGTTCGGATTTTTGTTCGGCAGTGATTTTTCTGCTTTCTTCGAGCGTGTCCGCGATTTCATCAAAATATGTCAGCGGCCAAAGTTTTAAATTTGCGGCTGCTGCGGTTCGTGGTGCGGCGGGCGTGTCCCAGCTAAAAATTGCTAAAATATTTTCCACGTTTGCGTCGAGTTCTTTTCTCAGTGCCTCGGCCGATCGGACCGATGATCCGGCGGTGGAGAGCGCGTCTTCGACGACGAGCACATTTTTCCCGCGATCGCCGCGCCCCTCGACTTGTTTTCCCGCGCCGTGTTTTTTCGGTTCTGGGCGGACGTACAACATTGGTTTATCCAGCGCTTGTGCGACAAAAGCTGCCCACGGAATTCCGGCAGTGGCCGTTCCGGAGATGATATCGACGGCGAAATTTTCGGTTTCAATTTTTTCTAAAAAAGCTGCCACGATCGCGTCGCGTGCTTCGGGAATTGAAATAATCTCGCGGCAGTCGCAGTAAATCGGTGAGTGGATTCCGCTGACCCAGACAAACGGGGTTTCAAAATTGGTTTTGACGATGTCGTGGCGGACGAGAATTTCTGCAATATATTTCATCATTTCGCAGTGTATCAGGGAAAATTAAAAATGAAGAATTTAAAATATATTTGAGCCCGGACTTGGCGAAATGAGCAGCGGATCAAGTCCGGGCTCTGTGTTTCTCAATCACTCACCGGTAAAAGTGACCCGTCGCTCTGTCCCCAGTACAAACGTTTTTCATCGGTGTCGTAGTACAGGAGTCCTGCGGTGGCGGCGTTTGTTTCGTGGACGGTTGCGATTTCTGCAGAAGTTTTGTGCGCGTCGGGGCGACTGACGGTTTCGAGTGATCCGTCGCTGGCGCCGCGCCAGATTTTTTTCGTCACCCAGTTCCAAAAAAGTTTTCCTTCGGGCGCGGTTTTTGCGGAGTCCAAATTGTTGAGCGTTTCGGTGTCCACGATCGGCGCGAGTTCGTCCGCGAGTTCGGAGATTTCGCTCTGCGTTAGCACGCGATTGTAAATTTTAACATCGGAGATGGAACCCTCGACGTGTCCAATTGAGAAAGGAGTGCTTCCAACGAATAAATTTTGGTTGTCGATTGTTTTTCCCACGTCCGCGGAAATGTCAGTTTGTGCTGCGTACGTGCCGTCGAGGTACACTTTCAAATATCCGTCGCGGTCGACCGTGGCGGCGTAGTGGTGCCACTGATTATCGTGTCCAGCAGAAAGACTAAAATTTGCAGCGTTTCGGGTGCCATCGTCCGGATAAACTTCAAAACTTATTTGAGCAGGTGTTGTTGAATTTCTTGTCAAAAACCCAAATCCATTATTTCCGCCACCGGCGCCGTTTGAAAGCAGGTACGTGTATTTTGCGATATTTGCTTCTCGTGCCCACAGCGCCACAGAAAAATCGTCCGTCCCGACGATGCTCGAATTTTGAATTTCCAAATAATCGTCAACTCCGTCGAATTCCATCGCGCCGCGCGGTTCGCCGCTGCGTCCGGTGCTGAATGTGGCGCCGTAATTTTTCGCGGGATGGCGGCTTTGTTGTGCCACGCCGGTGGTGATCGGTGCGCTGTCAAATTCGTACAAAAAAGATCCGCCGTCGTGCACTTCTTCAAAAACGATGTCGTCAAATTCAGTGGTGAAATTTTCGTCCTGCGAATAATTTAGCAGCAAAATGATCCGCACGTACCGCGTGCCTGGGCGAAATGTTCGAGCGTCGCCGAGTGAACTGCGAGTTCCCCAGTCGGGCGCGCCGGTCATCGTGCCCGAGTACGTCGTCCAGCTGGTTGGTATTAATTTGCTCGACGCGGCGGAGTACAGGTACGATCCGGCGCCGGAAAGAAGATTTTTTACAATCGAAACTCCAGGAACAAAATTATTTGAAATGCTTGTGGGAATTGCCACAGACAGATTGATCGTGGTGCCGGAAACGGACAAATATGCACCGCGATGTGTTGCCCCGTACGCTGAACTGTACATGTACGAGTTGGGGAGTTTTGTGGTGTCGCCGTCATACCAAAATCCCATGATTCGCAGCGTTCTTCCTGCGGATTCTGCCGCCCAGTCGGTGAGTGATTCGGCGGTGGTGATCGTCGTGTCGTTCCAGTCCAAAATCGTGCCGTCGTTGGCGCCATTTCTTCGGTACGCACCAGAACTGGTAATTCGTTGTTTTTTTTCACCGTATGTTTCTACTCCAAAATATAATTTTGAACTAGTTTCTCCGGCGCTGCGAAATCGTCCCGAAAGTCTGTACGTTTTACTCGGATCGACGCGGATGTACTGTGACGAAAAAGGTGCCAGGTACCCAGTCTTTGTCCAAACCGTTTCCCCATCTTCGTCGGTGGTCGTGCTGATTGTGGAAGCCCAGAGATTTCCAGAAAAACTTGTTCCTGCGTCGAGCACCACTTTCATCGGTGGATTCGGTTTCAAATCCCAGTTTCCGATGAGTCCGCGCGTCGTGACGGCGGCAGCGGTGTGCGTGACCAGCACTGAAACGAAAAATAATCTAATTCCGGTGCGAAAAATCTTTTTCATGTTTCTTGTGCGGGCGTGTTTTTTTTGGCTGCGGCAGGTATTTTTTTCGGATCAAAAATCGCTCCGGCGTCTGGATTTTCAACTTGTTGTTGCAGCGGCCCGACGTTTGCGTGAATTTCGTTTTCGTCAATTTTCGTCGGAATCGGCGTGTCGCCGAGCAAATTGTCGTTGACGGTGGGATCGGATTTCGCAGCTTTGTCGATTGTGCTGAGATTGTCGATTCCCATTCGCATTTCAATTTCTTCGTCCACAAATTCTTTTTTTCGGCCGTACTTCATTCGCGAATATTTTTTCAAAATTTCCAAAACTTTTTTACTTTTCAAGTTCGGATCGTACAAAGTGCTCATCGAAAAAACGCGACTGGTGGTGTTGTCGATGTTGAGTTTGATGTACGTTTTGTAGTTTGCGATGCTCAAAATATCCTGTGCCGACAGCGCGGGCGCGTACTCTTTTTCCAAATATTCTGCGTCCTCCGCGCCGACTTTGAAACTCATCATTGAGCCGACATTTCCAAAAACGGCATCGCGGATTTTGCTGTCTTTTTGTCCGACGGCGACGCCGCCAGCTGATTCCGAAAGTTGCGCAATGTACTGATGCGCCATGATTAAATTTAATCGATATTTTCGCGCTTCCGAAAGAATTCCGGCAAACGTGTCCGTGGCAAAATTTTGAAATTCGTCGACGTACAAATAAAAATCTTTTCGGTCTTCTTTTGCAGTGTCGGCGCGTCCCATCGCCGCCATGTTTATTTTGCTCACGACGATCAGTCCGAGCAACTGTGCGTTGATTCCGCCAATTTTTCCTTTTGAAAGATTGATCAAAAGAACTTTCTGGTTGTCCATGCATTCTCGGACATCGAACGCAGATTTCGTTTGTCCGATGACATTTCTCATCGTTGTGTTCGTCACAAATGGCCCAAATTTCGACGTAAAATACGGGATCATTTCTTGTTTTTCTCGTTCGCCCGTTTTTGCCATTTCGTTTTCCCAAAAACTTCGCACCACCGGATTTACAACTTTTGCAACTTTGTACCGCTGAAAGTCGTCATCGATAAAAAGTCTCGGAACATCGATCAGCGTTGCGCCTTCTTCTTTGTCAGCCATCAGCGTCAGACATCCATTTCGAAAATAATGCTGAATTCTCGGTCCAAAAATTTCGTTCCCAAAAAGTTTGATCATGATTTCCATCGCGTCGAGCGACGCGCGATCTTGTTCTTCGACATTTTTTGTTTCCAAAATATTCAATCCCATCGGTCGTGCTTTGTCCGCGGGATCAAAAATAATCGTGTCTTTTGCTCGATGTTTTGGTACACAACTGGCAACGTCGTCGATCAAATCTCCGTGCGGATCGACCACACAGACACCTTCGCCGGAAGCGATGTCCTGGATCGCCTGATTCCAGAGCAGCACCGATTTTCCCGAACCAGATTTCCCGATCACGTACTGGTGGCGTGTGCGGTCATTTCTCATAAACCGCACCGGTTTCACCACGCCGCGGTACACCGATTCGCCGAGCAAAACGCCTTCGTCTGGCAAATTTATCGGCGGCGGCAAAACTTTGTACGGGAGCCATTTTATCGTGGGAATTCTGTTGTAGCGTGCGTCGGGAAAATGAAACAGCGTCGCCATTTCTTCGGAACAAAAAAGTGATTTTTTCTCCAAAAAATTTCGGAGTCGAAAATTAAAATTGTGCAGAATAATTTTTCGATTGATTGAGTTGATCGGAAAAATTCGTTTGTACTCAAATCGGTTGGTTCCTTTTCCTTTGAAAAGATTGAATGCTACAAACATTCCGTTCAAAATTTGGCTCACGCGTTCTTCTCGCGGAGAACTTGCGAGGACGCGGATGACGGTTTCAAATCCAGACTGGAGTGATTTTTCTCCCATCATTTTTGCGATTTCTTCTTCCGATTGCAGCATTCGGACGTAGCTGTCGCCGCCCTTGCTTCCGGGCGCGTTGCTGATGCTGTCGACGGCGGGATCGTACCCGCGGACGAGAATTTTTATCGGTAAAAAAATGAGGCGCAAAAGTGGTCCGAGAATCGGAATTTTGAATCCCAAAAACCCGCTCGATTCTTTATTTTTAAATTTCAGTTTTGCCTGGGCTTTTGCTTTTTTTTGCCATTTTTTTCCGCGCGGATGAGTGACAATTTGGATGACCGCTTTTTCGTCCGATTGGAGTTCGGCAAAACTGTTCGCCATTCCGTTGAGCGAATCGTCTTCAATTTTTTTGTACGTTTGGATCGGAAACCAAAACGGTTTGGCCGTGTACAATCCGTACCCGTTGACAACTTCTTTTTTTGGATCAAAAGAAAAACGTTTGTCGGGTTCCAGCGGTTCAATTTCCGCAGATTCATAAAAAGTTGTGATTTGTTTGTTGATAATTTCGGCGTAATATTTATCACAGATAATTACAAAATCCATCTGGCGATCGCGGAATTGCAATTCAAGCGAAATGTACGGATCGCCCCACGGGACGCGGCGCATCCAGACATTGTGCCAGTTGAGATCGCGAGTTTCGTGGATCGCGCGATAAAATTGTTCCGCTTTTGCGACGGCCTCGTGAAAATCTTTTTCGGTTCGTTTTTCGTTGTCGAGTTTCGAATCGTTTCTCGGCAGTGTCACGCGCATGTGCACGTGTTTTTTTGAAGAACGTTTTTGGTGCCACAACCGAAGAAAATACACGCTTTTTCGCATAATTCCCCAAAAAAGAATCAATCCGATTCCCCAGAACAGAGTTGCCCAGCTCCAGAGACCGTAGAGATTGTGCCAATCCCACGCGGTTGCGACGACCGGAATTTCCATGATTTTTTCGTTTTATTTTTAATTTTCTGCCGGTTGTCCCCAGTCGCTGCCGAGGAATTGTTCGAGCGCGGGGGGAGTGTTTTCCAGCATTCGCCAGTCAAAATTTATGATTACATTTGGCTCGAGTTTGATCTGTCCGTTGTCATCGGGAACGCCGATGTAGTGCCGATCGCGGAGCAAATTTCTCGCGTTGCCCATCATCGATCCAGAAATTTTCAACTGTTTTTGCGAAATCGCGCTCGAGAAAATTTTCCCATTTTCAGTGATAAAAATTCCCTCGATATTTTCCACGTCTGGATGAATCCAAATATTTCCGTTTCGCACGATGAATGCCGCAATTTCTTTTTCCAATTTCAAATCAGAGTTGATGATCAGATCGCCATTTTCGATTACGAATGTTTTTGGATTTTCAAACTTTTCTATTTTCGAAGAATTGTCGATCGTGAGATTTCCCTTTTTCAAAAAATACACGCCGGAATCGTCGGCGACTGCCTTGAAATTTGAACCGAAAAATTTTTCTGTTCCGGTTTTGAAATTTTTAAACGTGTCAAAAAATGCATCGGAGAACTGAGTTTCCGCGTTTCCAATTATTTCTTGATCATCCGAAATCTCCCGCTGTCCGGTGATTCCGTTCAGATTTTTTGCGCCGATTCCGCCGCCGCCAGTCACTTTTACAAACGGCCGAACAATTTCCACCGACGCGCTCGCGCCGAGCGACGATTTGAGATCTGCGGTCGTGATTCCCGCGCACCCGGCGGTGTTGAACTGCACGGTGATTTCCTGCGGTTGCGGAGATTCTTCGCCCTCGGCAACTGGTTTTGATTTTTCGGTGGCGACAAATTCAACCACCGCGAACGCAACATTTTCGACCTGCGTGGTGTCGGCGGCGATCGTGAGTCCCGTGTTCATTTCGTACGTCAGTGAAAAATTTTCACCAGTGGACGGAATTTTTCCAATGTCATTTTTTTGAAAATAATTTTCTCCGGAAGACAGATTGTCAAAATGCGCTGTCCAGTTGTTGCTTTGAGAATTTAAAACGCGGTTCCAGAGCCAGCCGGAATTTCCTGGAATTGAAAAATCGTACACTTTCAAATCTGTGACGATTATTTCCCAGTCGTTCAGCGGTTTCAAAAATACGTCGATGACGTACGTTGCATTTTCGTCGACGGCGACTTTTTTGTTCGCGGCGACTTTTTGGATCGAAACTTTGAGATAATCGCAGTTTTGGGATTTGCAGTTTTTTGCCAGACTGGGTGGTGCGAGAATTTCTTCTTCGATTCCGCACTCGGCGTCCCACAGAGATTGCCACGTTTGATTCCCGGTCGGTGCCAAACTTGCTCCGCCGTTTGGGGTGCAGAGCGGAAAATGTCCGACGGATCGCGCCCAACTTTCCAAACATTCGGCTTCGGTGTTTCCAGATTTTTTGCAATTTTTGTACTCGACGTACTCGGGATCGTCGAGATCCCAGTCGGGGTACGCTTGCGTGCACGTAAAATTGGATTCGCCTTTTTTATCGCAAAATCCGATCGTCGGCAGCACCGGCGCGCTTCCATTTCCGCTGTTATTACCATTATTTATAATTATAATCTGACATCCTGGGTACGAACAATTGTCATTGTTGCTGGTATTTCCGTCGTCGCACTGTTCGCCGGTTTCCAAAATTCCATTTCCGCAGACCGGATTTGATACGTTTAAAACAGAAAAACAAATTATTGGCGTCACGATTAAATTTCCGTTGCCGTCGATGGCTTTTGCGAGATTGCACAGATTTCCAGATGCGCCGGATTCAACTTTTACAAAAATTTCAAATGACTGCGAAGTTCCCAGTGTGGCGTCGATGTTCCACGAAATTGTGTGCGAAATTTGATCGTAATTTGATGTGGCGTTTCCCGAAAAACTCACGAATTCCAAGTTTTGATCCAGCTCGTCGGTGGCGATCGTGTCGGTTGAAATATTTTCAAAATCGAGCTGGTACGAAAAAATTTCTCCCGGTGTCAAAACGTATCCGACGGGAAGCGGCGCTCCATTTTGATCGAACGCAGTTTTGGTCGCGGTCGTTGCGATTCCGCCGGTGATTGTGACGCAGTCTGTGGATTCGAAAATTTGCGGAATCAGATCTTGCGTCGCGAGTCCCGTGTTGCAGATTTCGTCTCCCGGTTGCGCGGTCGTATTTATTTCCACGAGAATTTCGTGTAAAAAAGATTCGCCCGGGAGCAGCGGATCCGGGAATGCAACAAAAATATCTTGTCCGTTCACCGTCAAAATTCCGCCGCCATTATTTATTCCGCTTGGATTGTCGAGCAAAAATGTAAATCGCGGATCGAGCGTGTCTTCGATTTTCACATCCGGCAGCGCGACGGCGCCTGTGTTTGCGACGACAAATGTGAAAATCACAACATTTCCCACCTGCGATTGCGCGTGATCGATTTCTTTCGAAAATTCCATCGCGGGCGTGCTGCTGCCGCCGACGTTGAAACACAGAACGTTGCTGGTTTGTAGTGTTGGTGCGGAAGTTTGAAAATTTTTAAAAACGGCGGTCATCAAAAGGTTTCCAAATTGTTTCAAAATTTTACTTTGGAGATTTTTTCTCGGAGTTGGTGCGACCTTTTTTTGTTCTGTTTTTTGTTTTTTCAAAAACTTCATCGCGCCGTTGCTCGCCTGATTGCAAATCTGCGTGCCCGCGATCGTGTTGACATCGACGCGCACCCAAAATTGTCGCGTCACAGAAGTTCCCACATTTATCGCCGGAAAATCAATCGTGACGACGCCGGCATTTTCGCTCACGCCCGGATCACCAACGAGGTACACCAGATTTCCGTCCAAAATATCGATGATTGAAATTCCCGCAGGAATCGGAAGTTGTCCAGTATTTTCGAGGGTGATGTTGAACGCAAATTTTTGTCCTGGAATAACAGTGTCGCCATTTTGCATCGGATTTCCCTGCAGATCTTCCGCAGTTTTGAGAATTAAATATTCGGAAATTAAATTTCCCGTTTCGATTTCAAAACAAATCGGAGCCGCCGTCGCTGAAACGCCGCTGGTTTGATCGGTTGCGACGAGCAGAACGCTCGTGATCGGATTGCAGATTTGTCCGGTGGCACTGGCAGAAAGTTCCACCCAAAACGATTTGGTTTCAGAAGTTCCTGGCAGCAGCGGATTGAAATGAATTTCGACGGTGTGGCTTGCGCTGTCAAAAATTACGCCCGGATCACCGCTGATAAATGAGAAATCTCCGTCGAGCTGGTCGATCGCGATTACGTCAGAGAGCGTTGTTTGCCCGGAGTTGGTTGTTGTCACAAAAAATTCGTACGATTCGCCGGGAAACATTTTTTCAATTCCGGGAGTGAGTTGTTGTCCTTTTGAATCAAAAACAGTTTTTTTCACTGCCAGTTCTGCGGGCGGTGTGTTTTCAATCGGAAAACAAATTGGAGTTGTGGTCGCAATGATTCCAGTGGGAATGTCCGTTGCCGTCAAAATTCCGGAATCCGGGTTGCAGATTTGTCCGGTGGCAGAATTTGCGAGCGTCACCGAAAAAGTGCGCGTTTTTGTTTCGCCTGGCGCGAGATTATAAAAATATATCGTGGCGATTCCGTTTGAAAATGAAACGTACTGTCCGCCACCGAACGTAAAATTCGGATCGAGCGAGTCGCTCACTTGCACATTTTGCGCGACGGTGTTTCCCGTGTTTGTCACCGAAACGGTGAATTGGTACGGTTGTCCTGGTGTCATTTGAGAAACTTCCGGCGCCATCAAATCATTGCCGTCGTACGCTGTTTTTGTTACCGATAAAATCGGTGCGGTCGAAATGGGTTCAATCGGAAAACAAATTTCACTTGCAGTGGCAGAAGTTCCGTCGGTGGCGACGACGATGAGAGTTTGTCCCGAAGCGGGATTGCAAATTTGTCCGGTGGCAGAATTTGCGAGCGTCACTGAAAAAGTGCGCGTTGCGGTTTCTCCTGGCGCGAGATCATAAAAATACATCGTGGCAATTCCATTTGAAAATGAAACGTACTGCCCGCTGCCGAACGTAAAATTTGGATCGAGCGGATCGCTGGCAACGACATTTTCCAAAATTGTGTTTCCCGTGTTTGTCACTGAAATGGAGAATTGGTACGGTTGTCCCGGTGTCATTTGAGAAACTCCCGGCGTCATTAAGTTATTGCCGTCGTGCGCGGTTTTTACCACGGTCATTTCGGGTGTTGCGGTCGAAATCACGTCAAAATCAAAGTACGCGAGTTTTATATTTGAAAACGAAGAATACACGCGATTGAGTTCGATCGCGGCGGCGGTTCCGTTTGTTGAAAATTCTGGATCGGTGGGAAAATACGTGCTGGAATTTCCATAAAAATCGTTGAAAGTAATTTTCGTCGCCAAAAAAGAAAGATTGTCGTTTGTCATTCCTGGGAATGCGATCGTGGTGCTGGGGGAGTTTGCGTTCGCCGTGGAAATATTGGCGGTCATTTGATCGGGATCGCTCCAGCTGAGCGCGATATTTGCATTTTTGACAGCGTAATTTTCAAAATTTGAATCCTGGGAAGTTTGTTCGATCGCGTTGTTGTGCAAAAAAATGAGCACGCGCACGTGATCGCCCTCCGCGACATTTGAAATATTTCGATAAAATGGAGAAATTGTCGAACTAAAATGCGGCACCGGTGGCGGTGCGCACGCAGAATTTCCGCAGTTTCGCGCGTTCGCAAAATATTTTTCGCGAATCAAAAGGGGTGAAAATTGTGGGTACGTGGCGGTGACATAATTTTCCACACAGCTTGGCTGGAGACAGTCATTTCCCGAAGTTTGCCCGACGCACTGCGGAACATCTTGGTCTTCGATCACTTCTCCTGTCGTGAAAAAATACTGTGGTTGCGACAGTGTCATCAAATCGAGTTTCGGTGTCGATCCGGATCCCTGCGGCTGATTGCACGAGGGCAAATCCCACGTTGCGGAACCAGAATTTCCGAAAAAAATTCCGAGACAAAAAAGGACGCCGAGAAGAATTTTATTTTTCATTATTTTTTGGAAAATTCAAAAGTTGGTTTGCCGACGACGGCGCGGCGATCACATTTCCCGCGGCATCTTTTGTGATGTCGAGCGAGATATTTTTTGGTGGAAAAATTTCCTGCGTCTGGATTGGTGTTGGTTTCGGAAGTCGCTCAGGTGTTACATATTTCTGCCAGAGCAAAAACAAAAAAACAATTCCGAGAATTGCGATAAAAATCGTTAAAATCCACCGTTTCATTTTTAAAAAAATCAATAAAATATTTTCCTTTATTTTCACGGTTTTTGCGCTTCAGTACAAATTTTTCCTGACTTTTTGCGAGGTCTTGGCAGTCGGCTGGACAACCTGCCAGAAATTCGTAAAATTTCGCCGATGAGCGAAGATTTTTACAAAGTTTTAGGCGTTGAAAAAAAAGCGAGCAAGTCGGACATAAAAAAAGCGTTCCGCTCTGCAGCACAAAAACATCACCCCGACAAAGGTGGCGACGGCGAAAAATTCAAAAAAATTCAGCAGGCGTACAAAACGCTTTCCGACGACGAAAAACGTGCGCAGTACGATCAATTTGGTGCGGCGGGTCCACAATTTTCTGGTGGAAATCCGGGCGGATTTTCTGGATTTGGAAACGGTGGAGCCGCGGGCGTAAAATTTGATTTTGGCGGAATGGAAGATATTTTTTCCAGTTTTTTTGGTGGCGGGGGCGGATTCGGCGAAAACTCGCGAGCGCAAAATTCCGATCGTGGCAACGATTTGGAAGTGGAACTTGAGCTCGATTTTGACGACGCGGTGCGCGGAATTGAAAAAACATTTTCCTCGAAACATTTTATTTCCTGCGAATCGTGCGGCGGTCGCGGCGGCGAAAATCCAAAAACCTGCGATGCGTGCGGCGGGCGCGGACACGTTTTCCAAAAAATGTCGACGCCGTTCGGAACGGTGCAGCAGCGCGTGGCGTGCGCCGAGTGCGGCGGCTCGGGAATTTCTTTCGCCAAAAAATGCAAAACCTGCGGCGGCGAGGGCCGCGTCGAAAAATCGAAAAAAATTTCCGTCAAAATTCCCGCGGGAGTGCAGTCGGGCGAAACCGTTCGCGTGCGCGGCGCGGGCGAGGCGGGACGTCGAAATTCGGAATCGGGCGATTTGTTCGTGCACGTGCGCGTTCGCGAATCTCGAAAATTTGAACGCCGCGGCGTGGATTTGATTTCTGTTCTCAAAATTTCGTTCGCTGACGCGATTCTCGGCGGAAAATTTCCCGTCGAAACTTTTTGGGGAAAAGTTGATCTCAAAATTCCCGAACTCACGCGGGACGGGACGATTCTTCGGATTTCAAAAAAAGGCGTGCGCCGCGGTTCGGCGACGGGCGATCACCTCGTGCGAATTGAGTACGAATTTCCAAAAAAATTGTCGGCGCACGACCGAGAACTTTTGGAAAAACTCACAAATTAATTTTCCAATTCGCGCAGTTCGAGTGTTTTTTCCACCGAATTTGTCACTTCTTTTTTTGTCGAAACAATTTCAAATGGCAGATCGTCCAGATTCCAGTCACCGAGTTCAAGATTCATTTTTTTGTTTTTGAGGAAAACTTAGTTTTTATTTTACATAAAAAACCGAAAGATGTCAAATCTATCGTTTTCCTTTTTTCAAAAAACTAGCAATTCAATCCCTGTGCTCGCAGTGATTCGCGACGTGCACGAGCTTTGGCTTTGTTGTTGCGCACGTGCGGGACAGATTTTCTCCGTCGTTCATTTATTTCGTGGCCGCCGTGTTGTTTGGATCCGCCGCCTTTGTTGGTCATTTTTCAAAATTACCTCGCGCGCAGTTTAATTTTTACGCCCGTTTTGTCAAATTTTCAGCGTGTGAAATTTTTCGCGTCAGTATATTTTTCGAATTTCCAGTCCGTCGAAAAAATAATTCACGATTTCTGACATTGATTTGCCCTGTTCGGCGAGTGTGCGCGCGGAGTTTCCCGAAAGTCCGACGCCGTGACCTTTTGCGACCAATCCTGCGTCGTGCGGCAGTTCGCGCGCGCGGCACCACGGGTACTGCGACGCCCACGGATTGACGCTTTTTCCGTCCGACTGCGTGAAATATGGGCCGATCACCGGCGTTCCATTTTTTGTCAAAACTTTGCCCGAAGTTTGCAGCACCAGATTTTTTTGTTCCGAGTGATAATTTTCCCACATTTTTCCGAGGTACAATTGGCTGGTTTTTGGATCGTCTTCCAAATCGTACAATTCGGTTCCAAATTTTCGCCGATCGGTGGAGTACACGAGCGCGTAACTTCGCGCCAAAACGTGAATCGTGTGCCGTTTTGTTTCTGGCTCGGTGGACGGTTCTTCGCCGAGCCCCCACAAATATTTTTCGATCGAAAGTTCGTTGACGGCGAGCAATTTTTCGTTTTGTTGCGGATAAAAATTTAGCTGATTTCGAAACTGATTGTACGGAATTGTCGCGCTCCCAAATCGCGGATTTCGATAATTTTCAATCGTGAGAGTTCCGGCAGTTTTCATCGAAAATTCGCGCAGCGAATCGAGGTTGATCGGCGGATTAGATTTTTCAACTTTCACTCGCAATTTCACCACGGAACTGTCGGTGTGCGTCGAAATTTTTACCGGCACAAACGCGGGAATTTCCGCAATTTTCCGATCGCCGCTCCACAGTCCGACTGGCTGATTCGACAGAATTTCTGCAAAACCTTGATCAAATCCGGCGAGTTTGATTTTTGTTTTTGGGGCGTTTTCTGCGGCTCGGTTTTGTTCCACCGATTCATCGACGACGACCGTTTTGTTTTTTTTCACGACGACTGACGCATTTTTTCTCACAAAATCAGTTCGGTCGCTGCGCACCAAATTTACGTCGCCCGAAACCTGCACGGGAAAATCAAACGCGAGTTCGGCGAGTTGATTTGAAAAAAGTTTTTCCTCCAAAAATTTCGGCGACATTTTTAAAAAATATTTTCCGTTCGGCGTGGTTTTGACATTTATTTCCGCACGAAATTTCCCGATGCGATCGGGGCGTGTTTTTTCCACGAGATACAATTTTCCCACCGTCATTCCGTCGGGCACGTTCGTGGCGACGAGCGCGGAATCTTTTTCCCAATTTTCGTCGCTCGTGTTGCGCACTTCGGCTTCGATCACGAGACTTTGATTTCGATGGAGCAGCTGCGATTCAAAATTTTTCATCGGCGAAAAAATCGGCGTTTTTTCGGGAACACTGAATTTTTTTTCTCCGGCGTACACATTTGGCGCGGCACGACTTTTACTCAAAAAATCTTTTCCTTTCGGTCCGGTGTCTTCAAATTTTTTCAGCAAATCTGCGTATTTTTTCACCTGCGTGCGGAGATCGGGAAGAAGTTTCAATAAATTTTTTCCGGGACATGCGGTGCCGTGTCCGTACCGCGCAACCTGAGAATGTCCAGAAATGTTGTACGAATTTTTTCCCAAAAACTCCGTGCGTCCGAGCGGATCGATTTCAAATTTTATCGCGAGATCGGCGATCAGCAGCGACAAAACGTGCAGTTGCGCGTCGGTCGGAGTTTCCGTTTGAAAATTTCCCATCAGACAAATTCCGATCGATCCGACGTTGTGGTACGCGACGTGCGCGCCGACAGATTTTGGTCCGCCCGCGCGACCTTCGTAAATATTTCCCTGTTTGTCGATCACGTAATTGTACCCGATGTCGCCCCAGCCGTTGGTCACGGTGTGATAAAAATAAATTGCGCGCATCAATTCTTTTGGACTGCGGCGACGATTTTGCGAACTTTCATTTTCCGCGGTGTGGTGCACGATAAATTTCTCGATTTTTGGATTTTGTCGGATTGGCCAAAAAAGCGATTTCCCGTTTTCGTTTTCCGTCTGCGTGACGACTGGGCGATATTTCGGGGGAACGATTGCGATTTCTGGCTGAAACCAGCGTCTCAAAATTTGGCCTGGTTTTAATTTTTTTTTCAAAACTTCTTCGAGTCGCAGCGATTCGTCCGCGCCCCAGTCCGCGCGACTAAAAAATTTCGGAATTTCTCCACTCAAAAATCGGAGTTCCTCCGGCAAATTTTCGTTCGACAACAAACTCTGGTCGCTGGTTCCGAGCTGCGCGACGAGATTTTCTCCGGGAATTCTCGTGTTGAAAAAATGTGCGACAACTTCTTTTTTCGTTTCCGATTTCAGTTGCAGCGAGCGCACCGGATCGGCGAAAAATACCATTTCCAGCACACTTTTATTTTCCTCCGAAATTTCCCAAAGTTTCCAGTTTCCCGTTTCTGGATCACGAAATTTCAAATCTGGCGCGGGCGATCCGTCGGGCGTAAAAATTGTCACGGCGTTCCATTCGTTTTCCGTTGAAAGTTCAAACGTCGCCGCGGGCAGTTCGAATTTTTCCTCAAAAAATGGAGTCGGAGTGCTGCTTGCCAGCGATGCAATTCCCAAAATTAAATTTTCCAGCATTTTATTTTTTCCTCGAAATTGTAGCACGCACGTGCCGCTGGTCAAAAATTTTGTTCAGAAGTTTTCAATCGCGAGAATTTAAAATTATTTCGAAAATGAAGTTTTCAATTTCTTTTTTGGTTCGATTTTTTTCAAAAAATTGGTGCGCTCAAAATTTTTTCAAAACTTCCAAAATCGCGTCGGCATCAATTTTTCCGCTGCGGTACAGTTCTGCGGGAGTTCCGGAGAGCTCGTATTTTTTTACGCCGAGCGTTTCAAATTTTTCCAGCGCGATTCCGTTTTCCGCTGCCCAAAATGCGACGGCAGCGCCGAGTCCAGAACTTGGATTGTGATCTTCGACGGTAATCACGCGGTGCGTTTTTTCCACGGATTTTTTTAAAACTTCGTCGAATTTTTTCACACTGCTGGTGATCACGATTTCGATTTCGTCAGAATTTTTTGCCGCATCTCGTGCGCGGAGCGCTTCGATCACGCAGGCACCGCTGGCGACGATTGTCACTTTTGATCCCGGGCGCAGCAGATCGCAGCGTCCGTATTTGTACTCGTATTTTTCATCGAAAAAAATCGCACCATTTTCTCGCGTTAAAACTGGAATTTTCGCGCGTCCCATTCGCACGTAAAAATTTCCCTCGTGGCTCGCGGCAAATCGGATCAATCGATCGCAGTGATTTGGATCGGCGGGTTCGAGCAGGTGCGTGTTGAAAAATCCGACAAAACTTCCCAGATCGTCGATCGCCTGGTGCGTCGGTCCGTCTTCGCCGACGGAGAGTCCGCAGTGTGTCGAAACCATTTTTACGTTGCAGCGATTGATGTCGTTGACGCGTGCCTGATCTTTTGCGCGGCTGGTCATAAATGCGCCGAACGTCGACACGAACGGAATCCATTTTTTTTCCGAATTTTTGTGCTGGGCGAGCGAAAGTCCGCCTGCGACCGACACCATATTTTGCTCGCAAATTCCAAATTCGACGTACTGCGCGGGAAGATTTTTTTCCACGCCGTCGGTTTTCACGCTCCCAGAAAGATCGGCTGATCCGGCGAGAATGTTTGAATTTTTTTTCGCCAAATCGAGCAGCGCTGCACCGTACGCGGATCGGCAATCCGTTTTTTCGTCCGCGGCGTACACGCGGGGAACGCCCGGATCGACGTCCGGTATTTTTTCCAGATTTTCGGGAAAATTATTTTTTTTTGGTACAAATTTTCGATCCGCACGAAAATCTTCCAGCGCGGATTTTTCTTCGTCAGAAAGTTGAAGTTTTTCACTCGCGAGCATTTCTGCGGCGATTTCTGGTTTTGCGGTGACGCCGTGCCATTTTGGATTCAACACTTTTCCGTCTTCTTCCATTCCCGGGACGCCGTTTCCCATCACGGTGCGACCGACGATTGCGATCGGGCATCCGTTGCGGCAAATGAGATTGATCGCGCTCCAGAGTGATTCAAAATTGTGGCCGTCGATTTCGACAACTTTCCATCCTTTTGATTTGAAAAAAGCGCTGACATCGAGTCCGCACACTTTTTGAATTGAACCGGAAATCTGCACGTGATTCCGGTCGACAAAAACCGTGAGATTTTCAAGTTTTTGTTGCGCGGCAAAAAGCGCGGCTTCGTGCACTTGTCCCTCCTGCATTTCGCCGTCGCCGATCGTGCAAAAAACGCGTTTTCCCGAATTATTTTTTTTCTCCGCGAGCGCGAACCCGCACGCAGCCGAAAATCCAACGCCGAGTGGTCCCGTGCCAAACGGAATTCCGTCGACGTGGCGCGTCACGTGTCCTTCAAATTTTGATCCGAATTTTCGAAAATTTTCCACAACTTTTTTCCGATCCGCTCCGCCGCATTCCGCGAGCACGGCGTATTTTGCGGGCGAAGTGTGTCCGTTGGAAATCACAACTTTTTCATCGGTTTTTGTGATTCGAAATACGTACAACGTGCTCAAAAAATCCAGCACCGACAGCGATCCGCCGGGATGTCCGGACTGCGAATTGGTCGTCATTTTTACGATTGATCGACGACAATTTTTGGCGAAAGCCTGTACAAAACTGACCCGGTTTTTTCCGAGTGTTTTATTGGAATCGGGAAACGAAAAATCCATTCAAAAAAACCAAAATTCACGCGGAGTGTACTGAAAACGTGGAAAAGTTCAAGAACGAAAAACGAATCGTTTCGAATTGAAAAAAACACAAAAATTATTTCTCCGGTGGAATTTTGAAATAATCGAATAAAAACGTTGAAACGCGACGGAATGTGATCGCGGCGGTTTCCGAACCCCACGGAGAATATTCTGGATAATCGTATTTTACGAGCACGACAAATCTCGGATTGTCGAATGGACCGAATCCCGCAAAACTCGCAATTGTCGTTCCTTCGCCGGTGAGTGCTTCGCCGTGGCGGTACGTTTGGCTGGTTCCAGTTTTTCCCATCACGGAGTGTCCAAAAACGCGCGCGCCCCGTCCTGTCCCATTTTCCACGGCGCTCAGCAGCATCGCTTTGATCGTCTGGTACGTTTCCTCGGAAATCACGCGACGGACGCGTTCGGGTTCGAAAATTTCTTCGTCGCCGTTCGGTTCGATAATTTTTTCCACGAGCAGTGGTTTCATCAAATATCCGCCGTTCGCCAAACTTGAAAATGCCATCGCGACTTGCAGCGGACTGGAGGAAATTCCTTGCCCAAATCCGCGCGTGACCAGCTCCGACGCTTCCCAATTTTTCCAGTGTTCGAGTTGTCCGCGCGCTTCGCCGTCAATTTGAATGTCGGTGTACTGTGCAAATCCGAAATTTTCAAAATATTCGTACAGCATTTTTGCGCCCATTTTTTGCGTGACAAACGCGATTCCGGTGTTGAGCGATCGATCCAAAAGCTCAATCATCGTCGTCGTTCCGTGGTACTCGCCGTCGGAATTTTTAATTTCAAATTCATCCACTTCGACTGGTCCGATGTCTTCAAAAGTAGTTTGCGGCGTGATTTCATCCGTGTTGAGTGCGGCGGACATCGTGAACGCTTTTATCACGGAACCGGGTTCGTACTCGTCGGAAACGATTTTATTTCGAAAAACCGTCGGACCCCACAGATTAAAATATCGGAAAAATTGTCCGGTGGCGGTCGCGATCGTGGGAATTCGTTGTTTAAAATTTTCGTCCGCGCGATCCATTTCTTCCTGTTCTGCCGGAATTTCAAATTTTGTAAAAACGTCTCCAAAATTATTCGGATCGAAAGTCGGGGAGTGCACCATCGCCAATATTTTCCCGGTTTTGGGTTCGACGACGATCACCTGCCCAAAATCCGCTTCGTATTTTTGCGTGTCTTCCGCGAGAATTTTTTCCACTTCTCCCTGGATAATTCGGTCGATCGACAGCACGAGATCCGATCCGTCGCGTGCCTGTTGGATTCCGAGATCTTTCCCCAAAATTTGTTGTCCGCTGACGGAAGTTGCGCCTGAAATAATTCCACTTTCTCCGCGGAGATCGAGATCAAATCTTCCCTCGATGCCGTATTGTCCGCTGCCCTGGTTGTCGACAAATCCGAGAACTTGCGCGCCGAGACTTTTTTCTGGATAAAATCGCCAATATTCATCGCGAAGTTGGATTCCGCGCAGTACGTCGCGAGATGCGGGATCGGATTTGAGTGCAGCGATTTTCTGTGAAAGTTCTGGCACAATTTTATGCGTGATTTCGACATACCGTTTTGGTCGACGAGAAATCCACAGCTCGAGTTGATTTTGCGAAACTCCGATCAGCGGTGCGAGTTGTTCGGCGGTGCGTGTCACATCAAAAATTTTTACGGGATCCGCAATCAATGTTGCATTTTTCACTGAAATTCCGGGCAATTGCAATAATCCAATTTCTGCCGTGCGCAGATCGTTCACATCCGTCATCAAAACTACGCGGCGGCGCTCGGCTTCCTCCAAAATTTTTCGTAATTCTTGTTCGTACGTTTCTACAATTTTTCGTTCGACGGCGTTCCACTGCGATTCGTCCGGTTTGATTGCGCAGCCGTCAATTTTATCGCAGTGACTGTTGACCAGCAGCGGTGCGAGAATTTTCGCCGCGAGCGCCGGATTTCCGCGGTCTTGTTTTTCGAGCGGAAGTTTCGGATTGTATTTTGGGTACGCCAACACGAGCGGATCGGCGAACAACATTTGCATCGTGTGATTTGTCGCCAGCGGCGTGAGTTCGTCGGAAAAATAATTTTTCCGCACCAAAATTTTTCCGCGGCGAGCGGGGATGATTGATTTTTTTAAATGTTGCGCGTTCGCTTCGGCGGCAAATTCGTCGTGCCGAATCAACTGCAAATCCACGAGTCGCACCGCAAAAATTAAAAAAATCACGGCAAAAAAGATTTTCAAAAACTTGATTCGTTGCGAGAAATCGTACATTTTTCTGTCAGATTGTACCGAAAATTTTTTTCTGCGCGAACAAAAGTTCGACAAAACGTAGGTTTTTTGTAAGATTTGAAATACTTTTTTCCATGCAAGATTTTCGAAAAGATCTCGAAGAAATTGTCGCGCGAGTGCGCGAATATCACCCGGATTTTTCCAAACGAAAAGAATCGGTGATTCGGCGTGCGTTCACAGTTTCTCAGGCGGCGCATTCCGAACAAATGCGATTTTCTGGCGAACCGTATTTTACGCATCCGGTCGCCGCGACAAAAATTTTGCTTTCCATCCAACCAGACGAGGACACGATCATCGCGTGTTTGTTGCACGATGTGATCGAGGATACGGCGGTGACAGCGGATGAAATCGAAGAAATTTTTGGTGAAAATATTCGGTTTCTCTGTGAGGGCGTAGAAAAAGTTTCCAAAGTTCAGCTCAAAGCATCGCATCCGGATCAGAAAAAATTTGAGAATTTTCAAAAACTTTTTATCGCGATCAGCAAAGATATTCGCGTGGTTTTTATAAAACTGGCGGACCGGATTCACAATCTGCAAACGCTCGAGCACGTGCGACCGGAAAAACAGCAGCGCATCGCGTACGAATCGATGGAAGTGTACGCGCCGGTGGCAGAAAAACTCGGACTTTTTGAATTTAAAAACGAAATTGAAAATCTGTCGTTTCGGGCGATGGAGTCGAAAAAATTCACTGAACTTTCTCTCGAAGTTGAAGAATGTAAAAAAGAGCGCCGAAAATTTATCGAGCAGGCGCGATCCGAAGTGGAAACTGTTTTTCAAAAAGAGAAATTTTCCGTGCACGTGCTGGATATTTCTGGGCGAGAAAAAACAATTTATTCGATTTACGAAAAAATGCGCCGGAAAAGTTATCAGCGAGTGAGCGAGGTTTTTGATTTGTTTGGATTGCGAATTATTGTGCGTTCTGTCGAAGATTGCTACCGAACGCTCGGGATTGTGCACAGTCACTGGCATCCGATTCCGGGACGTTTCAAGGATTACATTTCCGTGCCGAAACCGAACGGCTACCAAAGTTTGCACACGACGGTGCTGGGGCTGAGTCGGTCAAAACTTCCGACAGAAGTGCAGATTCGCACGGAACAAATGAATCTCGACGCGGAGTACGGTCCGGCGGCACACTGGGCGTACAAAAAAGCGAAAAATTCTAATTTTGATGAAGCGTATTTGCAGCGCACACAGTGGTTTCCGCAGCACATCCAATTTTCAAAAGATTCTGCGCCCGCGGATTTTTTTCGACAAATTTCAGAAACAATTTTTGCCGAACAGATTTATATTTTTACGCCAAAAGGTGAAATCAAAATTTTACCGAAAAATTCCACACCGGTGGATTTTGCGTACGCGGTGCACACCGACGTGGGAAATAGTTGCGTCGGCGCGGTCGTCAACGGAGTGATCAAACCGCTCGATTACCAAATTCGAAACGGCGACGTGGTGAAAATTTTGACAAAATCTGGACGAAAACCAAATTCGGAGTGGCTCAAGTTTGTAAAATCTTCGGGCGCGAAAGAAAAAATTCGTCACGTTTTGCGGCAGTTGGGAGTAATTGAATTTCCAGAAATTATTCAGAAAAAGAAAATTTCTCCGTCGGATTTAGAAAAAATCTCAGTGGCGCCCAGCTTAAAAACAAAACGTGGTTCCAAGAAAAAAGAGTATTCGTTGATCATCGGTGGCGCGGATGGATTGTCGTACCGATTGGCACCGTGCTGTCAGGCTGTTTTGGGAAAAAATTTATTGGCGTACAAATCACGCGGACTCAGTTTTACGGTTCACGATGCGGAATGTTCAGAACTTGAACGACTTGAACCAGAGCGATTTTACGAAGCGCATTTTTCTCGACAGGTGCGCGTAAAAATTCATGCATTTCGGCGCGTGGGACTTTTGCGTGATTACACGACGGTGATTGCGCACAACGGCGTGGATATTTACGACACGCAATTGTTGCCAGCGACGACAATGAAAGAATGTGAGTGGTTTTTTTTACTGGCGATAAATTCAGAAAAAGAGCTTGCTGAATTGTTGCGCGATCTTCAAAAAGTCGAGAGCGTCCAGTCTGCGAAGGTGTGTTGAGCTTGACGAAATTTTGTAATTCGCCAGAATCAAATCCTCGCGCAGCGAGGTTCTTTGAAACATCGGGGGTGCCAGGATTTGACGGAGAGATCCGAAAAATCTTTCTTGCGTTCACGGCGTGTACGACCCGCCGGTAGATCCGATCGTACAAAATTAAGTGCAAACTTAAAAAATCGTTTTCACGCTTCCATTCGAAGCTTTCGCTCACCAGCGTTTGTTCCGGTTGCCGCGTAAGACATTCAACCAACCGCGCTTGAGCCATTGTGCTCGCGTGTAGCATGAAAAGTTGATCCGACATTTTCATGTTCAATTACCGGATCTTACGAAAAGAATTTTGCCGATTTTTCTCGAACATTTATGGCAGCCGCGTGCTGATTTTTGTTTGGTTTTTTACCAGCACGTGTAAAACAAATCAAACTACGAACGTAGACGGACCTATTTTTCCTCTTCGGACGCCGGTTCGATTCCGGCCACCTCCACCAAAAAAATTGATTCGCCATTTGGCGAAGCAATTTTTTTTCTGTGCGAAGCACGGAAAATCGAACCGGGTCGGTTCGTTTATTTGTACCGAGTTTTTCGCGAAGCGAAAAGCGAGGAAACAAATACCTCAAATGAATTCCGCGAATGCGGGATGAAATGACGAGATTCCGGCCACCTCCACCACGTCGCTGGGTGATTTCATCCGTGGTTTGTTCCGCCGTTGGCGAAACGTACACTGAATTTCATCACCGCTCCTTTTCCGCGCAAAACACGTTTCAACTTTCGTTTTGGAATTTTGCTCGGGGGAATTTTTTGCGTTGCAAAAAATTTCGCTGGCTTGGCAAGACCTTTTCTCTCCGCACAAAACACGCTGCGCGAATTTTGTTTGGAAATTGCTTGGGAAAAATTAGCACGGAAAATCGAATCGGGTCGGTTCGTTTTATTTCTTTGGGATGTTCACAGTACTGGAAATATAATTTTCATTAAAGTTTATGTATGTTTGCTTTTTGGGAGTGGGGGTGAGTATTGATCCTGATCCCGAACCATCATCAGAGGCAATGGTTGGTGCATCGGGTTTTACCAGGGAAGTATAAAACTTTCCCCAGTAACTATCGTAAGCGTCCTCATTCCATTCGTAAGAGCTTTTTAACGTTTTGTCGTATTTTGAAAGATATTTGAGATACCTTTCGCTTGGTTGGAATTCTCCATTTCTAATTTTTGAAACCATTTCAAAAGAATCATCCCCCTGGCCCATAGGACACAGCAATAAATCATATTTTTCCTCTTGTGTTTCTTGTTTTTTTTCGAGAGATGTTATGATTTTTTCAGTTATTTCTCCAGACCAGGCTTCTCCACACACAAGCGGAAGTCCTCGATAATTTTTGCCATCTTTTTCGAAAATAAAATCTGTTTTATCTACTTCGCCATTTTCTTTTAGTATGTGCTTTCGGCAATGACCAAAAATTTCACCATCCTTGTTTATATAAATATGAATCATGTCTTCGAATCTACTCCAGTTTTTTGGATATTGAGGTCCTCCTTTGTCGGTTTTTTCTTCAAAAAATCCTCCTAAAAGAATGGCTGTTTTATATTCGCGGGCCAAATTTTGATATTTTTCGATTGTTTTTTTTGCAACAGGGTGTGTTCCTGATTTAATTTCATAAGTTTCAGTATTTATTTCTAGTGGATATTTAGAACAATGAAAAGAATATTCTGGGAGAATGATAATGTCTGGGGAAACGCCCCTTTGTGATTCTTGTATGCACGCTTCTTTCATACGATCAAAAAGATCTAATTCGCAATTTTCTTCTGCGAGTTGATCCGCAAAAGCTCCATAACGTTCTCCCTTAATTGTTATCACATTGATTTTTCCTTTAATGTCTTTCTCAAGAGCTTCATCCAATACGAGTTTTTCACATTCATCGAGAAAGTTTTGCGTTTCTTTTCTTTTTTTCTCTAGATCTTGTGCCCTTTGTGCTTCAAAAACTGAGCCGATAGCTTTTTCCATTCCGCCGTGATCTCCTATTGCTTTGTGTAATTCCACAAAAGCGTTGCCTGTTGGGAAAGTTTCTGTTTCTTCTATTTCTTTGTGCAAAATTTCAAGTTCTTTTTTTGGTGATGACCAACTTTGAGTTACAACAACTTTAGGACCTTGTTTGTGATTGTCTTTTTTTTTGTTTTTTTCTTTTTTATTATTGTTTTTTAATTCTTTGTGCAAAATTTCAAGTTCTTTTTTTGGTGATGACAAGCTTTGAGTTACAACAACTTTAGGATCTTGCTTGTGATTAGGTTTCTCTTGCCACACAAATTTTATAATATCTTTTGTGACGAAGGATGATTTATAAATATTTTTCATTTTTTTAAAAAAATCTTTTTATTCTAACATGAAAGCGACGATATTGCAATTTCATGAATTCAGTTGAAAAAAAATCTTGCTCTGCCAAAATCTGCGTGATGACACAAAAAACACTCATTTTCATAAAACCGGACGCGGTCGATCGCGCGGACGAAATTTTCAAAATTCTTGACCGATTTGGTGCACGCGAAAAAACGGTTCGCATCGATTCCACACCACGCGACGTGATGGAAAATCATTACTCTCCGCACCGAGACAAATTTTTCTTCGAGTACGTTGTTGGTGAATTCGTCGATCAGCCGATCGTGTTGGCGTTGTACACGGGGGACGACGTAATTTCCAAAATGAAAACCGTGATCGGCGTGACCGATCCAGCGATGGCGGGCACAGAAACGATCCGCGGACAATTCAGCGACGATTCGCTTGAAATTGCGGTTGCCGAGAAACGCGGCGTGCGAAACGCAATTCATCGTTCAGATTCTCCGGAAGAATTTGAGCGCGAGTTTGCCGTTTGGAAAAAATATTTTTCTTGAGAAAAATTTGGAAAAACCTGAATCTTCCGTACAGTCAGGAGCGTTGATCGTACGAACATGCCATTTCAGGATTTCCGACGAAAAATTTTAAAACGACCAGAATTGGATTTGGACAAAATTCAAGCGGCGTATAATTTTGCTGAAAAAATTCACGGAGATGTAAAACGAAAATCCGGCGAGCCGTTTGTTATGCATCCGGTGACAGTGGCTGAAATTATTTTTGATCTGGATGGTGACGATGACATGATTTGTGCGGCGCTGTTGCACGATGTTTTGGAAGATAATCTGCAAGAAACTGAATTAGCTGAAAAAATTGAAAAGGAATTTGGACGAAATGTTTATTTTCTCGTGCAAGCGATTTCAAAAGATGCTCGGATTGAAGATCGTGTTTTAAAACAAGAAAAATATTTCGAACAACTCTGCGATACGTTGCAGGTAAATGTTTCGGTTTTTTTCCTTAAAATGGCTGACCTGATTCACAACCTCAAAACGCTTTCTTGGCTGGAGCCGCACAAGCAAGAAAAGTGGATACAAGAGCTCAAAACAATGTATTTGCCGATGCTGGTGACGAACTTTCATCATCTCGCGCTTCCACACCGAGAAATGTATTTGAACTTGATGGATCAACTCGAATCTGTTATGGAAGAGTACGAAACTCAAAAAAACTCATGACAGCTTCTTCCTCCTATCTTCCAATTCGCAAAGCTTTACGATCACTTGGGTTTTCTGACGGAGAGGTCAAAGTTTTGAATTTTTTATTTTTCAAGAAAAAAGCAACTTCTCGGGAAATCAGTAAAAATACGACGATCAGTTTCAGTACGGTGCAGTATTTGCTTTCCAATCTTTCAATCAGGGGATTGGTACATTGTGTGCAAGAAAAAAATGATGAATTTGAAATTTGTTCTGAAAAAGAATTGTACACGTGGATCGAGGAACAGAAAAAAAATACAGAATTTGTGTACGATGAAGCGCGGGAGACGATTCAGGATTTTTTACAGAATGTCCAAAAATCTTCTTGGAAGCCGGATGTGACTTATTACGAAGGTGTGGAAGGGGTGAAAGATTTATATCGAGATATGTTGTCCACGGCGAATAAATCAGACAAGAAAATTTATAGTTGGCTCGATATTTCAAAAATCCAAAATTGTTTGGGTGATTTTTTGTATGAGTACATCGACAAAAGAATCGAGCTGGGAATAAAATCACATGACATCGTTCCGAAAAATACAATGAATTTACAACATGAAAAAAAAGAAGAAAATCGCGAAATCCATTTTGTAGAAAATTTACCGATTGATGGAGAAATCCGTATTTTTGATGAACAGGTGGCGGTGATTACTTTTCACGAAGAAAAACCAGTTGGATTTGTGTTGCACGGGGGAAGTGTGGCTGTAATTTTCCGCGCGATTTTTCAAAACGCCTGGAATCATTGATTTCAAAAATTTATTCAGCGACAGACTTCGCTCTTGCTAGTGGTTTTTGAAATATGAATCGCTGGAAGAGTTGTTCTCCTTGTGCGTCAATCTCATAATTTACTTCTCCGTTGTACTCATCAGAGGTAATTTGTTTTAATCCAACCTTATTTAAAATATGTTTCATTCTTTCGTTTGACCGAGAATAACGAAGAATTCCATCTGGCCCGATGGACGCAAATTTTCGAGTAACATGTTCATCTTCAGGTGATTTTTCATTCATGACACGGTAATCGAATAAAATACCTGTTTTATCAAAAGAAGATCTGGGAGATTTCACTGAAAAAATGAGGTGACCACCTGGAGCGAGACAATCTTTGATAAGTTCGAATATTTTTTTTAATTTTGTTGTGCTGAAATAATGAAGAACGGAGAGTCCGTAAATAAAATTTACAGTTTCTCCTCGTTTTTTCATTCCTTCGAGTTGGGAAACTATATCTGTGGAAGAAATTTCAATTTTTTCGCGAACTTGTGAGGTTTTTCCTGAAAGATTTTGTTGAATAGTTTCTACGGCTTTAGGACTGCTGTCCAACGTGATTATTTTTTCGATCGCAGTTGGTTTTTTTTTCAAAAAATAGATTGAATCACGCGCGTTTCCGGCGCCCAATTCGAGCCCCGTTCCTGTGAGAATGCTCGCATAATTTTTTACGATATATTGTGCAAGACTTGATGGGGCTTTTTTGGACATCAAGTTGTAAATATTTTTATTCCATAATCTTTCGTAGTTGTCTCCATTTGGGCGTACGTTTGCAAGCTTCAATAAAATGCCGTGCAAAATATTCTCGCGCAGGAATGGATTTGAATTTACAAAGTTGTACAGAGCGATATGTTCTGGATCTTCTTTGTTAAAATTTGGAATGATAATTTCGGGTGGAATATCGGAGTTGTTCGTTTTGTTCAGTGCCTCAAGATTTTTAAAGGCTTTTGTCATCAATACATCACCACAGATTTCGGAATCATCGGGGGCGAGCTCATCGACAGCTTGAACAATATTCATAATGCTGGCATTTGTGTTTTGCATTATCTTTCGTTCATCTGCATTTTCCAGGATTTTTTTTACTAATTCTGGGTTTTGCTCTTTTTGTTGATTTTGCAAAAAATTATACCACTCAGTATTTGTTAATATTTTTTTATTGATGAATTTTTTTTGTATTTCTTGTCCATACGCGTCACCCGCCTGATAATTATAACCAGGAACAGCTTGCTTTGCGTCATCAAATTGACTGAGTCTCATTTACAACGAATAATTTCGGTAAATTAACATATCCTGAATAATGTTTTTGTGTGATTTTGTCAACACGATTCTTGACTTTTTTTGAAATATATTTTTTCAATTTATTCAGAAAAATTTTGCGTTTGTGTCTCTCGTGATTGGATGTGTTGTTTGAGAAATTATTTCGAAATTCCTTCGATCACACAGAGATGCTCGTATTTCCCAGAAAGTCGGTACATTCGTTTCAAAAAGTTGAGCTTTTCTGGTGAAAGATTTTTCAAATTTTCGTGCGAGTGAATATTTTCATGTGCAAGAACTTCAAAAACTTTTTTTGCGACCGCTCGGTGGATATTCTGTTCGAGTTTTTCCTGCAATTGGTACGCAATTCGTTTGCTCATTTCGTACGCACGACGTGCGAAATCTTTGTCGTCACCGAGGAAAATTTCCAAAAGTCCGGGGAGTGCGTTTGTGTCGCCCATTTTTCCCAGCGTGATCAATGTGTGCAGGCGTACTTCTGGATGTTCGTGTTTCAAATATTGATAAATTTTTTGCATTCCGTCGCGATGTCCGATTTCTCCGGTGGCATAAATTCCAGAAATTAAAATTTCAGGATTTTCACTTTCGAGCATCGGTTCCAGCACGGACCACAATTTTTCTTGATCGGCAAATTCCCACATTGCGATGACGCAGTGGCTGCGAATTCGCGGATTGCTGTGAGTGAGGTACGGTTCGAGATAATTTACGATTTCGGGATCGTTGAAAATTTTACACGATCGCAGACAAATTGATTGTAATTTTTCATCTGCATTTTTGAGCGTGTGTTGTAAAAATCCAACTGTTTTGCTCAGCGGCAAATGATTCAAAATATTCATCACGAGCAGTTTTTTCAAATGTTCGTGTTCGGTTGTTGCAAATAAAGTTTGTAAAATCTGGAGCAATTGATGCTGCGTGAACGCTTTTCCTGCGCAGTAATTTTGCAAATTTTTACATTTCAAAAGTGAATCCAAAACATAAATTTTAATTTCATCCGATTCTTTTTGTTCGCGTAAAATTTGAATGTACGGATGCACCACGCGCGGATCATCGATTTCGGTGAGCGTGCGGATAATTTTTTCTCTCAAAATTGGATGTTGCGCTTCATCCAGCAATTCTCGGCTCAAAATTTTCATCGAGTTGCGGTGTCCGCGTTGCCCCAGCATTTCAGTGGCGAGAAGTTTTTCTGCGAGATTCGGTGCGTTTCGAAAATTTTCCACAGAAATCTGCGTAAAACTTTTTCGCATCCAAAACGTGATTCCGATCAGTCCTGCGGCGAGAAATGCCATCAACAACGGCAGAAAATCTCCTGCGTCTTTTTCCAGCAAAAGAATCATAATTCCAGAACTCAAAATTACCGCGATCGGTGTCAGCATTCCTTCGAGAAAAATTCGTAAAAATTCGCGATATTTTTTAAACGTGGAATAAAAAGTGATGTGGTACCCGGACAAAAAAAGCGAGTGAAATCCGTGTTGGTACCCACGGACAAAGTTGATCATGCTGCCGTTGAAAATGAGCGTCGTTGCGATCGCAAAAAATCCAGAAAAATACAGCATCATCGAGTGAATAATTCCGAATCGACGCAAACACTTTGTTGTCAAAAAAAGCTGAACCACCAGCGCGATCAGTCCAAAAATCAAACTCAAGGCACTCAAATCGTGTGTCAGATTTTTGTGCGCGACGAGGTGACTCGAAACTGTTTCGATTTTTTCCACAGCGAAATTTTCCAGTTTCTCGGTTTTTTCTGCCACCTGATCGAAGAGCGACGCTTGCAAATCTTTGGGAAATGAAAATTCAATTTCCACGTGATTCGAATGTGTCGTGTGGCTGTCCAGTTCCTGCATAAAATGAAAATCTGTCACCGTAAAAAGTGCTGCCTGCAAAAAAACTACTGCGCACAAAAATTTCAAAAACGGAATTTTTTTCGCCAGTTTCAATAAATCAAAAAACGGCTGCGTTGCCTCCGATTTCATTTCCGGTTCAAATCCTGGAACTTCGTTCAGTAATTTTTCTTCCAAAAGAAGCATTCCAAAAATCAGTGCGAGCGGCACGAGCCAAAACGCCAGCAAACTTGCAGCGACAAAATATTTCAGCAAAAAAAGCATCAATCCGGCGCTCGTGATCGTTCCGATCGTAATCCCAGATTCGATCGTCGGCATCGCTTGTTCGGCGCGTTTGGGAACAAAAAATTCCTCTGTTTTTCGCATCAATCCAATTCGGATGCGCGGATACACGAGATCTTTTGCGACAAGTGCCAAAAAGAAAAATGCGAGAATGTGTCCATTTTCTCGACAAATTATGGCAGCGCCGACGATCAACAAAAGTGTGCTCATCACGACGAGCATAAATTTTTTGAGTGGAAACCGAAACGAAATTTCCCGAGCCAAAATTCCACCCAGCAACATAAAACACGCTTCGACCAAAAACAAAAATAACAATTTTTCGATTCCAAAACTTTCAATAAAAAGTGCGGTGATCACGATCCACGCAATCATAAATCCAATTTGGTACAAAAAGGTCAGTCCCCACAAAAAATAAACACGCTGTCGGATTGATTCCGGAATTCCTATCTTTTCAATTATTCTTTGAAACATTTTTTTATTTTTGTAAAATTTATTTCCTACAACGCAAGATTGTACCAGAAAAATCTCTCAAAAACAAGTTTTTACCGCGGTATTTTTAGTGGCTTGTGGCCGATTATCTTCGGTTGGAAAGTTCTTGTCTCAAAACTTCTTGAACCGCTCGATCGAGTTGGCGATCAATTTTTTGTTGTTTTTCTTCGGAAGTTGGATCGGCGATTTCGATGTCGGGCGCGATTCCGGTTTCGTGGATCCAGCGACCTTTTGGCGTGAGCCATTTTGCAATCGTGATTTTGAGCATTCCGCCGTTCGAATAATTATTGATACTTTGCACGGTTCCTTTTCCCAGCGAATTTGTTCCGACGATTTTTATCCGATTGTGATCCTGGAGTGCGCCGATCAAAATTTCTGACGCAGATGCGGTTCCTTTGTTTTGCAACACCACAATGTTTTCAAACTCTGCCAGTTCTCCGGTGCGTCGCGCGTACTCTGGAACGTCGCCAGTTTTGTAATCCGTGGAATAAATTTTATCTCCGCGCGTGGAAAAAATTTCCACAATTTCTCGCGCCACCGTCAAAAATCCACCCGGATCATTTCGCAGGTCGATCACCATTCCGCGTGGGTGTTTTGTCAACACATCATTTTTCAAAATTTCTAAAAAACTACTCGTGGTTCCGTGCGCAAATTGGTGCAACCCGATGATCGGAACAGATTTTTCCCATTTCAAAGTCACGGACGGAACGGTTATTTCTCCACGCACGACGGTGATTTCCACTTCCTTTTTTTCTCGCAAAATTGTGAGTTTTACGGCGCTTCCGGACGGACCTTTGATTTTATTCACGGAATCCGAAAGTGCCCAGCCGGCGATCGATTCATCGTTCACTTTTATGACGGCGTCACCCGGCAAAATTCCGGCAGTTTCCGCGGGGGATCCGACGATCGGAGACGTGATCACGAGTTTTTCGTCGATGAGTTCGACGTACGCGCCGATTCCTTCGAATTTTCCATCCAGATTTTCCTGGAAATTTTGTGACTGCGCGGGTTTGATGTACGCGCTGTATTTGTCGCCGGCGGCTTTGACCATCGCGGCGATCGCGGCATCGATCATTTCTTTTCTTTTTTCTGGCGTGAGTTCATCCGAAAATCGGTACCGATTGATCACGTCCGAATAAATTGTTTCCAAAAGATCTTGATTTGGCAAAGTTTGCTGCGGCAAAAGTGTGGTACTGCTTCCGACTGGCAAAATTTGGATTTGGATCGACGGAGCTTTTTGAATATTTGTGCTGGAACTGGGAGAAGATTTTTTTTCTTCGGTGTGGCTTTCTCGCAGTCGCTGGTACGAAAATGGATTTTCTGCTTCGAGTCGCGACTGTTTTGTGCCGTGGTCGAGAAAATTAAAAATCCAGGTGACGAGTTCGTGTCGTTTGAGTGGATAATTTGGGCGCAAATCTGTCAGATCGCGATTGTCCAAAATTCCCGACGCGTACGCAGCTTCGACCGTCGGCCAGTACCCGGCGCGAGAGGGCGTTCGTTCTGGCAGCAGATCTCGAAACGCGTTTGACGTGCGGCGCGGAATTACGAGCGCTTTTGTTTTCACCAAAATTTCAATCGCTCGGATGCGCGAAATTGTTGCGTTTGAATCAAAATGTGATTTTTCTGCTGCGGTCAAAAAACCGCGCCGGCTGGCTTCTCGTAAAAATTGCGCGAGATCACTTTCAGAATCCACATTTCCGGGAACGTCGGTTCCGAGTGTCGACGAGTTTGGATCAAATCCCGAATCGCGCAAAACGATTTCCCAAAACATCGCCGCGGGAATGTTGTCGCTCGATCGAAAAAATCCTTTTCCGTCCAAAACTCCGCGATCGATCAACGTTTGCAGCGCGGGTTCCAGCGTTGATCCAGCATTTATATCTTGGTACATCGCTGAACCCAGACTTGAAAATATTCCGGAAATTAAAATTCCGACGGTCAAAAAACGGATGAAAAATTTTCGCATTTTATTTTTTCTAAAAACTCTGGGAGAGTGTACTGCCAAAAATTGCACGGGTCAAAAAATGCCTCCAAAAATTACGCGGAATTTTTTCGCTGCAGCACGAGAAAAATCGTTTTCAAAAAAATAATCAGATCGAGCCACGGACTCCAATTTTTCAGATAAAAAAGTTCGTACTTCATCTCGTCGTCAAAACTCAAACTCGAACGGCCGTTGATCTGCGCGTACCCGGTGAGCCCCGGTTTGATCGACAGCAGCGGGTGGTGATCCGCGTCGTATTTTTTCACTTCCTCGGGCAGATGCGGGCGCGGTCCGATTAAACTCATTTCGCCGCACAAAATATTCCACAACTGCGGAAGTTCGTCGAGTGACGTTTTTCTCAAAAAATTTCCAAACTCGGTCACGCGCGGATCGTTTTCCATTTTAAAAAGAACGCCGCCTTTTCGCTCATTTTTTTTCATCAACTTTTTTTTCTGCGCGTCCGCGTTCATCACCATCGATCGGAATTTCCAGCAGCGAAACATTTTTCCATTTTTTCCGATTCGCGTCGATCCGTAAAAAATTGGCCCGCGATCTTGTTTCCAAATTTTCCACGCAATCGCAGCAAAAATTGGCGAAAAAATTGTCAGTCCCGCCGCGGCCGTAGTGCGATCGATTCCGCTTTTTATCACCGCGCCCCAGCCGCCGATTCGAGTGGATTTTAGTTTGAGTACGGGATGATTTTTCAACGTTGAAATTTCAACGGCCGCCAAGTCCAGCGCGGCTTCGTCCGGTAAAAAATGAAAATCTGCGTGGTGCGAGTGCGCGAGTCGTGCGAGTGCGCCGGTGCGTTGTTGGCTCGGTTCGTCGGTCGCGAGCAGCACCAGCGACGGATGCCAACTTTTCAAAAATTTTCCCAGCTGCCCAAATTTTTTTTCCGGCACGATTTCCAGCAGCGCGTACCGCGGCGATTTTTCAAAAAATTTCTGAATTTCTTCTGACAATTTTCCCGTCCCGAGCAGCAGCACGCGGATGCGCCCGAATCCGTTTTTCCACCACGTCCGGCGAAAATGTCGCACGATCAGTCGCCCGCAAAAAACCAACACAATTGAAAATCCCCACGCCGCACCAAAAATCCAGCGCGAAAAAAACTGTGACTGGCGGAAGAAAAATAACACGATGATGATTGCGAGTCCGGTGGTCAGCGTCCAAAAAATGCTGCGGAGTTCGTCCCAAATTTTTTCGTCCGCATCAAAATTGTACCGCCCGTTCAGCGCGAAAATTCCCAGAAGCGCGCTGGTGAGTTTCAGCGCGTACATTTGAAAAAGTTCAAACGGCACGAGTGTTGTTGGCGCGGAAAGTCCGAAAAATCCGAACCAGTGCATTCGAAAAAGATACGCGCCCATCAGCGCGAAAAAAATCATCACCCCATCGCTGAGGATTCGTCCGAGCGCGAAAAAAATGTCAACTTTCCTCATTTTCCGCGGCCGAGTGTACCAAAAAAGAGTTTTTTGTCGAGGAACGCAAAAATTTTTCTCAAAAATAAAAAGACTTCATTCCAAAAAATATTCAGAATTTTTTTTCTAAAACTATTTTTTCCCTCCGGTGAAAAACTCGAGTCGATCTCCGATTTCAAAAATCAGTTCGTTGTGTTTGATTTTCATTCCGCACTCGACGCCCTCGTTCGCTTCGGCGACAATTTTTTGTCCGATCTGCACAGAATTTATCATTCCCGTTCCAAGCGGTTCTTCGGCTTCTCCACGGAATTGGCGGAACGAAATTTTTGCTTTCAATTTTCCAGAAGTCACGTCGCCACCGAGAACGGCCATTTTTTTATTCGCGGCAAAAACACCTTTCAAAATCATTTCTCCGACAACCGTTTCGACATCTTCGTCGTCTGATTTTCCCTCCAAAATTTCTAAAACTTTCTCCGTCAAATGATAAATCACGTCGAACGTCAAAAGTTTGACGCCCTCATTTTCTGCCATTTTTTCAATCCGTCCGGCGGTTTTGACGTTGAATCCGACGACGACCGCTTCGCCCGCGCTGGCGAGCATCACGTCCGATTCGCTGATTTCGCCGACGCCCGAGTGAATGACTTTGACGATTGATTCGTCGGTTTTGATTTTTTCCAATTCGTCGACGACTGCTTCGAGCGTTCCATTCGAATCGGATTTCGCAACGATTTTGAGCTGCCCGAGTTTTCCCTCCGCAATTTTTGCTTTGAGCGTCGCGAGCGAGGCGCGTTTTCGTTTTGTCAGATCATCGTCGTGCCGAATGTTTGCGACTTCTTCCGCTTTTTTTCGCGCAATTTTGTCCGATTTCACCACCTGGAGCAGATCTCCCATCTGCGGTAATTTTGTCAATCCCGTGATCTGAACCGGCGTGCTCGGACCGGCAGTGGTGATTTCTTCACCACGGAAATTTTTCATCGTCCGAATTTTTCCCTGTTGATCGTAAATCACAAATGCGTCGCTTTTTTTCAAAGTTCCTGCGTTGACGAGCAGTGTGGCGCTCATCCCGGATCGCGGATCCATCGACGCTTCGATCACGGTGCAGATCGCACTTCGGTTTGGGTTTGCTTTCAAATCTTGCAATTCTGCGAGCGTGACGACGGTTTCGAGTAATTCATTGATTCCATTTCCAGTTTTTGCACTCACGGGAACACACGGTGTGTCGCCGCCCCAGTCGTCGGGATTGACGTCGTGTTCGGCGAGCGCTTTTTTTACAAAATCAGGATTGGCGCCGTCGATGTCCATTTTGTTGATCGCGACGATAATCGGAATTTCCGCAGCACGTGCGTGATTGATCGCTTCGATTGTTTGTGGTTTGACGCCTTCGTTTGCTGCCACCACGAGAATCGCGATGTCGGTGGCGTGCGCTCCACGAGCGCGCATCGTTGTGAATGCTTCGTGTCCGGGCGTGTCAAGAAAAGTAATGAGTTGTTCGTTTGTTTCCAGTTGGTACGCACCAATTCGTTGCGTGATTCCGCCCGCTTCGCCGGTCGCGACGGTCGCTTTTCGAAGGTAATCCAAAATTGAAGTTTTTCCGTGATCGACGTGTCCCATGATCGAAATTACCGCTGGGCGACGTTTGAGCTGATCGATTTCTTCTTCGGCGAGCAAACTTTTTAAATCTCCACGAAACAAATCTTCTCCGGAAAGTTCCGCGGCTTCTTTTTTCACAATGATTCCGAGTTCTCCGGCGATGATTGCGGCGGTTTCGTAGTCGACGTTTTCTTTCAAATTTGCGATGATTCCGTTCTGTTTCATTTTGACCAGCACGATCGGAATCGGTTTCCCAATTTTTACCGCGAGCTCGCGAATGGTCATTTCTTCCGGCAAAATAATCGTGCCGTCGTCCATCGTTTTTGTTTCGACTTCTTGTCGTTCTTCGAGTTTTTCAAGTCTGGTTTTCTGTTGTTCTCCTTTTTTCTTCTGGATTTTTTTCTGACTCCCGGCGGTTTTTTCTTGCTGTTTTTCGACGATTTCTCGTTCCAGTTTTTCTTCGATTTCGTGCTCGGTCTGCGCGATTTCGTTGCCAATTTCCAATTTTTCAATCGTGGCGGCGATTTCGTCCGGAACCAGTTCGTCCTCGGGAATTTCAAAATCTAAATCCATCGCGTGAAGCTGAACAGCTTCTGGAGCGATTGCTAATTTTTTTGCGAGATCTGTCACAGAAATAACCATGCGGGCGGCAGAGTAGTTTAAATGCGGGAGAAAGTCCAGATTTTGCGAATGTTTTTAAAAAACGCTGAAAAAACAATAAAATCCATTTTGCGAAAAAACAAAAAACCGAGCGAGTTTTTCCGTCAAAATTTTGTGGTGTTCCCACTTTTTACCATCCCAGAAACCCAAAATACCAGTTCACAATTTTGTCGCCCGAGTGCAGAAAAACCAGCAGCGCTGGCATCAAAAATGCGCCGAGCGGGAGCGGTGTTTTTCCGGTCGCTTTTTTCAAAATCAAAAGTGGAATCGCCCAAAACGTTCCTAAAATGTACGCCAGAAAAAGGGCGCCGAGCAGCAATTTCCAGCCGAGTAAAAATCCCATCAGCGCGCCGAGTTCGAGATCGCCGAGTCCGACCCATTTTCCGCGGGACGCAAAATATTGAATCGCAAAAAATCCTGTGCCGATCGCGCCGCCGATCAAAAAAATTTCCGTTCCGTCGCGGAAAAACGCCCAGCCAATTGCGATCGCGATCGCGGGAAACGAGATCCGGCGGTCAACTTCGGAAAATTTGAAATCGTAAATCCAGAGCAACAGCGCAAAAAATGCGGCGAAAATCATCGGCCAAAAATTTTCGGTTCCGCCAAATTTCACGGCAAAAATTCCGAACGTTGCGGCGAAAATAATTTCGGTGATCGGGTAAAAAATTGGGATTTTTTTTCCACATTTTTTGCACCGACCTTTTTGCAAAAACCACGAAAACACAGGAATCAACTCGATCGCGGACAAAATTTTCCGACACTGTGGGCAGCGACTCCGCCCGAAAAAAATTCCTTTTTCGTCGAAATGCAATCGCCACACGAGCAGCGTTGCGAAACTTCCGAAAAGTGTTCCGGCGACGACGGCGCAGATGATAAAAAAAGTTTCAGTCATTTTGAAAATTTTAGCGCAGTCGAATCGGAAAATCGAGTTGACAAGATTTTGAAATTTATTTTTTTTACGCGCACAAATTCACAATAAATTTCTCGATCGCGAGTTCGAGCTCTCCTGCGTCGTTCACGCTGGTGATGATTCCGCCAGATTTCATCCGTTTTTCAATTTCAAAAAGTTCGTCGTACATTTTTCGGATTTTTTTTGCGGAAAAATTTTTCGATAAATTCAAAGTTTTTTGCACGACGAACGGATGCAATTTTGTAATTTTCGCGATTTCTGGCGCCGACAAATGTTGATTCAGTCCCGCTCGGAGCTGCGCGTGGATGCGGATTTCGCGCTGCAGCATCGAAAAAATCATTTGCACTGGCTGTCCGAGAACCAGCAGCGACCGAAATTTTTCCACCGCGCCGATCGCGTTTTGTCGAGAAACATTTTCCAAAAAATCCCAAATCTCGAGCTGCGGTCGTGGCCGTGAAAGTTCGGTGATTAACTTTTCGTCAATTTTTTCTTCGCCTGCGCACATCACAATTTTTCCGAGTTCGCCCGACAGCGTCCAGAGATTTGGCCCGCAGCGGTTGAGTAAAAATTTTGCACAACTTCTCGAAATTTCTCCGCCCAATCTTTCCGTGCGCTGCTCGATCCAGCGCAACAACTGCGATTCGTCGAGTTGATCAAAATTTTCCACGCGTGCGTGTGCCAGCAAAAATTTCGCCCATTTTGTGCGTTTGTCGAGTTTCGGTTCGAGCGCGATCACGGTCGCGGTTTCGGAAAATCCTGGCAGCCGTTCAAAAAACTTTGATTTTTCTGCCGCCTCAAATTTCTCCGCGTTCCAAAATTCGTCGCAGACCGCGAGCCGCCGCCCGCCAAAAAGATTCGGCGTCAAAACCAAATTTTCCAAATTTCGCAGCTCGGATTTCGTCTCAAAAATTTCCAAATCGCCGTCGGGATATTTTTTCCCAAACCCGTCGCGCAAAATCCGCGCCCGCTCCCGCAGCCGAAAATCGTCCTCGCCGGTGAGCAAAAATAAATTTTGGATCATTGTGTCAAAAGTTTAATTTTTCGCATTCCTGCGCCGACGCCGTGCGAAATTTGCACGATGAAATGTTTCCCCGAAAAATGTCGCTGCACGTCCGCGCCGATGCGTTCCGGCCACTCGACAAATTTCGAAACAGTTTCGTCGACCGCGATTTCGTCAAATCCGCGCGCAAAAAATTCGTCCTGATTTTTCAGTCGGTACAGATCGAAGTGCGCCCACTTTCGTTCGCCCGCGTGAAACTCGTTCACAAAAATAAAAGTCGGACTCGAAACTTTTTCCGTCACGCCGAAGTTTTTCAAAATCTCGCGAACCAAAAAAGTTTTTCCGGTGCCCAGCCCGCCTTCAAAAAAAATCGTGAAGTTTTTTTCGCCTGCCAAAAATTCATCGACCAATTTTTTTGCAAAATCCTGCGTGGATTTTTGATGCGGAATCGTTTGTTCCAGAACTTTTTTCATCGACTTTTTCTCGAAAATTTTTTACAATCTCGCCGACAATTTACGTGAAAAAAATGAAAATTCAATTTTTCGGCGGTTCGACGTTTGGGATCCAATCCAAAAATGCGCACGTGGCGCTGGATCCGCCTGCAGATTTTTCAGAAAAAAAACTCGATTTTGTCACGACGAGCACGGGGGAAAATTTGGAAAAATTGGACACAAAAAAAGTTCTTTCGTTTCCGGGCGAGTTTGAAATTTCCAATATTTTGATCCGAGGAATTCAACCAAAATCTGGAAATCTTGTTTTCAAAATGGTTTTTGACGACGTTGTTTTTGCGCATTTTTCCGGTGTTAAAATTGTTTCTGAAAAAAATATTCTCGATGATCTCGGAGAAAATGTCGACGTTTTGTTGATCGCGTTGTCGGAAAGTTTGGACCCCAAAACAGCGAAAAAAATGATTGACGAACTCGATCCGCGGATGGTTATTTTTGGCGGAGATCCGCAGTTTTTTCCAGAAATTCGAGAACTCACGGGCGCGCAGATCGCAGAAGAAAATCCGATCGAAATTTCACGATCAAAATTACCGGAGGACAAAACGGAATTTGTGATTTTGCCTGCGTAAAAATTTGACGGAAATTTCCTTTTTCGTACAATTCGTGCGTTCTTTTGATAAAAAACTTTCCCGAGCAAAATTCCAAAACAAAAGTTGTGATGTGTTTTGCGAGGTGAGAAGGCGGTTGTGGAGTGGTTGAAGTTTTTTTTGAAAAAAATGAAAACCACGAATCCACCGACGACGATGGCGCGGTAGCTCAGTGGTAGAGCAAGGGACTGAAAATCCCTGTGTCGGTAGTTCAATTCTACCTCGCGCCACCATTTCGTTTCTCGGATATTTTATCGGTGACTTATTTTGTGTGCGCGAAATTTGCAAAAGATTTCATTTCTATTTTTTTGCAAATTTAAGTGAAATTGAGTAAAAGAAACGAGTCATATTTAATTATTCAACAACTGGATGAAAATATTATTTCAAAAATCATTTTTTCTGGTTTGTATTTTTTCTATCTCATTGTTTTTTGGGTGTGCGATATCGATTGATAATAAAGATTTGGTGCCATCCAGTGCTCATCCAGAAGCGGTTCAACTTGAAAATATTCGGGGAAAATTAATAGAGTCACTTGTGGAGGAACGATTAAATATTGCAGTAATTCGAGAAGAGGGCGGTGAACATGGATGTATGCCACAAGAGCCATTTTATCGGCTAGAAGTCAAAGAATCATCCGAAGAAATATCCGAAAATTGGGACGCACTCGGGGAAATACCAATTGAAACTGTGTGGAATGAATCAGATATTGCTCAGGGAATTTGGTTCATTGAAAGTACTGGCAAAGTTGAAATTATGAATATTTGCCTTGAATAAACGGTAAAAAGTATTTTTCGCGTTTTTTTATTTTTCTACTTTTTCCAAATACATTCGCGCGTCGAGCAAGCAGCGATGCGGTGTTTTTTCTCCGAGAATTTGTCCGCCGCCGTTGACGCAGCGCTCGTACCCGGTCAGTCCCTCCGCGGTTTGATTCGTTGCGGGCGATGTATTTTTGGGCGCAGTTTCTTCTGCGGGCGCGGTTCCGCAAGCAGTGAGCAAAAGTCCGAAAACGAATACGGCAAGAAATTTTTTCATCACCGGAATTCTAAAATTTCAGACGAAATTTTCAAATATTTTCTATGAGTTGTGACCAATTTGCGTTGATAAAATCTACAATTTGTTGTTTGTGCGTATTGGTGAGTTGATTTGCCACTCCGTGTCCGGCTACTGGTACAAGTAAATATTCAGTTGGAATGTTCGCTTCTTGTAGTTCCGAATAAAATCGTGTCATTTGTATTTCCGGGACAAGATGGTCATCCGTGCCGAGCACCAAAAATTCTGATGCATCTCCGACACTCACGTATGTCAGTGCACTGGCAGTAGTTTCAACTTGCAAACATCCTGTGCCATTCAAAAGATTTGGGTCGCAGCCGAGATATCGTGGAGTTTTATTTTCATACGTTTCCCAGCTCATCGTGACATCAGGATCGTTTATTCCATCCTTATAAAAATTTGTCATATCGGTATGTCCTGACAGATTTAACACCATTTGCACCTTGCTGCTGACGTTTAGATTTGTTCCCACGTCAAATTGTGTTTCATCACCAGTCGTTCCCAAAAAGGATGCGAGCATTCCATTTTTGCTACTTCCGTACACTCCAATTCGATTCGGATCGATTCCAAATTCAGCGGCGTGCACTCGAAGGTATCGAATTGCGGCTTTTGCATCTTCTATCGGAGTAGGAAAAAGAATTTCTTCTTCAAAATATCGGATTCCGACACTTGCGACTGCGATTCCATTTTCTCTCAAAAATTCATATTGTTGTGGTACGTTTGGCTTTGCTCCGTTGGAATTAATACTTATCATCATGGGAAATGGACCATTGCCTTCTGGTAAAAAAATATTTAGTAATTCTTCTGTTTGGGGATGATAAAATACCGAAAAATCGGTATGAATTGAAGCCTTTGGATTTTCATTGATTGGTTGTGGGCGGAGTGGTTGTATTTTTTTGTTTTTATTTTGAGAATATTGTTGATTGTTCATTGACACAGCGGTTGGTGAACTAGTAGTTGGTGAACCAATAGTCGTTTCTGAAGAAATTTCTTTCAAATGTTTATTCAAAAAGTTGATCACTTTTGTGAAATTTTCTGGTTCGTATAAAATTCCTTGATCGTGGCCGTATCGGTCATCTACAATGAGTTCAGCTGCGACGCCGACTTGCGTGAGACCATTGAGCAGTCGTTCACTTTGTTTTACCGGAACGCCGAAATCTTGCCCTCCATGGAGAATTAAAAATGGCGGATCGTCATTGCTTACGTATGTCATCGCGCTCACTTCTTGCAGTTCGTTTGGACATTCAAGTGCGGAACATCCAAAAAATGAAATTTGTTTTCGAATTTCTTTTTGTGCGTTTCCAATATCGTCGAGATTCGCAATCAAATCGGTTGCTCCGTACAAATCAACAACCGCTTGAACTTGACTTGAAACAAAGAGGTTCCCGCCAACATTTCCTTCGAGCGCTTCTACGTCGCCACTCGTACCGAGAAGCGCCGAGAGCATTCCACCGGTGGAAGAACCAAGTGCGGCAAAATTTTCAGAATCGAGATTGTATTCGTCGGCGTGTGCGCGAAGCCAACGGACGGCGGCTTTGACATCATGAATTTTTGCCAAATGATCGGTCGTTACAGAGGTTGGACGATAATCGATTTTTGCCACGGCAAATCCCATTTCTGCGATTTCATTTGTTGCCGGGAATTTATCCATCGGCGTTGGTGTGACGCCACCACCGTGTGTCCAGACGACGACGGGAATTTTTCCGTCATAATTTTCTGGCAAATACAAATTCATCGTGAGATAAAAACCATCGATCGTTGCCACGTGCAAATTTGAAATGACTCTTACGTCGTATGTTTGTTGTTCGGTGGTTTGAACCGGTGGAGTGTTGGGAGATTTTCTCAAATATTCGTTCAAAAAATCCAAAATGTATCCCGAAAATGGATCGAGAAGATTTGCTCCGTGGATGTCACTTTCGTCTTGTAAATATTCAACAGGAATGCCATTTTCAATTAAAACTTCCTGGAAGGCATTACTCTGTGAAATGGGGACAATCGGATCATCTTGTGCGTGAATAATGAAAAATGGTGGATCATCCGATGTGACGTAATTTATCGCACCAAAACTTTCAAGTTCGGGACAAGATTCAATATTTTGGCATCCGGTGGCTTTCGTAATTTTTCTGCTAATATTTTCGTAATCAGTGGTTCCGGTGGGCGGGATGGCGCCGGATACTCCACTTAAATCTATGACCGCGGAAACTTCACTCGAATGGGATAAATATGTTCCTTCCGTTCCTTCGAGACTTTGAATTCCTCCGGTTGTGCCGAGAAGCGATGCGAGATTTGCGCCGGCAGATCCACCAATCACGGCGATTTTATTCGCGTCAAAACCAAATTGATCGGCAGATGCTCTGAGCCAGCGAATGGCCGCTTTTGCGTCGTACAATTGTGCCGGCCACATAGATTCTTGAATAAAACGATAATTTATGGAGGCAACGGCGTAACCATCATTTGCTATCTCTTTGAGAACTTCGATTTTTGGTTTGTTGGCTTTGTCGCCACCGGTAAAAGATCCGCCGTGGATCCATACGACCAGCGGTAAATTTGTAGAATTGACTGGAACGTAGAGATCTAATTTTTGAGAATCGCTGGTGTTTGCGTATGACAAATCTTCAAAAATTTCGAGTTGTCCATCTAAATAGGTTTCAACATTTGTTTGCGGCCTGGGTGCCGCCTCACCGCGATCGGAGTTCAAAAATCGATCCCAAAATTTCTGTTCTTTTTTTTCACGTTTAGTCTCCGCTTGTTTGCGTATCATTTCTTTTCTTTCCAGTTTTTCTTCGATTCTTTGAGTTTTCTCGGCATTTTCAGTTTCCCTCTGTGAAAAAATCCAATCCCAAAAACTCGCTTCTGCGGTGGCAGGCGAGCTTCCAACTAAAAATACAGACACGAGAATGCTGGCGAGGAATTTGTTCATCTGAAAAAAATAAAAATATACTCCGTTTTGGACAACCGATTAAAAATATTTTTGTGACACATTGAAGGAAGAAAAAACTTCCTCTGGTAGTTTCGCAAAGTTTTCGTAAAACTCCAAAAGACAATTTCTCAGTTGAGAAAATTCCCAGTTTCTGCAAAAATTCAGGCGATGTTCGAGTTTTTTTTCACCCCGTTTTTTACTCCAGAATTTTCTTCTCAAAAAATTTTGGATCCGGTGACGACGATTGAAGTTTCGATCGACAAAACACAGAAAATTCCAGATTCGTTGCGAACAATTTTGCGGGCAGAAAAAGCGCGAAAATCTGTGGTGGTCGAAGAATTTGCAAAATTTGCGGACACGCAACTTCCGGATCACCGCTGGGGGAGCGATTTTTCAGTCAAACTTTTTGCCGATATTTCCGCGGACGCGTCGCACGATTTGCCGGCGCGAAAACTTCGATCACTCGGAGTGCTGCCGGACGAACCGCGGTTTGGGACACTTTCAAATCCAAATCCCAGTCTCGAGCGCGATGAAATTTCTCGGCTCGCGAACAAAACTTTTTCTGCAACGAATTTTTCCCCGCTGCCGTCCGACGACCCCGATCGCGATGGATTTCCGAGCGAGACGGATTTTTGTCCAAAAGTTTCTGGCGAGGCGGACGGGTGTCCCGCGATCGAATTTTTTCCCAATTCTGAAAAATCGGGCGTTGAAATTTCCATCAAAAATGATCGTGATTTTGAATTTATCGAAACCGAGGAAATTCGCGTCGGAGACATTTTTCGTGCGGTGATTCGCGATCCCAGATCCGGCGAAATTTTTTCCACTTCCGAACCCGTCGAAGTCAAACGATGAAATTTTCTGGAACGGTCGTGTCCGGTTTAAAAATTGGGCGAAAATTTGGCGTTGCGACGGCGAATTTGAAATCCGATCCGCGCCCGGAGCTGGTTTCCGGCGTGTATTTTGTCCGCGTGCGGCGCGGCGACGAAAATTTGTGCGGCGTGATGCATTTCGGGGCGCGCCCGACGTTTGATCAAAAATTTACGATCGAGGTGCATTTGCTCGATTTTTCCAGTGAAATTTATGGTGAAATTTTGGAAATCGACGTTCTGAAATTTTTTCGAAAAATCCAAAAATTTGAAACGCCCGAAATTTTGTTCGCGCAAATCCAGATCGACATCGCCGTGGCTCGGAAGTTTTTTCTCCGAACACAAACTTTGTCCAGCTGGAAAAAAGTTTCCACAATTTCTCGAAAAAAAATGGCGGAGACCGCGATCGAAAAAATTTCTGCGAATCAAGATTTTCTCGCTGCTGTTGCGGTTTTTGCGTTCGCACCAAATTCATCGGAAATTCCGTTTGTGGAAAATTTGTGCAAAAAGTTTCCCGAGAAAAAATGGAGTTTCCCAAAAATTTTTGAAAAAAAAATGGAATTTTTCGCCTCCGAATTTTCTGCGCTGCGACCGGGAAAATTTGGAATTTTGGAACCGGAAATTTCCACACCAGAAAAAAACGCCGACGTGATTTTTGTTCCGGCGGTTGCGGCTGATTTTCAAAAAAATCGGCTCGGGCGCGGCGGGGGATTTTACGACCAGTTTCTCCCGACTTTCTCCGGGAAAAAAATCTGCGTGCTGCCAAAATTTGCGATTGTTGAAAAAATCCCAACACTGCCGCACGACCAAAAAGTGGACGAAATTATTTTTGTGTAAAAATCTTGGAATTTGCTTTTTTTGAGAAAAGGCTTATTTTATACTTGCTTGGAAATTTGAACGAGAAAAATGCCAAAAAGATTTCGTCTCCATGAACTCGAACATCGCCCGGTGCGCAGGGTTTTTCCGAATCTGGAAATCGGAGATTTAGTTCGTCAAAAAACAGCGACCGCCGGGAACGTGAATTTTAAAGATTCGGGGAAATTTATTGCCGCAGTCGAAAAGGGCGAAGAATTTGAAAAGAGTATTTTTTCGAGGAAAACCAACGGGGAAATTCCGCTCGATTTTCAGCAGCGAAAAAAGCAGCTGAACGAGCTGAAAGAACAGCAACAAGAATTTTTTAAAAAATTGAATAATCTTCAGAATTTTGTGAAAGAAATGGCGAAAGAATATACGCGAGATTTACGAACGTCAAATTTGCATTGGGCGTGTCCTTGCGTGGGAGCGGAATCTGATGAAGAACTTTTGGGCGAAAAATTACGTGGAGTGCGAACAGAGTTGAACGCGAATTCGGAAATAATTACAGAAAAATATCTGTTATTAACAGAGTTCCAGCGTCAATTTAAAACAACGCTCAAAAGAATTCGACCAGAAGAATTGCAGGAAGTACAAAAAATTGTGGAAAAAATAAAAAATGTGGTTTCGGGAATTGATGAAGTGAGTGGAGAATCCGCGCAAAAATCGATTGAATTTTTGTGTCAGTTTCCAGAAAACAATTGCTTTGGATTTGGTGATGAAGAATGTCCGGCGGCGTACAGTGGGGTAGATCACGTATGTCCGGAAACGTTCCAAAAACAAAAATCACTTAAATTAAAAAAGAAAATGCAATGTTTTCAGAGTTGGACGAAAAAATTTCAGCAGGATTTTGATGCGGAATTTTTTGCGTAAAAAAACCTGTGCGCGAAGATCGAAAGATTCTTGACTTTTTCGGGAATTATCTTTATAATTATCTTTCATGAGAAAATTTAAACTAAGGAGTCCTCGGCTAATTGGACGAAAGTTTCCGAATCAGGAACTTGGTGATGTCGCTCGACAAAAAACAGCAACCGCGGGGAAAGTGAACTTTGATGATCCAAAAGATTTACAACTTGCTTTTGAAAAAGGCGAAGAATTTGAAAAGAGCGTTTTTGTGGGAGAGCACAACGGAGATGTTTCAGTGGAAAATAAGGCGCAGCGAGATCGTCACGCCGAACTGAAAAACCGGAAAGTCGCATTGTATGAGGATTGGAACGAGACGCAGAAAAAATTTAAATCAATGATTTTTTCTTATCTGGAGACATTGAAAAAGTTGGGAGTGGATCGAGTTAAGAAAAAACATGCAGCAGAAAAAACCTCAGAATTTGTAGAAAATTTGATAGAAATTCGAAAAGAATTAAATCAAGAAACAGTGGCAGAAAAGAAGCAAGAATTACAACAAAAATTTGCGGTGCTGCACGAACAATCCGGACTGACGGCGTTTCCGAAAAATGAAGATCTTGAGAAGTTAGAAAAAATTTTACAAGAAATGGAGGCGGCGAAAACCGAGCGATTTCAGTATTTTAAAGAAAAAATTGAAACAGCAAAAACGGAGATTTCGGATTTGTGCGCAGATGTGTTGAGCGATCAGCCACAACCAGAATTGGATGCGTTGAAAAAAAATATTTGGAACGCGGTGTCGTCTGTTCTCGAGACGGATTCTTTTACCAAAAAAGATTCTTCGGCGTAAATTACGACAAAAACTTTTTCACCGCTTTTATCACGGATTCGGCCTGATCCATCGTGATTCCGATTTCGGCGAGTTCTTCCGGGTGAAGTCCTTCAAATTGTTTGATCTGCGACAATCCGAGCTCCATCAACGTTGCGATCACCGCTGGTTCGACGCCGTCGAGACGCTCGATCGTGAGTTTTTCGTTGATTGCTTTTTTCTCTTTTTTCTTGGCTTCTGGTGCGGCGGTGGCGGATTCGTCTTCCTCGATCGGTCCGTCAAACGTGATCACGTCGATTTGCATTCCGACGAGTTGTCCCGCCAGTCGAACATTTTGTCCTTTTCGTCCGATTGTGATCGCGCGTTCTTCTTCGCGCACAAAAATTTTCACACGATCTTCGTTTCGTTCTTTGAAAAATTCAACTTTCGCAATTTTCGCAGGAGAAAGTGCTGCGATCAATAATTTTTTCGGATCTTCGTAAAACTGAATCACGTCGAGACGTTCGTCGCCGACTTCTTCCATCACGCTGTTGATGCGGCTTCCGCGTTGTCCGACAAAAGCTCCCACCGGATCGATTCCCGAATCTTCGGACGCAACGGCGAGTTTGCAGCGGACGCCCGGTTCGCGTGCCATCTGCGCGATGTACACGAGACCTTCGCGCATTTCTGGGATTTCCGCTTCAAAAAGTGATTCGATAAATTTTTTGCTCGTTCTCGTGATTTTTAGCTGCGGGCCTTTTGGCGTGAGTTCGACCGCTTCCAAAAAAACTTTCAATCGTTGTCCCGTAAAATATTTTTCTCCGGGAATCTGCTGCCGCGCGTACATCAGCGTCGTGATTCCTTCGATTTCCACGAGCGTTGCGTCGCGATCGACTTTTTGCACGCGCGCGGTGAGCATTTCTCCGGCGCGATCTGAGAATTTTTTAAATAACATTTCTCGTTCCGCTTCTTGTAATTTTTGTCCCATCACGTGTTTCGCTGTTTGTGCGGCAATTCGTCCAAAATTTTCTTCCAATTTCAGCGGCACGTACACAATCTCGCCGACTTTTATGACGGGATTAATTTTTTTCGCATCTTTTTCTGTGATGTGCAAATCGTAGTCCTCGACTTTTCCGACGACTTCGCGTTCTTCGAAAATTTTCAAATCAGAAATATCGTCGCCCAAAATCACTTTGATTTTTTGTGTCGGTCGCCCGAAATCTTTTTTGTACGCAAGAGCGATTCCGTTTTCGATCGCGTCGATTACGACAGTTTGGTCGATGTTTTTTTCGGCGCAAATTTGGTTGATGGCGGCTTGGAGTTGACTTTGCATTTTTTCGAAATTCGGAACCTGAAAAAAGAGCGATGATCAAACCTGACCATCACTTCGTCCAGATTTTGGGGAAACACTGGCCAAAAGTCAAGTTTTTTCGCGTATTTTTTGCGTTTTGCAAGTTTTTCAAAAAAATCACTCCGCCTGTTCCAACAAACTTTTCTGTTCTTCGAGCGCGAGTGCTTCGACGATTTTTTCCAAATTTCCTTCCATAATTCCCGCGATGTTGCTGAAATTTTGCCCGATCCGGTGATCTGTCACGCGATCCTGCGGAAAATTGTACGTCCGGATTTTATCGCTGCGATCGCCCGATCCGATTTGTACGAGTCGTTTTGCTCCGAGTTCATTTTGTTTTTTTTCTTCTTCGATCGCCGCGAGTCGCGCCCGGAGCACTCCGAACGCTTTATTTTTATTTTTCAACTGTGATTTTTCGTCCTGACACGTGACGACGATTCCCGTGGGAACGTGCGTCAATCGCACTGCCGAATCCGTCGTGTTGACCGATTGTCCGCCGCAACCCGAACTCCGAAAAACATCGACGCGAATTTCCGCGGGATTGATTTCCACTTCGGTTTCTTCGACTTCTGGCATCACGACGACCGAAACCGCGGATGTGTGCACGCGCCCCTGTGATTCTGTCACGGGAATTCGCTGCACGCGGTGGACGCCGCCTTCGAATTTCAATTTTCCGTACGCGCCGAATCCGTTCACTTTGAAAATAATTTCTTTCGTGCCGCCGCCTTCGTTTTGAGTTTCTGATAAAATTTCGCTCGAAAATTCCACCTGTTCTGAATATTTCAAAATTGCGCGCGTCAATTCTTCCGCAAAAAGTGCTGATTCGTCGCCGCCTGCGCCCGGACGAATTTCCACGATGCAGTTGTTGTCATCTTTTGGATCGCGCGGGATCAGCGCCACTTTCAAATTTTCTTCGACCGCGGGGAGTTCTTTTTTTGCCGCGTCAAATTCTAATTTTGCCAAATCTTTCATTTCCGGTTCGTTCATCATTTCCTCCGCGTCTGCGATCTGTTGCAGTAGCGTGAGATATTTTTTTGCCAGTTCAACTTTTGGTTCGATGGTTTTCCGTTTTTGTCCGAGCGTGCGTGCTTTTTCTCGATCAGAAAAAGTCGCAGGATCTGCGAGTTCCGCTTCGATCGCTGCAAAATCGGCGAGAATTTTCTGGGCTTTTTCTTCCATTTGCCTACAATTTCGGCGAGATGGTACCGGAAAAACTTTCATCAGACAACGAAACCGCGTGTCGCTCTCTGTGGGCGGAGTTTGAAGAAATTAAAAATCTCAACGAATCTGCGCGCAAAAAACGCGTTCGGCGACTGATCGAGAGTGTTCGAATTTTTATCGCGGAACAGAAAAAAACCGATCCAAATTTTTCGTTCGAAAGTTGTCCGTGGCTTGTCCAATTTTTTCCAGTCGCGGTGGAAATCCAGCCAAAAATGGGAAAACTCAACGCGGTCAATCCTGGGATTTCTGGCGTTTCGGGAATGCTCGGCACGTCAAAAAATGAAATCAACGATCGGCTCGACGAGTCGCTGCGGCCGCGAAATTTATTTTTCAAAATCGTGCCGGAAACGCGCGAAAATCTCGACGAAATTTTTGAAAAAAAGTACGGCGAAAAAATTCAGTTTCCGGTGATTTTCAAACCCGCCGTTGGCGAGCGCGCGAGTTTTTTCGAGTGTTTGCAAGAAAACGAAATTGACGATTTTTTGAAAAAAAATGCCGGTGAAAAAAATATGATTTTTGAAGAATTTGCCGACACAAGATCTGAGTTTGGACTGTCGTGGTCGCGTGATCCGGAGACGGAAAAAATTTCGATCGATTCGCTCGTCGAAAAAAAATTGCCAACAATTTTGGGCGATGGCACACAAAAAATTTCAAAACTTGTCGACGAAAAAATTGCGGAACTCGGACTTTCTCCGGAAAAATCAGAAAAAATTCGAAACTGGAATCGGCACCACGCCGACGAGATTTTACCCGCGGGCGAAACGCGCGTGATTTCCCGGGCGGCGAGTATTTCGTTCGGGACAAAATTTCAAAAAATTTCAGTTTCCGCCGACGATCCGGCGCTCGTGGCGGCGGTCGAAAAAATGATCAAAAATCCGGACGGAATTTTCGCGGGGCGGTTCGATCTGCGCTCAGAAAATCTGGAAGAACTCAAAAACGGAAATTTCAAAATTATCGAAATGAACGGGATCGGTGGGATGCCACTGGAAATTTACGAACCCGAGCGCACCATTTCAGAAAAATACGAAATTCTTTTTGCTCATTTTCAAAAACTGATTCGAATCGGAGAAAAAAATCTCGCAGCGGGGCGCGGCGAGGAAATTTCATTTTTAAAATCGGTGTTGGAAGTGCGGCGACATTTTTTCGGAGGCGAAAAAAAACAGGAACTTCCGGACGGAGTGTGGCGCGATTTTGCAGAAGTTTTAAAAATCTCGCACCGCGGACGGATCGCTGCGTGTTGGTTGGGTGCGAAATGTCGAGCGCTCGTCAAAAAAGTTTTGAAAAAATAATTATTTCTCCGGGAAAAATTTCCGCATTTCGCGCAGCGCTCGGAGCTGGATCACTCGAATATTTCCCTCGGATTTTCCGGTGATTTTTGCGATTTCCGCGTTCGAAAAATCTTCTAAAAATTTCAGTTCCAAAATTTCTCGATGTCCTGCTGGAAGTTTCGCGAGCATCTCGTGAATTTGTGCGTGCTCCCAACATTTTTGTGCGATTTCTGGCGGCAATGGCGCGTCGTCCACCACATCAAATTTCAAATTTCCGTCGGCGTCCACCAGTCCGAGAAGTTCGCGTTTTTTCCGATAAAAATCCACGACGGTGTTGTGCGCGATTCGAAAAATCCACGCTGAAAATGCAATTTTGTGTTGCGGTTTGTATTTCTCGATATTTTCCACGACTTTCAAAAAAACCTCGCTCGTCAAATCTTCAGCGTCTTCGGGATCGACACGAAATCGCACGTACCGAAAAATTTTATCGAAAAAAAGATCAAAAATTTTTGCAAAACTCGACTCGTCGCCGGTTTGCGCGCGGCGCACCAATTTCAAAACTTCTGTTTCGATCTCACGATTCATACTCGAACTTTACTTGCTTCGGGCAGATTGTCACCACTTTTTTGGAGCCAAAATTCCAAAATTTTCACCGCGGCGAGATCGTCGATTCGTTCGGCACGATCGGATTTATTTTCTGCAGAAAACAAAACAGCCTGCGAACTCCCGCGTTCGTCGACGAGCTCAATTGTAAATTTTTTCGCCAAATTTTTTGCAATTTTTCGAATTTCCTGGCACCACAAATTTTCGCTCCCGTCGCCCGAAACCGGCAGTCCGACAACGAGTACCGGATTTTTTTCTTCAAATTTTTCGCGTGCGCGTTCGAGTGCCGCGTCCAAATTTTCGATCGGCACGGCTTCGATCGGCAGTGCGACCACGCCGTCCGGAGACCACGCCAGCCCGCAAAATTTTTCACCGAGATCGAGCCCGATTGCGGGAATTTTTTTCTTCGGCGCAGCGGACTGCAACGCCAAATTTTCGAGATCGCGAGGAGTCAATTTTTTCATCCAAAAATTTTTTCAAAAATCCACTCAAAAAATCCGAGAATTTTCCACTGATTTTTTTCCCAGTTCCAGTCGCGTTTTTCAAAAAAATGCCATTCGTGCGCGTTGTAAAATCGTTCGGAATGTCGGCGAATTTTGCCGAACGCTTCTGAAAATCCGAGCAACTTTTTTCCCACCAAAATGTGGTACTGCGGCACGGCGAGCGGAACCGCGGGAACGATGTCGGTGAGTTTTTTGTTCAATTCAAACAGATCGCTCTGGCCGCCGGAAAGTCGCACGTCGTCGATCAGCGAATCGATTTCTTCGTTCGTCAGATTTGAAAGATTCAGTTTTCCCGATTGTGAGCTGTGCCAGGTCGAGAGCGAATCAAAATTTTCTGAAAAATTCTGTCCAAAAAGCACGAGATCATAATTTCGATTTTTCAGCGCCTCCAAAAAATCTGCGGGATCGAGCACTTCGAGTTTGACGGCGACGTTGAGTTCTTTTTCCCAGGTGTGCGCGATGTTTTGTGCAAACCGCGAAAAAACGGGCGGTTGCGTGCTGGTGATCATTTTTATCTGCACTGGTTTTTTGTCAAAAATGCGAATTTTCCGTTTTGTGTCCAGCCGAAATCCGTGATCTTTGAGCGTGAGTCGTGCCGCGGGAAAATTTGTTTCGTGCCAGCTTTCAATGTTTTCAAAAAAGAAAATCGAATCGATGCGATTCCAGCCCGGTTCATTGTGCATCAATTTATCTTTGTCGATCGACATTTCGAGCGCCTCGCGCAGCGGAGTATTTTTTACCGCGGGCGAATCCAAATTGAAAAAAACCGCCACAAATCGCGGCAAAATATATTCGCGGTTCAGATATTCGTCGAACAAATTTTTCTCAAAATCCTGCAGCTCGCGATGTTGGATTTGTGAGTACATCGTCGTCCACGTGTGTTTAAATTTCAAATGTTCGAAATCTGGGTACACGTACAGTACGATTTGTTTCAAAAATGGACGTCCGCGAAAATAATGAAAATTTCGTTTCAAAAAAACGCGAAAACTTCCGTCGTCGTCTGGAATAATATTTTTCAGAACAAATGGACCCGCACCGATCGGATGTTTGTTCGCGGGAAATTCAGGATCCGTGATTTCTTCGATCAGCGCATTTTCAAAACTTTTTGCGTGCAAAATCGGTGTTGTCAGTAGTCCGGGAAAAAACACGTTCGGTTCCGGCAGATGAAACGCGAGCGTTTGTTGATCCACGACGTCGATCGAAATGTACTCGAACGCGCCGCGCAAAATTGAGTTTTCAAAATTTGGATTTTGGATGACTTTTTCGTACGTAAAAATAACATCGTCGATTGTGACCGGATCGCCGTTGCTGAATTTTGCAGAATTTTTCAAACTCACAAAATACGATTTTCCGTCGTCTGCCACGCGGAATGTCGCGAGATTTTCTTCGATTTGCCCGGAGATTGGGTTGTGTCGCAGCAGTCCGGCGTACACGAGCTGGATTACGTCGCGATCAAACAACGAATGTCGTTCTGCGAGCGGGCTGAGATTTTGGATCCGTCCGATTGTCGATTCTGTAAAAATTCCGCCGGACGCGGGAATCCATTTTGAATTTTCTACAAAAAAATTGTGCCATCCCCACAAAAAGATTCCCAAAAAAAGAATCAGACTCAAAAAAATAAATCTTGTTTTTTGTGCAATCCGAACTTTTGGATTTCGTCGGCGTCGCATAAAATTACGATCAAAAAATCAGGAAAACATCGCCCACATTCCGCCGCCGATGAACAGCACGGCCAGAACGATCGTCGCCTGATGTAAAAATTTTTCAGCTCCGCGGCGCGTCTGTGCAATTTCATCTCCGGAGTCGGCGCCCATCAGCGAGCCGAGACTCGAATTTTTCTGCTGCAGCAGCACCACAATCATAAACAGCACGGAAACGACGATAAAAAAAGTTTGAAACATTTTTTCCAAAAAAATCGTTTGTATTTTAGCTTCGATCCGTTTTTTTGCAAATTTTTCGAATTATTCGATTGTCTCCACATCAAATTCTTGTGCTTCTTCGAACAGTTTTTCGAGTTCCCAGCGCAGCCGCACGGAGGAAAATTGAGAGAGCGTGTTCATGTTGAAAATATTTTTATTTACGGGTGCGACATCGTCAGGTTTGTAATCTTCTTCGTAAGATCTCCCTTTTTCCTCTTGGTTTGAGTAAAATTCGATTGTTTTTTCGAGTTTTGTTTTCCAGGTTTCTTCGTCCCAGTTCAGATCAAAATAAATTTGATTGGGTGTTTCCTCATTTTCTGATTTTACCTGAAATTCTTTGCCATCGGGCGACAAAATTCCCAAATATTTTTTCAAATCTTCAAACGGGATTGTTTCCAAACTTTTGAGTCGTGTCACGATTTTGTGATTTTTTTCCAAATTTTGTGCGGTTTTTTCCCAAAAATCCAACTCATTTTCATCGAGATTTTTAGTCATTCGAATTATTTGGTTTGTCAGGTTATCTTCCATCGAACCATCATTTTCGGTTTTGAGCGCCTCCTCCAAAACTTCGGATTTTTTATTTTTGTCGAAAATATTTCCGTGTGGAATTTTTTTCCAAAATTCCCGCGCTTGTTTCTTCGAAATCAAATCTTCTTTTCTCAAAAATTGCAGCATCGCCCACTCGTACGATTTTTTTCGAAGCTGCGAGACGGTTTCATTTTCAGGATAATATTTTGTTCGGATTTTATTCCAAATTTCGTTCAAAAAATCTTGGGAAGATCTCGCGGTTTCATCGTGTATTTTGAGAAAAATGGAGCTGAAAAAATTTTGAAATTCTCGATCATCATTTCCCAACATTTGCAGAGTCGGATCAAGTATTTTTTCTGAAAACTCTTTTGAATCTAATAACTTTTCGGGAAAATTTTTGGAAATTCCAGTTTCGATTTCACTCCAAACGCTGGATTTATCGCATTCAATTTCTTTTTCAATTTTCGGCTCGGCGGGAGATTCTTCTCGAATTTCTTTGATTTTTTGCAAAAGTTCCGCACGAAAAGTGGTGATTATTTGTATCAGCGGTGGGGGAATTTTTCCCGTTTTGGTGATTTTATCTATTTCGGCGAACAAGTTATCCAAATTATCAAATTGACTCATTTTTTTAAATTTTGAAAAATTCAAAAACTACTTTACATAAAAATTCATTTTTTGCAAGTTCTTTGTGCGTTCGTCAGTTTTTTGATTTTTCAAACCAGTGCAGCATTCCGTGGAAAATCGATAAAATGAGCCCGATCACGACGTACGATTCCCAGCCGCTGACGGTGAGTGCAATGTCTGCGAAATCGAGAAATTTTACAATTTCTTCCAGCAGCCAGAGCAACGCAGCGTTGATCACGAGCGAAAAAAGACCGAGCGTAAACCAGCGCAGCGGCAGTGACACCAAATCCAAAATCGGGCGCACGATTGTGTTGAGTACACAAAAAATAATTGCCAAAGAAAGGTATGTTTTCCAGCCGCCAGACGTTTCAAAAGTCCCCGGAACGTACACGGAAATTTTTTTCTCCACGAGCCAAAAAAGAATCGAGTTTCCGAGCAGTGAAAAAAGAAGCCGTTGAAAAAATCCCATCGTTGAAAATTTTACCAGAAAATGTTGAGTTGCAAATTTTTTTTCGATACAATTCTTCTGATGAAACCGATCGTTGTTGTCAAAGTTGGAACCGCTGCCGTCACGGACGAACACGGCGATCCAAATGTTTTGGTGTTGCAAGAATTTTGTCGACAGCTGGCCCAATTGCACAAAAAATATCGCTTGATTCTCGTTTCATCTGGTGCTGTCGGGTACGGAAAAAAATTCCTGAAAGAATTCTCGCGCACGATTATCGAGCGGCGCGCGGCGGCTTCGATTGGGAACACAATTCTTGTTCAAAAATACGTAAAATGGTTCGAGCCGTACGGCGTGAACGTGTCGCAGGCACTTTTGGAACGACATCATTTTTCTGATCGACGGAGTTTTTTGCACCTGCGAGAAACGTTTGGAAAACTCTGGGAAAATAATTTCATTCCGATCGTCAACGAAAACGATGTGGTTTCTGATTTGAAACTCAAATTTTCTGACAACGACGAACTCGCGACGTTGATCGCGGCTGGGTTTTCTGCGCAAAAACTTTTGTTCGGATCGTCGGTCGGCGGCGTGCTCGATCACGACGAAAAATTGATTCCGGTGATCGAAGAATTCACGCCGGAAATTTTTGGCGTGGCAAAAGGTTCATCAAATTTTGGACTCGGCGGAATGATTTCCAAACTTCACTGCGCAAAACGCACGACGCGACTCGGAACGGAAGTTGTGATTTTTGACGCGCGCAAACCGGGAGAACTTCTTTCGGCGGAGGCGGGAAAATCTGGGACGCGATGTCCGGCGCGAGCGTGCGACATTTCCGCACACCAAAAATGGATCGCGAGTGGATCGCTGATTTCTGGAAAAATTTTTATCGACGCGGGCGCGGCAAAAGCGTTGCAGGATCGCAACAGTTTGCTTGCTGTCGGCGTGACTGCGATGAGCGACGGAGAATTTGAAAAAGGCGAAGTGGTTGAAATTTTCACCGACGAAAATGAGCCGCTTTTTGCGGTTGCTCGGGCAAAGATTTCTTCGGCAGAACTTCGAAAATCGCTTCGAGAAGAAGGCGTGGTGGTCGCACATGCGGACGAAATTGTCGTGATGTGATTTTGGGAATGAAAAATGAAGAATTAAAAATGACAAGCTTTGGAATTTTTTGAAAACTTCAGTACACTGCGTGGTGATGATCGAGGTGACGGCGGCGATTATTTTCAAAAACGAAAAACTACTGATCGCGCGACGCGCGGACGATTTTGAAATTCAAAATTTGTGGGAATTTCCCGGAGGAAAAATTGAAAAAGGCGAAACTCCAGAAGAATGTCTTGCACGGGAACTTCATGAAGAACTCGGGATTCGTGCGGAGATCGGAGAATTTTTTGCAGAAAACGTGCACGCGTACCCGAAAAAAATTGTGCGGTTGCGCGCATTTTTGGTGAAAAATTTCACCGGAGAAATTTCACTTTCGCGCGAGCACAGCGAATTTCGGTGGATCGGATTGGACGAACTGGATCAATTTACATTTGCCCCGGCGGATCGGCCGTTCGTCGAAAAATTGAAATAATAAAAAAAGCGAACGGTGAAGTTCGCTTTTTGAAAATGAAGTGCGAAAATCTTTCGATTTTTCAAACTTCAATTTTGATCAACTTTCCTGCAATTACAAGTTTCGCAGTGTGGTTGTGGTTTTAAAGAGTGATAAATCACCCCCATAATTCCCATGACGGCTGAGCCAGCAAGAATTATTTCAATCATTTTTTCTTGAAATGCAAATTGCATTGCTTCAAAAAAAGAGAATTTGAGTAGGATTATCGATCCCACGAGTCCCTGCACTATTATTTCCAGGAAAAAAACCAGGAAGAATGTGTAAATAAATACAGATCCTTTGCTTTTTTTGAAATAATCTTTTGTTTTATTATTCCAAATAAAAAGAAAGAACCCAGCCAGGAGTACCATCGCTAAAATCAGATCGATGGTGGTGCTGGCGGTTGTGTGAAAGGCCCCAGTTGAAAATTCGCGATTGATCGCACTCAATGAAAATCCAAGTGAGCCGCAAAGGTTTCCGTACACACCGAACCAGAATAAAATTTTTACAAATCTCATAGTTTTACAGTTTTTAAAAGAGCAGTTGATCGGATCCGAAGAAACCAAATCAACAAACTCTAAAGTTTATAATTTAATTTACTTTCAAATCTGTTTTTAGTTTGAGGCGTTTTCGTGTTTTTGTCAAGTTGAACTTTTTCTCCGATCTGGTACATTTTGCGCGAACTTTTCCCCCGAAAAAATGGACAGCATTCTTCCGCTTCTCGAAAAAACAAAAATCGCGAGTCGCGCGCTGGCGAAACTTTCCAACGGAAAAAGATCGGCGCTGGTCGTCGAAATCGCGGACGCGCTGGAAAAAAATTCGGACAAAATTATCGCGGCAAATGCGCGGGACGCGGCGCGGATGGATCCGGACGATCCGAAGTACGATCGACTGCTTCTCGACAAATCGCGGATTTCGGCGATCGAGAGCGACGCGCGGAACGTTTCAAAAATCGAAGATCCGGCCGGAAAAATTTTGCTTGAAAAAAAATTGGAAAATGGAATTTCCCTCAAAAAAATCGCGGTGCCGCTCGGCGTCGTCGGTGTGATTTACGAATCCCGACCAAATGTGACGGCGGACGTCGCGACGCTGTGTTTGAAATCCGGAAACGCGGCGGTGCTGCGGGGCGGATCGGACGCGGCGGATTCAAATTTGGCGATCGTGGAAATAATTCAGGAAGTTTTGAAAAATTCTGGCGTGTCGCCGGACGCGGTGCAGTTGATGCCGACCGACCGAAAATTTGTGAAAGATTTGCTCGAAGCTGAAAAATTCGTCGACATAATTATTCCGCGGGGATCGGCGAATTTGATAAAATTTGTCCGCGAAAATTCGAAAATCCCGACGATCGAAACCGGCGCGGGTGTGTGCCACACTTTTGTCGAAAAAACGGCCGATCTTGATGCCGCCGCAAAAATTGTTGTGAACGCGAAAACACAGCGCCCGAGCGTCTGCAACTCGCTCGACACAATTCTCGTTTCGGCGGAAGTGGCCGCGGAATTTCTCCCGAAAGTTTTGCCGGGATTCTTGCCGTTTGACGTGGAAATTTTTGCCGACGAACGCGCGTTCGAAATTTTCAAAAAATCTGGCTGGAAAAATCTGAAAAAATCAGAACCGGCGGATTTTGGTCGCGAATTTCTCGGGCAGGCGTGCTCGGTCAAAATTGTCGATTCGCTCGACGAGGCGCTCGATCACATTTCCGAATTTTCGTCGCGACACTCGGAGGCGATTTGCTCGAAAAACCAGGAATTGATCGATCGATTTTTGAACGAAGTCGATGCGGCGTCAGTTTTTGCCAACACTTCGACGCGGTTCGCCGACGGCGGAATGTACGGACTCGGCGCGGAGATTGGAATTTCCACGCAAAAATTGCACGCGCGCGGACCGTTCGCGCTCGAAAAACTTGTCACCGAAAAATGGGTTCTGCGCGGCGACGGGCAGGTCAGAGAATGACAAATTAAAATTAAAAATGAAAAGTAAGCAAAATGTGATTCAGAAAAAAAGTTATGATTTTGCGTTGCGAATGGTTCATTTGGCTCGTTTTTTGATCACGGAAAAACAAGAATTTGTGCTTTCAAAGCAGATTTTGAAAAGTGGTACTTCGATCGGTGCAAATGTTGAAGAAGCAATTGGAGCGCAGTCAAAAAAAGATTTTTTTGCCAAAATTTGCATTGCGTACAAAGAGTCGCGCGAAACAAGTTATTGGATTCGGTTGTTGATTGATTCGGATCTTTTAGAAAAAAAAGTGGGAGAATCTTTGAAAACAGATTGTACGGAGATTGAAAAAATTTTATCGAGCATCAAGATGACAACGGAAAAAGATTTTAAAAAATAATTTTTCATTTTTCATTCTTAATTTTTCATTTCATGTTGAGTTTTCTCGGTTGCGGAAATATGGGCGGTGCGATTCTGGACGGAATCGTGCGCGGCGGCGTTTTTTCTCCGGAAAAAATTCTCGTGGCAAATCGCGAATCTGAAAAAAATCTTTCACTCAAAAAAAAATACGGAATCGGAACGACGCTCGAAGTTTCCGATTTGGAAACCTGTGAAATCGTGATTCTTGGGATCAAACCGCAGGGACTCGACGCGCTCGAATTTTCCCCGAAAAAAAATGCGATCGTGATTTCGCTGCTCGTGGGAACGCCGGTCGCAAAACTTCAAAAAAAATTTCCCGACGCGCGGATTGTGCGCACGATGCCAAACCTCGGACAGTTTGCCGGACGTGGGATGACCGGAATTTTTTTCGCACCGGACGCGACTTTTTCTCCGGACGAAAAATCGAAAATTTTGGAAATATTTTCTGCGGGTGGAAAAGTTCTCAATTTGGATTCTGAAGAAAAAATTGATGGGATCGGCGCAATCTCTGGAAGCGGACCGGCGTACTTTTTTCAGTTTGCAGAAAATCTTGTTTCGGCCGCACAAAAATTGGGATTTTCTCCGGAAGAATCAGAGATTTTGATTCGGCAGACGATGCTCGGCGCGGGAGAAGTGGCGGAAAATTTCAGCGAAATTTCTCTTGGAAAATGGAAAAAACGCGTGATGTCGCCGGGCGGAACGACCGAGCAGGCGATCCGAGTTTTCAACGAATTTCATTTGGAAAAAATCGTGGACGACGCAGTCGCAGCCGCGATGAAACGCACGCGAGAACTTTCGAAATAATTTTTTTACAAACACATTTCTTCGCATTTTTCCTGCGATTGAAACGGAATTTCGGCTTCGCAGCCGCCGACATTTTTCTGCACGCAGCGATTTGTTTCCGCGTCGAATTCAAATCCGCGCATCACTTTGAAACAGATTCCGATGCCGATCGCTTTTGCCTCGCAGTTATTTTCAACCGCTGGATCGAGCGTGCAAAATCCCGCGTGCAAAATTTCCGCGCCGTGGCGCGTGGCTTCGCATTCGTTGAGGTAGCCGTTTTTTTGCAATCCTTTTTGTCCGCAAACGGGGGAGTGAGCGAGCGGGCATTTGATTTCTTTGTCGACCACGTTGTCGACGCAGCGTCCGCGCGCATCAGCTTTGTCAAAATCAAACACACATTCAAGTTTTGATTCACATAGTTTTTCAGCGGCGCCACCGCAGGTTTCGCCGATTGTTGCGGTGTTTGCGACCTCGGTTTCAATTGTCGGGAGCGGTGAGTCTGGTTCTGTTTTTCCACATCCGATCAATAAAAACGCCGCAGCCAACACGAATAATTTTTTCATCGGAGCGAGCGTACTCAGTTTTTGGAACCTGTCAAAAAATCGCCCGTGGCGATCAAAAAACGATTCCGCGATCGAGTTTGTTTTTGAGTTGTTTTCCATTTTTCATGATTTTTCCCCACCCGAGACAAAAATTTTCCGATTTGACGAGGACGGCGGTTCCGTCTTTTGCATCGAATTTTTCAGGAAGTGCGATGTCGTAGCCTTCGAGGAATTTTTTGCGATCAGTTTGCAAAAGTTGTACACAATTCTTGCTCGCGAAAGCGCCGAATCGGAGCGCAAATTCCGTGGTTGGGTTTTCGTGCGCGTCGAGCAGTTTGAGTCCGGCGCGACGATGTGGATTTTTTGTGCAAAACTGCGCGGTGTCGCGTGTCGTCAGAAAAAACTCACCTCCGCGTTCGATTACCACGGAGTTTTTAAATTTTTCTCGGGGAATTTCAAATTGTTTCGCGAGCCGTACCAAAATTTCCGCGGTTTGATTTTTTGAAAGAATGCGCGTTGAATTTTTTGATCGTTTTTTTTCTGCGGGAGTCCGGGAAGTGCCGGCGATTTTTCGAAACTTCGCGATGAAAAAAATCTCGCTGTCCCAGGTTTCATTTCCCAGGTGTGGCCAGAGCCGGCAAACATTTTTTGCAATTTCTGGTGCAAAGGTTTCGCCGCCAAAATTTTCGATTCCGGTGGCGTGCGGTGCATCCGTTTTCACCGGCAAAATTTCGACCGATTTTGGGAATTTCTCCAGCAAGAATTTCACCACGGCTTCGTTTTCTTCCGGGCTCGATGTGCAGGTGGAGTACACCATTTCGCCGCCCGGGCGTAGCATTTGCCACGCGGATGCGATCAATTTTTTCTGTAATTTTGCGCACTCAAAAATCTGGTGCTCTGCCCAGTGTTTTTCAAAAAAATCTGCGTTCCGACGACCAAAACCTTCGGAGCTGCACGGCGCATCCAGAAGTATTTTGTCGAATTCTTGATCAAAAAAGTTGTCCATAATTGTGCCGTCGGTTTGTGTCAGCACGACATTTTTTAATCCGAGGCGATCGATGTTTGCGGCGAGTTTTTTGCTACGGGACGCGGAAAGTTCGTTGGCGACGAGTACGCCGCTGTCGATTTTTTCCGCTAAAAAAGTTGATTTACTGCCGGGGGCGGCGCACACATCCAAAACTTTTTCTCCCGGTTGCGCGTCCAAAATCTTTGCAGAAAGAAGCGATGCGAGAGATGCGGGATAAATTTTCCCGGTGAAGTATTCAAGAGTTTTCCCCAGCGGGACTTCCCGCTGATCGGCGCGTTCGATAAACTTTGCTTCCGGAATTCCGGCGACTGGACGGAGTTCCCAATTTTCCGGTTGATCAAAATTTTTGCACAAACGAATCGTCCGGGGGAGCGGTTCGGTGCATTTTTCGAAAAAACTTTCCCAGTCAGTTTCTGGTAATATTTTTTGAATTCGTTCAATGAATTTTGGTGGCAATTTTCGTTGCATCGGAGCGAGTTTTACAGAATTTCGAGAAAATTGTAAATTAGAGCGGATGAAAAAAGTCTGCGCCGTCTCTGGCATGGAGTTTGAGATCACGGATGAGGATCTCCTTTTTTATGAAAACATGGGAGTCCCTGTTCCGACACTGTGTCCAGATGAGAGGGCACGCCGGCGAATGGCGTGGCGCAACGAACGGACATTGTACTGGCGAAAATGTGATGGCACCGGAAAAAGAATCCTGTCGGTATTTCATCAAGATTCTGAGTTAAAAGTCTATGATCCGGAGTACTGGTATTCAGATCAGTGGGATGCGATGGCGTACGGACGAGATTTTGATTTTTCAAAAACGTTCTTCGAAAACTTCCGCGATCTGATGTACTCCGTGCCGCAGTTGGGGCGATCCGTCGTGGGGAATCACAATTGTAATTTCGTTAATCAGTGCGGTTGGTGCAAAAACTGTTATTTGATTTTCGAGGCAGTAAATAATGAAAATTGTTTGTACTGCGAATACGTGTACGACTCTCGATCGTGTATGGATTGTACGCAGATTACGGATTGTGAACTCTGTTTTGAGTGTGTCGACTGTCGCAACTGTTACGAGTCTCGATTTCTCCAAAATTGTAAAACGTGCAACGATTCATGGTTTCTCAAAAATTGTATCGGCTGCAACAATTGTTTTGGCTGCGTAAATCTGCGGAACAAAGAATATTATTTTCTCAATGAAAAATGTACGCCAGAAGAATACGCTAAAAAAATTAAAAATTGGCAGCTCGAAAAGTCATCAAAAATTCGAACGCTGCGAGGACACTTTGCGGAGTTCAGCAAAAAGTTTCCGCACAAATTTCAACAGGGAATCCAGAGTGAAGATTCGACGGGGGATTATTTGGATAACGTGCAGCGATGTCGGGAGTGTTTTTCTCTCAAAAAATCACAGGACTGCGCTTTTATTTTTACGTGTTCCCACTTGAAAGACTGCCGAGACATCACTGTTTTTGGCACAGAGGGGGGTTGTTCTCGTTGTCACGAATGTCATGAGATCGGGCAGGGATGTGAAAATATTTGTTTTGGCGATCAAGTTTGGATGAGCTGTTACGATATTTTTTATTCCAAACTCTGTCAGCAAAACTGTCGAAATCTTTTTGGCTGTTGTGGATTGCGGCACGCGGAGTACTGCATTTTCAACAAAAAATATTCTCCGGAAGAATACGAAAAACTGCGAACAAAAATCATTGCTCACATGAAAGAAACGGGAGAGTGGGGCGAATTTTTTCCGATCAAACTTTCTCCGTTTGCATACAACGAGACAATCGCGTTGGAATATTTTCCACTGACGAAAGAAGAAGTTTTGGCTCGTGGTTGGAAATGGCGAGATCCTGATCCGCGAGATTTTTTGGCTCAGGATTTTCAAGTCCCTGACACAATTGCAGAGGTCGACGATGCGATTTGCCAAAAAATTCTTGCCTGCCAACGGTGTGGGAAAAATTTCAAAATTCAGCTCGCAGAGCTCAAATTTCTTCGAACAGAAAATTTACCACTCCCGCATTTTTGTACTGATTGTCGACACGCGGATCGCATGAAATTACGAAATCCACGACAACTTTTTGATCGGACCTGTGACTCGTGTGGTGTTGGAATCCAAACTACATTCGCACCCGAGCGCCCGGAAAAAGTTTTTTGCGAGCGGTGTTATCTCGAGACAGTGAATTAATTTTTACGTAAAAAGTTCCCCTTTTGTAAGAGTTTGTTTTGTATTTTCAAATCCATCGGATACTGTAAATTTTTCTGCAGGGAGTACGATTATTTCTTCGTCGTTAAAAGCTTCAAAAAGTTTGGTTGAATCAGATTTAAAATCAAATTCAAATTTTTTTGCGAACAAGTCAGCAAGTTTTTCAGCTTCTGCGTAAAAATCAGAAATTTTGAAATCTTCAGATTGTTTCGTTTCGTCCGGAATCCCAGCGACAAGTGTTCTGAGGGATTTTGAGTGCAACAATTTACAAAAAATTTCGGCAATTTCTTCTGTGGTGTTGTCTGCGATTTCTTGGTGTTCTTTTTTACTCAGCCGATTATTTTTTGATTTTTTTATTGTATTTTGGAGTTTTTTCATCAGTGGATGCAGTACCGAAAAATCGATTGATTCGGTGCTTTCGGGCGAGCTTGGTGGTGGTGTTTTTTCGAGTGCCATTTTTTTCAAAATTACAAAAACAACTGCATCGTTCAATATTTTTTATCGAAAGTCAATCTTTTGGAAGATCGATTATTTTTTTTGTTTTTTTGTGATAAAAATCCAAAGAAAAACGAAACTAATTGCTCCGAGCGTGTCGGCGAGCATGTCTTTTTGTGCGTCCCAGATATCGCCCTGACTTCCGAGGAAATCCGCCGCACCGGCGCCAAACCATTCGGCGTACTGCCATTCGATAATTTCATACGTTGCAGCGACCGCCATGATTGCCAGGATTCCAAAAATTGCAGCGATATTTTTACTTTTTATCCAACTTCCTTTGAGCGTCCATTCTGCGATTGCGACAGCCCAGAATCCAATTGCAAAATGTGCAACTCGATCGAAGTGATTTCGTCCGCCAAATTCAAAAATATCAATCGGAACCAGCGCAAAACTATATTTTGCTCCGATCGTGTGCAGAAAAATCCAAATAGCGGCTCCTACGTACGCAAAATTTGAAATCCGATTTTTTTTGAACGTAAAAATGAGAAGGATCACTGCTGCAAGAACTGGAGCCATTTCAGCGATCCAGTTTCCCCATGCAAATGGAGAAATCATCGAAAATGCGAGCAGCGGAATGTAGCAGCCGAGAAGGATTTGTGGGAGTTTTTTCATTTTTTTTCAAATTTTACAAAATTCTCCGCGATCTCGATCCATTCCGCGATGTCGAGCGTTTCGCCTCGGCGGTTTCCATCGATTGATCCAAGTATTTTTTCTGCGGGAAATCCGAAGAATTTTTCGAATGAATTTTTCAACTTTTTTCGTCGCTCGCTGAATCCCGCGTTGACCACGGTAAAAAAAGTGGATTCCAATTTTGGATCGACGAGCGGCACGTCTCGAATTTTCACTCGTATCACCGCCGAATCGACGTTCGGAACGGGCTCAAAAAACGTGCGCGGCACTTCAAATAAATTTTCTGTTTCCGCAAAAATTTCCACCGAAATCTGCAAAATTGTCCGTGTTTTTGTGATTTTTTCGCTGCCTGGTTTTGTCCGACAGATTTTTTCCGCGACTTCTTTTTGTACCATCAAAATGCAGCAGTCCGGACGGTTTTTTGTTTCCGCGAGCAACTTTTTCAAAATCGGCGCGGTAATGTTGTACGGAATATTTGCCACGACTGAATAATTTTTTTGTTCAAATATTTCATCTAAATCCAAGTCGAGAATCGACCCGTGCATCAACGTAAAATGCTTTTTCTGTTCAAAATCTTTGCTCAAGATTTTTACCGATCGTTCGTCGAGTTCGATCGCGGTGAGATGCGCGCCCGCTTTCAAAAGTTTCGTCGTCAAAAATCCCAGTCCCGGGCCGATTTCCAGCACATTTTTTTCCGTCAAATCTCCGGCGGATTCCACGATTTTGTCTCGAATTTCGATCGAGTTCAAAAAATTTTGGCCGAGTGATTTTTTCGCAAAATTAGATTTTTTCATTTTCGTTCAAAAATGTAGCAAGATTTGAAAATATCGCAAAAACATTTTGTATTTTCAAAAACCTTTTCATTCCCAACTTGATTGGGAATCTAGAACGAGAACGGTTCAACATTATGGATTCCCGCGTTCGCGGAAATGAGGCAACTTATTTTTTGAGTTGAACAAGTTTGAATCCGGTGGCGAATCCTGAAATCACGCGGGCGGCGCAGTCGAATTTTTTTCCCAAAAATTTCTCAAGTTCTGCGTTGGCTTTTCCGCGTTCGGGCGCGGCGGCAATTTTAATTTTCAGCACCGGTTCGTCCGCGGCGAGGAGTTGCGCGATTCCCGTTTTTGGTGCGCCGGGCGTGACTTTTACCCGCAAAAATGTTGCGCCCGCGGTCGCGAGTTCTCCCTGAATTTTTTCCAAAAAATTATCGAGTTCTGACATTTTTTTCCCAAAAATTGTGTCGGTCGGCGATCACAAACGCGATCACGACCATCGCGGCGCAGAGAATTTGTCCGGTGGTGAGCGGGCCGATCACGCCGTCGGGGACTTTGAAAAATTCTACCAAAAATCGGAAAATTCCGTACCCCGCCAGAAAAATTGTCGTCGGCAATCCGCGAAATCGGAACCCGTTTTTTCGAAAAATCCAGAACAAAATTCCCGCCAAAATTGCGCTGTAAAATGCTTCGTACAACTGCGTCGGGTGCCGCAACCATCCATCGATCTGCGGAAAAATGATTCCCCAGTTTTGACTCGCCGTCGGGAGTCCGTACAATTCGCCGTTCAAAAAATTCGCCAGCCGCCCAAAAATCAGCGTGATCGAGAGTGGTAAAACGATTGAGTCCGAGAGTTTCAAAAAATTCACCGCGTATTTTCGGCTCCACCAAATCCCGAACGCTGTCGCGCCGAGCAGCCCGCCGTGGATCGACATTCCGCCGCGCCATATTTTGAAAATTTCCAGCGGATCGCTGAAAAAAACGTGCGGGGAATAAAATAAAAATTCGCCAAATCGGCCGCCGAGCACGCCCGCAAAAAATAATCCAAAAACGAGATTTTCCCACTCGGGTTTTGTCGCGCGCGCGTTCAGTTTCTGGCTGATTTTGTACCCGAGCAGGAGACACAACACAAACCCGAAAATGTACACGAGTCCGTACCAGCGCACATCCAGTCCGAAAATCGAAAACGCGATCGCGTGGTTTGTCCAGATCATTTTTCGAATTTTTCAAACGGGCGAAATCCGAAAATTTTCAGCGCGCCACCCAAATTTCGGTTCCATTTTTCCGCGTGCAAATTGTACGTTTTTTGCAGCTGCACGAGTTTCTGATCGATAAATTCAAAATCCTGCATCACGCGTCCGAGTTTTGATCCGTCGTGAATTTTTCCTTTTTTTTCGAGCTGTGAAAAATATTCGTACAAAATTTTCGAAACTTTGAGTTCCGCGTTCATCCGCGTTTTTGGACTTTTTCGCAACGAAATGGTGCGACAGTTTTTTCGAATTTTCAAAAGTTCGGCGATCGTTTTTTCTTCCAAATTTTTCCCGCGGCGTCCGAGCGTCACCACCAACGGCATCATCATTTGGCGTTTTGACAGGAAAAAAAGCAAAAACAGCCAGAGTCGATCGATTTCTTTTTTTCTTCGCGAGTGCCCGTCCACCCAAAATTTCACGACCAAAATCAGCAACAAAATTCCAATAATCCAGAGCAAGTTCGATTCGCCCCACGCCAAAATTTCCTGGACGCGATCGACCGTTCCGTTCGGCAAAATCTGCTCCCACCAGCGGGGAGCGGCGATTCCAGCGGGGCGGGGAAGCGTTTGTTTTGTTGGCCACATTTACAAATTGGATTCCACGAATTTCATCGAAAGTTCGACACTTTTTTCCCCAAAAAAATGTTCTGCGTCTCGTTGCGCGCGCTGCACGAGCGTGCGAGATTTTCGAACGTTTGGGATTTTTACACCGAAATCAGACTTCGAAGAAAAATGTTCGTCGGTCATTTTCTGGAAAAAATACGAAAAAATCGTACCATCTTTTCGCGCATGTCACAAACTTCTTCCGCTCGTCAAATCGATGGTTCCGAAATTGTTTCGCAACTTGATCGGGGACTCGCTCCATTCGCCCAAAAAAATGCAGATTCTCGCGGGCGAGAATTTCCAGAAAAAACGGATCCGCGCCGCGGTTCGTTTCAGCGAGATCGCGACCGGATTTTGCACGCGACGGCGTTTCGGCGATTGGCTGGAAAAATGCAGGTTGTGTCTCCCGCGCGCGGCGACCATTTTCGAAACCGGCTCACGCACACGCTCGAAGTCGCGCAACTTTCTCGTGATTTGGCGCGCGAACTTTTGCTCAACGAAGATCTCGCGGAGGCGATCGCGCTCGCGCACGATCTTGGGCATCCGCCGTTTGGGCACGCCGGGGAGCGGACGCTGCACGAAAAAATGAAAAAATTTGGCAAAAAATTTGAGCACAACGCGCAGAGTTTGCGAGTCGTGGATTTTTTCGAAAATCGGTACCGCGATTTCCCAGGATTAAATCTGACATTTGAAGTTCGCGAGGGACTCAAAAAACATTCGACTTTTTTTGATCACCCGGAGACGGGCGACCAGATTTTTGCGCCGCACATCGAAGCGCAGTTGGTCGATGTCGCCGACGAAATTTCGTACTTGTCCGCGGATTTGGAAGACGGACTGCGCGGGAATTTTTTCCAAATTTCTGATCTCAAAAATATCGCGCTGCCAGCAGAAATTTTGTCGGAACTTTCCACCCCAAAATCGCGATCGGCGCTGATTCGCGGGACGATTCGAAAACTTTTTGGCGAACTGGTTTTTGCGACGCGAAAAAATTTAAAAACGCACAAAATTGAAACGCAGGAGGATGTCCAAAAATGTTCTGAAAAATTGGTGATGTTTTCGCCGGATTTTTTTGAAAAATTCCGCGAACTCAAACAATTTCTGATGCAAAATTTTTACCTCTCTCCAGAAGTCAAATCCGGAACCGATCGCGGCCAAAAAATTTTATCGGACATTTTTGATTTCCTGCACGCGCATCCGGATCAACTTCCAGAGTATTTGAAATCTTCGGCAGAACCGCTTGAAATCCGAATCTGCGACTACATCGCGGGGATGACCGATCGATACGCGGAGCGATTTTGGAAACAGATTGACAGTTGATTTTTTTGAAATTTTTGGTAAAAAATAATTGATGTCATTTTTTGAAATTGAGGGCGGAAATCCGTTGCGCGGCGAAGTCGTGATTCCGGGCGCAAAAAACGCAGCGTTGCCGATGCTCTGCGCGTCACTTTTGACGCCGGAAAAATGCGTTTTCAAAAACGTCCCAGAAATTTCGGACGTGGTGACGCTGCTCGATATTTTCGACGAAATCGGCGCGGAGGTGGCGCACGATTTTGCAAGTAAAACAGTTGAAATCACGGCAAAAAATATTGATCCGAAAAAACTCGCAACTTCTCGCGCGGCCAAAAAAATGCGCGCCTCGATTTTGATGCTCGGGCCGTTGATGGCGCGGTACGGAGTGGCGGAGATTTTTTCTCCCGGTGGATGTGTGATCGGTGCGCGGCCAAATTCTGCGCATTTGGATGCGTTTGAAAATCTCGGTGCAACGGTGACCGAGTCGCCCGATAAAATTTCGGTCACATTTCCACACGAAAAATTTAAAAATAATTGGGTGCTTTTTTCCGAGGCGTCCGTGACTGCGACCGAAAATTTGGCACTTTTTTCCGCGGGCGTTGCCGACGAAGTCGATCTTTTTTTCACCGCAGCGGAGCCGCACGTGCAGGCGACGTGCAAAATGTTGCGGGCGATGGGGGCGCAGATTTCCGGAATTGGGACGCACCATTTGTCGATTCGCGGAACAAAAAATTTGAAAGGCGGAATTTTCGAACTTCCACCGGACGGAATTCTCGTCGGGACGTACGCGGTGGCGAGCGCGTTGACGGGCGGCGAAATCTTGATCAAAAATGTTGATCACACTGAACTGCTGAGCTTTTACGGAGCGTTCAAACGCACGGGCGCAAATTTTCAAATTCTCAAAAACGAACTCAAAGTTTCCGGCAACCAAAAACTTCGCGCGATCCCAAAAATTCAGACGGCGATTTATCCGGGATTTCCGACGGATTTGCAGTCGCTGTTTGGCGTGCTGCTGACGCAGTGCGATGGAAAATCTCACATTTTTGAAACACTTTTCGAAAATCGGTTCACGTACTTGATCGAGCTCGAGCGGATGGGCGCAAAAGTAAAATTGCTCAATCCGCACCAGGCAAAAATTTACGGACCGACAAAACTTTCTGGCGCAAATGTGCAGTCGTGGGATTTGCGAGCGGGCGCGGCGATGGTTTTGGCGGGATTGATCGCGGAGGGAAAAACAACGGTTTCGCACGTGAATTACATCGATCGCGGGTACGAACATTTTCCCGAAAATCTGAGAAATCTCGGCGCAGACATTCGACGGATTGAAAAATAAATCGAGCCCGGAGTTTGTCATTTCGGACTTGATCTGGAATCGAGAATGAACGAAAACAAAATGACTGAATTCCCAATCAAGTTGGAGAAAAAAACAACCCCCTCGCTCCATTTTCAGGGGGGAATGCAGGGGGAGTTTTAAAAAGTTCAGAGTTTTTAGAAAAATAGAAAAAATTCTCATTCCTGTGAAAATAGGAATTGGAGATTCTAATCTTGGTTGGTCGTACGTGTCTTTTTTGGTACAATTTTTGCGATGTTGTTTGATTTCAAATTTTCGATGAAAAAACTTCAATTTTTGGTGTTCGCAGTTTTGCTCATTTTTTCCACATTTTTTGTCGAAAAAGCGGCTGCAGTCTCGTTCAGTCGCGGGGCGGCGGGATTCGATTCTGATTTTCCTGCGAGCCAAAAATCGATCGCGCAGTACAATTTTATTCCGGATGGAGAAACGTTGCCGGATGTTTCTGGAAATGGAAATGACGGGACGATTTCCGGCGCGACCGTCGTGCCGGACGGACTGAGTTTTGACGGAGTGGATGATTTTGTTGAGGTTGGAAGTGGTAATTTTGCGGCGAGTGGTGTTCAATTTCGATTTAAAAGTGGGACAAGTAATCACAGAGAATGTTTGTTGTCGGGTGTTTTTGATGATTACATAATTTACCTGGGATCTACTGGAAAAATCGGTTCAGGAATGGCGACGGTTGCCAATGTTGCAACCAACGGCACTTACGATGACGGTTTGTGGCACAGTGTTCAAATGGTGAAAAATGGAACAAACGATTATTCGATTTGGGTTGATGGAGTGGATGACAGTGGTGGGACTGATTCTGGATACAGACTGACAAATTATAAATACATTGGAAAATCGAGTCCAAATTTGCCATTCAGTGGAGAAATGGCCGATGTGCGTGTGTACGATTACGTGCTCACGGCGGCGCAGGCGGCAGATTATCACAATTCTTTTCAAAAAAATGCGCAGATCGACGCGGGAAATTCAAACAAATGGCACGTCGGATCGCTTTTAAAAGGGCTCGTGGCGCAGTACCCGCTCGATGAAAAAAACCAGCAGTCAGATGATCGCGTGTTGACAAATTCGAGCGCGGGAACGAGCTACGTTCGCAGCGAAGACGCGTACGGGGAATGGGAGTTTAATGTTAACAAAGGTGCTGATGGGAATATTGTGTATGTTCCTATTATTTCAGATAGAATTGATGCAGTTAATTTTGATTATATTGGATATGTTTTTGGTGTTTTTGATGAGGAACAATTATTTTTCTCCAAAAGAAACGATGGCACATCAAATTCCTTAATTGTCACAGCCACCTCCTACGTTGACATCAACACAGACTACAGAATCAAAGTAGCAAGACTAAAAAGTGAAGGAGTGTTTAAAGATATTCCAACTTTGCAATTGGGTGATTTAATAAATAATCCATATTCGCCAAATAGTTATACGTCATTTACGAGCAATGGTAGATATGGGTTTAATGCAGTAAGTGATGGTTCAGCTATTCAGGTCTGTGGTACAGCAGATGAATTAGTTTTAACAAACACATATAAATATCTTGTAGAATTTGATTTAAAATTAAACAATGGAGTAGCTCCAGTATTTGCTTTTGCTCCCGCACAAGGCTCAACGCCTAATTCAAACGGTAAAGTTAGTGTTAATGGTAGAAATTCCGCAGTTCTTACTGTAACATCTACAGTAACTGGTGTTTTGGAATTTTACAACGGTTCAACAGTCACAGACTACGAAGTCTCAGGATTAACAATCAGAAGAATATACGATGCTGATACTTTCGCTACTTTTATAAGAGGCGGAAATTTCGGATCTAGTTATACACTCGTAGATACAACAGGTGGAAGTGGAACAAACCCTGTCACAGACAGCACATACACAACTTCAAATTTCTTTGTAACGGATTTGGATGCAGGTGACACGATTTCAAAAGTCAGAACGTCGAGCGGATTTATTCCTGTTTCTGAGTTCAAAGATGGCACGGGAGCGACAAGTTTTGACGCGCTGGACGTGACAGAAAAAACACCGCAACGGAATCACGGCGCTGCGAGTTCGACGGCGTTCGCACGATCAAAAGGAAGTTTTATTGGGAAATTTGACGGGCAGGATTTTGGAGATAATGTTTTGGGAACATTTGATTTTACGAGTGGTTGGGGTGGTGCAAATTGGAGTGCTGATTCTGCTGACACGTTTACGATTACGAGTGGTGGGTATGGACCGACAAAATCCGTTTTTACGACTGGAAAAAAATATCGAGTAAAAATTATGGGAACAACGACGGCGACAGGTGGAATAAAATTTGTAAATAACTCGGGAGGTCCGACGCCGCTCATCGCGGAAACAACGACCAGCGGGAATTTTACAATTGAAGGAAATATTTTAGCGAGTACGATTTTTCTTTATTTGCGCGGTAGTTCTGTCGGAACGACAACAATTCAGAGTTTTGAAATTTTTGAACTCACACCAGACACGCTGATCGATTACTCGTCCGCGGGCGGAAAATCCGAGGATCGGCAGGTGGGGGAAGTGTGGGGGGATCAAAAAATTAGTAACTCAACATTTGAAACTTCGACGGGGTGGACACTTGGAACGGATTGGGCGGTTTCTGGTGGAGGGGCAACGCTAGACACAACAAGTGCGTATAGATATTTGACAAGCAATGTGACACTCACTGCAGGGAAAAAATATAGACTGATTTACGATATTACAAGCTACACAGTTGGGAGTTTAAGCGTTGCAGATGGTTCTCTTATTTCTGATACAGCAGCGTCCACGGTTGGACATCACGTGATTGATTTTACGTCTGGAAATACAGGAACTTTTAAACTTGGAAATACTCAGGCAACGACAAATTTGTCGATTGACAATGTGTATTTGTACGAAAGACGTCCCGATCTCGTGGAAACGGACGTGACGCAAATTATCGACGGGAATCACACGGCGGCGGAATTCAACGGGACGACAAGCAAAATCGATCTCGGCGCAGACGTGATCGGAACAAAAACAGTGACGGCGATGGGGTGGGTGAAAGCATATTCAACTGGAGAAAATAACGCTGGAGTTATTATTGGGGATGGGAAGTTTTATATTCGAACAACTGGAAATTTAGCAGCTACATCTAATAATTTTACAAGGCTCTTGACTAGCAGATTATCATCAAATAACCTGCAAACATGTTCAAACACA
>JABGQW010000020.1 GCA_018648585.1 bacterium | reverse complement strand
TCATAGAAAAGGTTAACAGGTTTTAATTGACCCGTTAAGTTGTCTTGACCCTAAATTAAATAGCAAATTCATTATTCAACCGGAATCCCATGAACAGCAAGGTTTTTATTCTTATAGCTTTTATTTTCTGTCACCTCTTCTCCAAACCATTTAGGAGGAATAAACTGATTACTGACTTCTTCGGGTTTGAATTCAACTTCCGCCACAATTAAGCTATTTAAGCCTTCCTTATAAATATCTAACTCAATTGTCCTACCCTCATGAGGGATTCTGTATCGTTTTTTTTCAATAATCTTATCTCCTACTCCTTTCCATAAGTTATTATATTCGTCTTCTGTGATTGATTTTTCCTGCTCGGTTCTGATTTGATCACCGTCACTTTTTATGGTTTTAAAAAAATCATCGCCATCTCTTCGAACTCGAAACTCCGTCCCATCCTCCTGAATATCAAAATACCCTTGGATTATATCACTACTTGGATACTCCTCTAAATCTGGTGGTAAATACTTTACCAAAAACTTTCTTTCATTTTCAGGAGAACCTTCTGCCAGAAGTTCTTGCAACAATGAGACCTTTTCCTTCGCTACTTCTGTTGCCACCGACTCTTCATTTTGCGCTATTTCTTCTGTTTTTTTTTTCTCCCCCGCTTCGTCCTGAATATCTAAACTTTCTATCGGCAAATCCATTTCAGGATTGTTGTACAGTGCATCATGCCACCATTTATTTTCTTCCAATTCTGATTTTTGGATAGTAAGTTTGCCAGATCCATCTAGGAATCGTCCCGCCATCAAACTTACAGATGTCTCTCCGACAGTGAACCATGACACGACACCATTCCATTCAAATTTTGCTTGTAATGGCGGATCTTGTGATTCCGCATATTTTTTAATAAAACGACAAATATTTCCATCTACCGTATCTTTTTGGCATTGAAAATCTATATCATTTGCCATTTCTCGTCGCTTCGTGTTTTCGTCTTCTGCATTCGACAAAGATTCATTATTCATCTCCCGAAGCCAATCGAGTCCAACACTCATGATGTTATTCCGTTACGTTTATAAAATTCTGTTTTAAAGTCCGAAGTAAGAATTTCGCTTGTTTTATCATCTTGTACGCGAATTCTCACTTTTGCCCCACCGTTCGTCAAACTATTATTCGCATCCATAAACCTGAATACTTGATATTCTCCAACTCCAACCTCTATCTCCTTTGCAACTTCTCCAACTTTTATTTCTTCAGTAATTATCGTTTTATTTAATTTTTTATATTTTTGCATATCAACCTTTACCACCAATTCTCCATTTACTAATTCTACATTTTTCACACTTTCACATCCTCCGAAATGTCGAAATGAAATTGAATTTTGAGCTTCGAGTATTTCTCTCATTTTTGTTTCGCCAAATTTTTGAATATCATCTGCATTCTTGGGATCAGAGATGACACCATCTATGATTCCTTTTTTGATCTTACCAAAAATATCATCTACAGACGTGACCGAGGGCAAATCAATCTCAAACTTTTTGCAAAGCGTTTTTAGATTTGGATCACTCTGGATAAAGGATAAGGTTTCTTCTAGTGCATCTTGGAGATTTTGTTTTCCTTTTTTTACTTTTTTCACAACTGGTTCCAAATATGCAAATAGTTTCCCCGAATCACCTTCTCCAAAAAAATGATAAACATCTTGAAACGCCTCTGTTCGTTGAATCGCTGAAAATCGATTCGGAGTCATATCTGTGTTATCTGCTAGTCGAACTAAGAATAATAGCGGATCCTCCATTGCATCTGCCGAACGATACTCTACCCCCAAGATTTCATCATCTTTTTCACCTAAATCAACTTTTCTTCCTGAAAACCTATCTGAATTTGTTTCGATGAATTTGAAACGAGATTCGGAAATTCCTTCATGTTTAATAATCTCTTTAATTTCAGCGATATGTTCTGCAGAAGCTTCAATAGAAATTCCTCCATCCTTATGTACTCCTCCAAATTTATTATAAACACTGACGACATTTTCTTTATCGATAATGAATTCTCCATGAGCTATTTTTATTTTGGCATCACGGGCGATTTCTACTTTATCTGCAGAATGAAATAACACTCCATCCGCCAAGTCTGACAACATGTTTTTTCGTAATTTATCTGGAATCTCTGTAAAACATTCATCAAATATTTTTATAAACTCGTCTTGTTTTAAAATTTCTGCACCAGTGATGGCGTGCAAAGCCTTTCCAAGAGATTTTCCATTGGCGTCTTTTCCTACTTCGGGATATCCAAAATCATGATAAATTGCCACTAACTGAGATAACATTCTAGATTTTTCTGGTGAGATGCCATACATCTCCGACATTCTTTCTACAATCTGTGGATTTGTGTCTAAAATATTTTCAACTTGCTTTTTCACATTCAAAGAATGTCCAAATCCATGCCCAACATATTGTTCGGGGTTATCGATTTCTTGTTGGAGTGCTTGTTTATTAATATGATCGGTCAGTTTTTTACGAACATCTAATGGAATATTATCGCATCCATCAAATATTTTTTCAATCTCATGTTGAACTTCTGCACTTTGAATGTAGTCAATACATTTCTGTCGATGCAAAGCCTTCTCTGCCTTTTTAAGCTCTTCACCCTCAAGAACATCATCTGTTTTCGAAACCCGAGTGACACCTTCTTCTCGCACAAGGGGGGTTATTTCATCTGCCCTTTTCCCCAAAACATTTTCCTCGAGAAGCTTTCGTGTATTCGGATCCAAATTTGCTTGGTCAAGCGCGCCGTTTGCATATCTTTTAGCTCGAGAAATTTCTTCCGGAGTTTTTCCTGGTTTTTTAGAATTCAACAATAAATTGTGTGCACCATTTACCTTTGCCAATTGGGCCTCGCTCAGCCCCCACTCATTTTCCAATAATATTTCCGGTGATTTAACCTCAACAACCTTTTCTACACTTATTTCTACCTTCACTTTTGGAAACTCTACTTTCCCTAATTCATCCGCACTTTTCCCCAACACATTTTCTTCCAGAAATGTTCGTGTAGTAGGATCCAGACGAGCCTCATCCAAATAACTTTTTGCCCATCTGTTTGCTTTTGCAATTTCCTGTTCGGTCTTTCCTGATTTTTGTGCATTCAACAGAGATTTATGTGCATCTTGAATCTTCGTCAACTGAGGTTCATTCAATCCATCAATTTTTCCTTTCAAAAATACATTCATTGCAACAGGATGAACGACTTCTTCCACGATATCTACAACCTTTTCTACTTTCGGTAATTCTGTTTTCGCCAATACATCGAGATCCTTTCCAAGAATACTTTCCTCGAGAAATGTTCGAGTTGCAGGATTCAGATTTGATTGGTTCACGTAACCTTTTGCATAACGCAATGATCTTGAAACTTGAGCTTCTGTTGCACCTGATTTCTGTGCATTCAACAAACATTTGTGAGCACTTTCCAGTTTCTCCAATTGTTCAATACTCAGACCATCTGCGATCGTCCCCGTCAAAACTTCTTTCAATGGTTTTACCATCAGAACATCCGTCCCCCCTGCCAATCCGGCATCCATAATTTTTCGTGTTTCGGCTTTTGAAAAACCACCGGACATCAAAATTTTTCCTTTTTCGAAATTTTTTCCCAAATCCATTCCATGCGCTTTCAAAAGTGCTGATTGCTGTTCTGGTGACAATTTAATCCCGCCCAATAATTCCTCCGTTCGCGCAATTCGCTCGGGATTCGTCACGTTCGCATCCATATTTTTGATCAATGTGGCGCGATCAAGATTCGGATTTTTTGCCACCACCTTTTCAATATATTCCAATGTTTTTTGATTTGCAGCTTCAATTCCTTTTTCTAATTTTTTCGCCTCCGCACCATTTGGTTTTGAAAATGCTTTAAAAAGCTCAAATGCTTTTCCCAGTTGAGGATTTCCTGCTGCTATTTTTGAAATCATCGACATCGGAATTTTTGAAAGATTGTTCACGATTCGCATAACTTTTGGAATTTTCGAAAGCTCATTCAAACCAACAATCGCTCCAAATGTTCCAGCAATTGCCAATATATTTTCATATCCAAATTTTTCCATTTCATAATCCTCTGGCGCCAATCCCGAAGATTTCAAATACTTCAGAGTTGTATCTTCTTCCGAGAAAATATCTGGAATATCCACAATCAAACCCGCCGAATCTCCCACCACCGGAAGCAGCTGCGCTCCGGTATAAATTAAATAATTTAACATTACCTCTGTTTCTGTTTCTTGATCCGCTTCTTTCAAAAATGAAACTTCTGTCAATTGAGAAACTCCTTTTCCCAGATCTTCGTTTTCAATAAATCGCATCGCATAATCTTCTCTCGTTTCATCTTCCGATCGCGAATAACTCAAATATTTGCTCGTTTCTCCGGTGTAGTTTCCGTCTCCCCAAACATCTTTTATTCCCTTGACCGTGAAATCGAATTCTTTTCGTTCTCGATCTGGAGCTTTTTTTCTGCTTTCGGCTAAATTGTACAATTTTGAAATTTGATATTTTCCAGAATTACTCAATCGTCCAGTTTGCGGATGTGTGTTGTTTTTTCGAATTTTCGCCGACTCGGTGTCAAAATCTTTGTTGCATTTTGAAATCCATTCCGTTTTTGTGCCGTATTTTTCCAAAATTCTTTTCTCCAAAATATTTCGTGCATTTTCTTGATTTAAATAAAACTTCGTCGTTCCCAACAGATCGCGAATTTCATCGAGCTGCAAATCTTTCGTCAATTTTGCGTTCACGATAAATCGATTTCGATTTTCACCGAGATCAAGATTTTGAGAAAGATTCACAAATTTTTCGCCGATAAATTTTTTGACGTTGGACAAAAGATTCCCGTGTTTTTCAATTCCAACCAATTCGGTGTCGATAAATTCTTTAAACTTTTCAAGTGTTTTTGCAAAAGATAAATCCAGTCCACCTTCCGCCGCAATTTCCTGCGCGTGAAAAAGTCCCATCAAAGTCATTTCACCGATCCCGAAATATTCGAAAAGTTGTTTTTGTTCCGGAGAAATTTTGAGTGCGTCGAGCGATTTTTTGTAGTCGTGAAATTCGGTTTTTCCGTTTTTTGAAATCAAACTCGATTCATTTTCGATCGAAGAAATTCCAGAAATTTGTGGCTGTGATTCGGTAAAAATTAATCCCATCAAATGTCCCGCATTCACTCCAAGTTGATCAAAAACTTTTTGAAGTTCGATCTGCAAAACTTGCTGCACTTCTGGATCCGGATCGTTCATCAAATCCTGAATCACAGAAATCCTCGCGTCTAATTTTTCTTGCTCCCCCGCCAGTTCTTTTTCATCAAATTTTTCTTTGTACGCGGTTTCCAGGTTTTTTACCTTTTCTTGCACGTCACGCCGATCTGGTCCATTTGAATTCATTCCCACGCGATGTTTAAATCTTTTTCGAGCTGAGCATCTGCTCCCGCCGATTCTTGTTTTTGAATTTTTCCGCGTTTGAAAGTTTTCACTTTTTGAATAACTCCATTCAGGAGCGTGGTTTCTTTTTGAAGTTGTACAATTTCTTTTTTGTGATCTTCCATTTTTTGAGACATCGAAATATTCAGAAAATTATACCAAAAAAACATCTTTTTTTCAAGTCTTTGTGCAAGATTGCCGCAAAATCCTATTTTTTTCGTGCCAGTACTTGAAATTTTCTAAAAAAACTGTCACAAATGCAGCACTTTTCTGTTTCCCCCTGTGTCGAATGCATCGCATCAGACTCCGGCGGAGCCTCAATTATGAATCAATCAGAGAATTTTTCCGAAATTGTTCTCTCCGCCAAAAACGGGGACGATGCTGCGTTCGCACTCTTGTACGAATCGTTTTTTACACCCGTATTTCGGTACGTGTGCTCAAAACTCAACGACAAATCGGAGGCGGAAGATTTGACACAAAATGTGTTTCTCCGGGCGTACGAAGCGATCAATCGGTACCAAGATCAGGGAAAATCTCCACTCGCATACTTCTTCACCATCGCGCGAAACCTGATCATCAATCATTCACAAAAAAAACGTGCTGTTGTCCTCAAAAATGAAGAGTCGCTCGAAATGTTTAATCTCATTCCCGACGAACGGAAAAATCCACACGAAATGCTCGAACAAAAAGAACAAAATATTCAAATCCAAGAACTTCTAAAAAACTTAAAACCCGAATATCGAAAAATCGTGGAACTAAAATTTCTTTCTGGACAATCCAACACTGAAATCGCAAAAATAACAGGAAAATCCGAAGCCAACGTGCGCCAAATCCAAGTCCGCGCACTCCGAAAATTACAATCCCATCTCACCCCTCCCCAAAATGCCGAAATCTGATCCACTTCTCAAAATTCTCGATCTCGTGCTGGAAAAAGCCGATCGAGGCGAAGATCTCAACGTAATTCTGGATGAATTCCCAGAACACACCGAGGAAATCCGTGAATTTCTCGAAGTTCGCCAATTTCTGAGTTCGCAATCGTCGGCAGAACTTCCATCGAAAAAATTGCTGAAACAATCCATCGATCAGTGTTTTTTGCCGCAAAAAAGTCGTGGCGACTGGGGATTTTTATTTCGTCCATTTTTCAAACGAGGATTATCCGCCGTTTTGCCGCTGTTGATTTTGACAATCGGCGGGTGGTGGTGGTGGATGACGCCGACGCCGACGCCCGTCGAAGAAGAAATTGCGCGCGTCGTCGAACAAGAAATCACGCAAGAAATTGATTCTTTTTACGAAGAAATGGGAGAACTGGAACAAATCCAGGAAACCGATCTTTTCGCCGTCACTGCTTCTTCAAATTCACCAAAATTATGAAAAAAATACTCCTCGGTCTCGGAATTCTTTTGTGCTGCGGAACAGCGTCCGCACAAACGCCAAATATCCAGGAAGCGATTAATTTAAAAATTCAACATTTTGAAATTTTACGCGATCGGATGGCTTCGTCATCCGCACTGGAAAAAGAAGAAAAAAGAGAAATTGCGGGAAAAATCACCCATGACATTCAGATCCTGGAACAACAGAAAGTCACTCCTGATCTTGGTTTTTTACGTGATTTTGAACAAAAAACAAAACTTGAAAATCAAGAATTATTGAAAAAATTTGCCGAGGCGAAACGCGAACGACTCGAACAAAAAATTTCAAATTTTGAAAAATCAGATCAACTCGAAAATGTCGACAAAACTTTTTTACGTGACGCGAGAAAAAAATTACAATCAAGAGTGAACGAATAAAAAAACGAAAAATGAAAAAAATACTCACGATCGGCATCAGCACAATTGCGCTTTTTCTGGGAAATATTTTGATGGCGAGCGCAGAAAGTTTCCCCGATCTGGCGGAAAATTCCACGGAATCGGTGGCGGCGAATTTTTTGGCGGAACGCAGCGTGATCAGCGGACGTCCGAACGGAAATTTTGACGGATCAGCGAGCGTCAACCGCGCAGAACTGGCGAAAATATTACTGCTCGGTCTCGGCGAATCAGCGGCGGAAAGTGCTAAAAACAACGATCGATTTTCTGATGTGAAATCCGGAACCTGGTACGAAAAATTTGTCGCACGAGCGGCAGATCTTGGGATTTTGAACGGGTACGACGACGGAAGTTTTCGCCCGGAAGAATCTGTGAACACAGCTGAGTTTTTAAAAATGCTCGTCAAAACTTTTTCGCTGGAAGAAAATTTACCGCACAATTTTGAAGATGTTTCTGCGGAGAAATGGTTCGCGCCGTACGCCGGTGTCGCCGCGCAGTCAGAACTTTTTCCTCAGCGAAGTCTGACAAAACTCGAACCAGGACGAAACCTCACCCGAAATGAAGTTGCCGTTGCTGTTTGGAAAATTTTGAAAAATAAAACCACCACGTCGACCACGGCTGCGACCGCTCCAACCACAGAAAAAATGGCAGCATCCGCGCCTCAGACTGATTTGATGTCACAATTTTCGCAGACGAGTGACGCCGTGATTGAAAAAAATAATTCGGTGCTGAAACTCTCGCAGCCTAGCGAAAAACGAGCGCGGCTGTCCGTTTCTCCTGGGGAAACAGATGTCTCGCTGATCGGACTTCAGTTTTCCGCGGAAAATCTCCCCGCCGACGTTTTGGAATTACGATTCAAGCGACTCGGTCTCTCCGGAAAAATTTCTGATTTTGAAAACTTTTGGATTGCCGTGGACGGAAAAAAAGTTTCAAATAATTTTGTTGCAGAAACAGATGAGTTTGTCGTTCCGGTCGATTTTTCGATCGCACACCGAGACACACAAATCGTGGAGCTGCACGCAAAAATGTCTTCGGACGCCGCTCCTGGAGTGAGTTCCCGGTTCGTCATTTTCTTTCCAGAGTGGATCACGACCAACGCAACACCGCAGGGATTTTTCCCTTTTGGCGGCGCAGATCTCCACGTAAAATAATTGGCAAAAAAAAGCGACAAGAAAAAATCTTGACACATTTTTCATTGTGCCTAAAATCCGACGGCTTTTTCGTGAAAAATGCTGCAACCAAAACGAACTCAACATCGAAAAATCTTTCGTCTGCGATCGCAGTCAAAAGGCATCGCAACTCGTGGTGCGTTGATTTCGTTCGGAGAGATTGGAATCAAGGCTCTCGAAGCAGGAGAACTCACGGCTCGCCAGATTGAGGCCGCGCGTCGCGTGATCACTCGTTCGGTGAAGCGTGGCGGAAAAGTATGGATTCGTGTTTTCCCAGACAAAGTGCTGACCGCAAAAGGCGCCGAGGTCCCAATGGGATCAGGAAAAGGAGCGCCCGACAAATGGGTCACGCAGGTAAAACCAGGAAAAATCATTTTCGAAATGGCAGGTGCCGATCCGGAAATGATGCGAAAAGCATTGAAATTGGCGATTTATAAATTGCCCATCAAATGCAAAGTGATTACTCCAGAAATTTAACATGAAAATTCAGGAACTTCGGCAAATGACGTTGAAACAGCTTCAAGAAAAGCTGGTAAAATCTGAACGCGAACTGACAAGTGTTCGTTTTCACGTAAAAACCGGACAAAATCAAGATAACGCAGCAATCCGAAAATTGCGCACACAGGTCGCGCAGGTTAAAACATTGCTCAACGACGAAGAATTCGTCACCTCTAAAACCGTGAAAAAATGATCACCAAAAAAGGAACGGTCACCAAAATTTCGGGAACGAAAACAGTAAAAGTGGAAGTAGTGGAAAAACGTCCACATCCAAAATATAAAAAAATGTACCGAATCACCAAAAACTTTTTGACACACGATGAAAAAAATGTGGCAACCGTCGGTGATTCTGTCGTGATCCATCAGTGCCGTCCCGTGTCGAAAAATAAACACTGGGAAATTGAAACAGTCGTAACCGCCGTAACCGCTGCAGACAAAAAATGATTCAACACATGTCCTGGCTGAACGTTGCCGATAACACCGGCGCAAAAAAAGTGTGCTGCATCAAAGTTTTGGGTGGATCCAAACGACGATACGCACAAATCGGTGATGTGATCACCGTGAGCGTGAAAGAATCCGCTCCAAGAAGTGTTGTAAAAAAGAAATCTATTCAGCAGGCAGTGATCGTGCGCCAATTGGCACCGGTTCGCCGCCCCGACGGAACGAGTATTCGTTTTGATGAAAACGCCGTCGTGATCGTCAACAAGGAAAATCTGCCAAAAGGAACGCGTGTTTTTGGACCGATCGCTCGTGAATTGCGCGCAAAAGGATTTCAAAAAATTATTTCTCTGGCTCCTGAAGTGCTTTAAAAATGAAATTAAAAGTGAACGATCCCGTGGTAGTTTTGACCGGAAAAGACCGAGGAAAAACTGGAACAATCGCCAAAGTTTTGAGAAAAACGGGGCGCATCATGATCGAAGGTGTCAACAAACAAATTCGACACATCAAAGGTCGTGAGGGAAAACCAGGAGAACGTGTTGAGATTTATGCTTCGATCCACGCTTCAAATGTGGCAATCGTCGACGCAAAAACAGGAAAACCGTCACGTGTCGGATATAAAATCGAAGGAAATACGAAAACACGCATCACCAAAAAATCAGGAGAACCAATCATCGCCGGAAAAAAGACCGGAGAAAAAACTGTAAAAAAAGCAGAGAAAAAAACTTCTGCAGAAAAAACGCCTGCCAAATCAGCCAAAAAAACTGACGTTGTAGAATCATGAAATCTGAATTATTTGAACGGTACCGAAAAGACATTCGTCCGAAGTTGCAAAAAGAACTCGGCATCAAAAATCCGATGCAAGTTCCCAAAATTTTAAAAATTTGCGTCAACATCGGAATGGGATCGTATTTGCAAAAATTGGGATCGAAAGATTATTCTTTTGTCGAAGAAAATCTGTCAAATATTACCGGACAAAAACCTGTTGTTCGCAGCGCGAAAAAGTCTGTTTCGAATTTTAAATTGAGAGAAGGACAAACCGTCGGAATGTCTGTCACGATGCGAAACAACCAAGCGTACAACTTTTTGCACAAATTAATCAATGTCGCGTATCCGCGCGTTCGCGATTTTCGTGGCGTGTCTGGCAACTGTTTTGATCACGAAGGAAACTGTTCGGTCGGATTCAAAGATCACACGGTTTTTCCCGAGGGAAAACAACCCGAAGATTCGCGAAAAATTCACGGACTGCAGGTCACAATCGTGACAAATTCAAAAAATCCAGAACACAATCGCGCACTGCTCGATTCGTTCGGATTTCCGTTTAAAAAATCTGTAAAACCAGCGCCAGAAAAAGCGCAAAAATAATTTTCAAAACTGATGGCTCGAAACGCAATCGTTCACAAATCTCGAAAATTCATGGAGCGGTATCTCCTCGCCAAAAAAGAAGGGCGAAAAATCGCGCTCCCGACTCGTGCGTACAATCGTTGCGCGCTCTGCGGACGACCGCACGGGTACATGAGAGATTTTGGAATTTGTCGTTGTTGTTTTCGTGAGCTTGCCGAAAAAGCTCAAATCCCAGGTGTTCGTAAATCTTCTTGGTAAAAATGGTAGTAGATCCAATCGCCGATTTCTTGACGCAGATCCGAAACGCCCAAATGGCGCGGAAAACCACTGTGACGCTCCCGTATTCAAAAATAAAACACGAGATCGCAAAAGTGATGATCAAAAACAAATTTTTGCTGACAGCAAAAAAAGACGAATCGGAAAAATTTCCGATGCTCACGGTCGATTTGCCAGAAAAAACACTGACACTCAGCCGAGTTTCTCGTTGTTCGCAGCGAATTTACACGCCAGCGAAAGAAATTCGAAAAGTTTTGAGCGGGTACGGAATTTCGATCATTTCCACTTCGCACGGAATTATGACCGGATACGAAGCACGCAAAAAAAATATCGGCGGAGAAGTTCTCTGTGAAATCAGTTAATTTTACTGAAAAAAAATTTGAAATTTGAAAACGGCTTCGGTCGTTTTTTTTAATCCGAAGAAAACTTGACCTTTTGTGAAAAATATTCTATAAAAATGAAGTTCTTTGACAAAACAAAGTTTTTTGTGAAGCCTCTCTCCTCCGAAAAGAACCGGATTGAAATTCTTTTTTGTTGGAGTGGTCGAGCGTTTGCCTGCCAAATTCTCGCTCACTTCAATAAACAAAGTTTTTCACCTCTTTCGCAAACGGAGTGAAAATTATTTTTTTTATTTTTCTTGAGAGCGGACTTCACCAAGCTCTCCAAAAAGATTTTCCTCGGAAAATCCACGTTGCCTTCCAGCGACCGGAATACAGTGAAGAAATCAAAACCAGGGGACCCGGAAACGGGAAACCAAAAATTTTTAGTTATGAATACAAAAAAGTTAGGAGCAAAAACTCCAAAAAACAGCCTGAAAAACGGCTTCAAAAAATTCATCAAAACAATTGAAGAATTTCCGAATTTTTCAATCATTTGGTTGGTCGGAGTGGTTGTTCTGCCACTCATCTTTTGGGCGCTGCACGAAAGTAGCGTGATTGATCATGAATTTTTCATGATCAGTGTACTCTGCTCGATCGGAGGGGGCTTTTTTACCGCCCTTCTCGTAATTTTTTTAAAAAACAGGGGGGTCGAAGACTTTCCTGAAGACTGCGTCCTCCTCTGGGGCGGAATTCCGATCGGATTGTCCGTTTGGATTTTGTGGCCGGAGATCGATCTTTCTCTTTCGAAAAAAATTATTCTCGGAGCAGGAACGATCGCCTATTTTTTCGCAGTATATCTAACTCGCGGAGTTGGATTTTTTCTAAGGAAAAACCATAAATATTTTGTAAATCGGCAACGGCACAACAGCCACCGAATTATTCAATTAATCCTGCCCGTCTGGGCTGGTGTGATTTTCCTCGGAACTGACTGGTATTGGACAGCCGTTCCACTAGCATTGTCGATGATTTTGATAAGTCGATACTTAGAAAACTCATCAAAACAAATCACCCTCGGAATCATCTCCACATTGTTTCTGGCGGTTCCAATAATCGGGTTCGCCGTGTGGGCGTGGTCCGTGATCTGGTGGATTGTGGGAATCTTCATCGCCATCTTTTTAATTCTATTTCTTCTTTTTGCAATTCGTAAAATCAGGAGTAAAATCCGAAATTTCAAAAAAGATCTAGAAACCATTAAAGAACGACGGAATCACGGGGAAAGTGAAGCCAAAGATAACGCCGCACGAATTCAACTTCTCAAAAAGATGTTGGATCTAACTTCGCAACAAAATCCGTCGGTGACGGAAAAAATGGAATTTCTGGAAAATTTCAAAAAAGAAATTAGTCCAAACCCGCTGATCCCGGGATCATGGGCAAATTCTACGGAGTTTATTCAGAAGTTCAAGTTCTCAGAACTTGTAGAAATGCTGCGTCCGGAAGATCGAATTTTGCTCGCGAGCAAATTAGAAAAAACGACAAATGATCCATTCCCCGTAACTATTTCAGCCGAACATAAGAGGCTGAATTTTGACAGTGATCAGAGAAATATGATCATCCGAACGAGTTGGATCATCGGAATCTTAATTTCATCTCTGGACGATCTCCGGGTCCAACAGGGGAAAAAACTCTTGGCAAAATTGCCGGAGATTTCTGCAGGATACACCGGAAGAATTCCTTGGTATTCGCTCGTTTTCAGCGAAATATCATCAAATTGCGACAATTACGGGAGCAAGATATTGAGAGAAAACTGGACGGGGCCAAAAACAGTGATCCAGTAAAATCTGAAAAAAAACTTTGTTTATTTGCGAAAAAGCATCTTCTCCGGAAGGTGCTTTTAAATTTGGAAAATTTTCGGATTCCTCTCTTTTTCCAACTTCAAATTTCCCACTTCGAAATTCTAAATTTCTCTCACATCAAAACGTACAAAACCGCGCCCGCCACGAGCGGAACGAAAACGTTGTCGTCGAGATAAAATTTTCGAAATTTGAACGGAATTGTTTCGAGAAAAATCGCCACGCTCGACGCAAAAAATGCTGCCCAGCCGGGAACGAAAAATTGTGCGGCGAACGTTCCCATCAAAATTCCGACAACAACGCCCACGAGGTTTTTTCGGCGATTCCACGGAAAATTGACGATCTGCGGCATTCTCCCCGCAAAAAGATGATTGAACGAGTCTCCGACCGACAAAATAAGAATCGCAGCGTACGCAATTTTTACATCAAAAAAGAAAAACGAAAGTCCCACGCCGAGCAAAAAATAAAACGCACCGCGTCCAGGAAATTTGGAATCTCTCGGCCGATCAAAAAGTTGGAAAATTCGTGCGGCAAATGGGAAACGTCCTTTCGCGGCAAACCACGAAACCACGAGCCCCGCCAGCAGCAAAATCGCGATCACCCGCAGTGGAAAAAAGCCAACCCAGTGCGCAAAAACAGAAAGAAATCCTGCGAGAAAATGGAAACTTTGGCGTCGAAATTCGAGCTCGCGCCAAAACAATCGGAGAAAATCTTCTGTCGCAGGATGCGAAAAAATGGCACCTGTCACTCCCCCGAGAAAAATTCCGCCCGCGATGTCCGATGGAAAATGAACATTTTCGTACACGCGCGCAAACCCGATCACGAGCGCAAAAATAAGCCACGACCAGCCAACCCATTTTGAAATCCGAAACATCGGAATCATCAGCGCAAACGCGAGCGCCGTGTGCACCGACGGAAAACTGAACATTCGCACTGCCACGAGCGGATCGAACGCCGAAGTTTCAAACGGTCGAGGAACAGCAAAAAAACTTTTGAAAATAACGCCCAAAATCGCCGTCGCCACGAGCGCGAAACACGCCGGCAGCAGTTTTGAACGATTGTCCGGATTTTTCCAAACACGAAATCCCGTCACAATTGCGAACGCCATCAAAACTCCCCAGATTAATTTTTCCGTGAGAAAAATCACCCAATCGTCCAGACATTCGCAGCGCAAAGTTTGCACGAACGCAAACGTGGACTGATCTGAGATTTTTGCCAGCGCAAACAAAATTACGCCCGCGCCGATCCAAATCCAAAACTCCCGTTTGAGCGGATGAAAATTGATTTCTGAACGCATTTTTGGCAGAATCCTCACGCGCGTAATTTTACAAATTTTCAGAAAATGGTCGAGCAGAAAATTATTGACGAACTTCTCACTCGCGGAACGGTCGACGTGATCGTTCGAGACGATTTGGAAAAAAAGCTGAAATCCGGAAAAAAACTCCGCGTCAAACTGGGGATCGATCCGACCGGATCGCGGCTTCACATCGGACGCGGCGTCGTGCTGCGAAAATTACGAAAATTTCAAGACGCGGGACACCAGATCGTTTTGATCATCGGTGATTTCACCGGAATCGTCGGCGACGCCAGCGACAAAGATTGCGAACGCCCACGGCTCACGCTGGAAAAAGTGAAAGAAAATATGAAAACGTACCTCCCGCAGATCGGGCGAATTTTGAACGTGGAAAAATGCGAAATTCGGTACAATTCGGAATGGCTCGGGAAATTAAATTTTGCAGAAATTGCAGATCTCGCGCAGGAATTTTCGGTGGCGGAAATGCTCGATCGAGATAATTTTTCAAAACGATTCAAATCCGGAAAACGCATTTCGCTGCACGAATTTTTGTACCCGCTGATGCAGGGACAGGATTCGGTCGCTGTGAAGTCGGATTTGGAGATCGGAGGCACAGACCAACTTTTCAATTTGCTCGCCGGACGCACACTGCAAAAATCCGCAGAACAAGTTCCACAAAATGTTTTGACGCTGAAACTGATCGAGGGCACCGACGGACGAAAAATGTCGACGAGCTGGGGCAACACGATTTTTCTGGACGAACCGCCGAACGAAATGTTCGGGAAAATAATGTCGATTCCGGACGAATTGATGGAAAAATATTTCGAAGTTTTGACCGATGAAAATCTCGCCGAGATGAAAAAATTAATTTCGAAAAATCCCCGCGACGCAAAAGTGAAACTTGGAAAATCAATCGTCGCCTGGCTCCACGGAGGAAAAGAGGCGGACGCGGCAGAACAGGATTTTGTGCAGAAATTTGTGAAAAAAGAAGTGCCGGACGAAATGTGCAAAATTTCGGTGGGAAAATCCGAAATCGGAATTCTCGAGCTGCTCGCAAAAATCTGTAAATTTTGTGGATCAAACTCCGACGCGCGCCGACTCGTGCAGCAGGGCGCGGTTTCGATCGACGGAGAAAAAGTTGTCGATCCAAATTTTATTGTGAAAATTTCTGGCGAAAAAATCCTCAAATCCGGAAAACGAAACTGGGCAAAAATCGTGCGGTGATCCGCACGCGGAGCGGGAAAATTTGACGGCGAGAAAATAATTTGCCACTCTTTTGGAAACCTTTTCTCAAAAATGAAAAAAATTCTCATCGCGTTCGCTGCTGTTTTTTTGATCGTCGGCTGCACTCCCGCGGAGGAAAAAACTGTGGAAAAAAATGAACCGATCGTGATCGGTGCGATCGGTGCGCTGTCTGGAGACGCTGCGTCGTACGGACAACTCACGCAAAAAGTTTCGGAAATCCGTGTCGCAGAAATCAACGCCGCGGGCGGAATCCGCGGGCGCGAATTGAAATTGATCTGGGAGGACGGAAAATGCAATCCCGCCGACGCCTCGCGCAGCGCGCAAAAATTGGTGAACGTGGACAAAGTCAGCGTGATTTTTGGCGGCACGTGCTCGGGCGAAACGCTCGGCGCAGCGCCGATCACCGAGAAAAAATCCGTAATTTTGTTTTCCTCAATTTCGTCGAGCCCCGAAGTCACGGACGCGGGCGATTTCGTGTTTCGCACGTATCCGTCGGACGCGAGCCAGGGAAAAATTTTGGGAAATTTTGCCGGAGAAAAATTTGAAAAAATCGGGATGCTGTCCGAGCAGACAGATTATTCCGTCGCGCTCGCCACGGTTTTTGAAGAAAATTTTTCTGGAGAAATTGTCGCGGAAACTTTTTTGCCAACCGAATCTGATTTTCGCACGCGGATCACAAAATTAAAAAATGAAAATTTGAACGCACTTTTTTTGAACGCGCAGTCGCCGCACAAAACTTCGATCGTTTTGAAACAACTCGCCGAACTCGACTGGAACTCGCCGGTGATCGGCAATGAAATGATTTTGTCGGACGCGAGCATCACCGCCGAACACGCAAATTTTTTGGAAAAAACACACGCGATCGGCGCAAATTTTTTGACGGACACCGAACTGCCGAAATTCCAGGAATTCGTGAAAAAGTTTGAAGAAAAATTTGGAGAACCGCCGGCGTACGAAAATTACACCGCGGCGACACTCGACGCGATCGACATTTTGGCGGAGGTTTTGAAAAAAATTGACGACCCGACCGACACGATCGCGATCCGCGACGAACTTTATAAAATCCAAAATCACGACGGATTTTCAGGGAAAATCGCATTCGACAAAAACGGCGACGTCCGCGGCGCACACAAATTATTTGAATTTGACGGCGAAAAATTTGTGCCGATCGCCGACCAAAAGTAGAATCTCCGCGAATGAACGATCTCCTCGCTCAATTGATTTGGAATGGTCTCGTGGCAGGATCGCTGCTCGCACTCGTGTCGCTCGGGCTGACGCTGATTTACGGAATCGCAGGATTTGTGCAATTTGCGCACGGCGAACTCGTCGCGCTCGGTGCGTACGGAATGCTGATTTTTCATAAATTTCTGGGCTGGGAAATTTTTCCTGCGGGCGTCGCGTCCGTGGCGTGCGTTATTTTTTTTGGAATTTTTTTGGAGAAAATTTTGTTCCGCCCGGTGCGCAAAAAAAATCCGCTCGTGCCGCTCGTGATTTCGATCGGATTGTCAATTTTGTTGCAGTCGCTGATTTTGATTTTTTTTGGGCCGCAGATTCAAACAATTTCTGATCGACATTTTGAAAGTTTTTCCGTCGCAGGAAAATTCCTCGCCACGCCGAACCAACTTTGTGCCGTCGTCGCCGCAGTGATTTTGACCGCGGGACTGATTTTTTTTCTGAAAAAAACACGACGCGGACAATCGCTCCGCGCGGTTTCGGACAACCGCAATCTCGCCCAGATTTTTGGCGTAAACATCGACTCCGCGATGCGCTGGATTTTTGGCGTGTCTGCCGGACTCGCCGCGGTCGCGGGAATTTTTCTCGGATTTGAACGAAATCTCGAACCGATGATGGGCGTCCAAATTTCGATCACGGCGTTTGCCGCGGTGATTCTCGGCTCGCTCGGCTCAGTGCGCGGCGCAATTTTTGGCGCACTGACGATCGGGTTTGCAGAAAATTTACTTGTCGGATTTGGCGTGATCCCGAGCGGGTTTTCGTCGGCAATTCCATTTCTCGTTTTGATCGGAATTTTATTGGTGCGACCGACCGGATTTTTTGGGAAATCTTCACAATTTTTACGCGAATGAAAAAACTTTTTTTCCTGGCAACGGCAATTTTTATTTCTGGCTGCACCGCTCCGAACGACGAAAAAATTCGACTCGGCGCGATTTTGCCGCTGACCGGCGGGATGGCGGAAATGGGACTGGAACTGCAAAAATCGTTGATCGCGGAAGTTGAATTTTTGAATAAAAATGGCGGAATTTTGGAGCGCGATCTGGAAATTATTTTCGAAGACGGGCAATGCAATCCGGGCGTCGCAACCGCTGCAGCGCAGAAACTCGTGCGCGTGGAAAAAGTTCCCGTGATTCTCGGCGGACTGTGCTCGCCCGAAACGCTCGGAGCGGCGCCGATCGCAGAAAAAAATCGTGTAATTTTGATCACGTCCGTCTCCGGCGCAGAGTCAATCAGCGACGCGGGCGATTTTATTTTTCGAAACGCGCCCGAGGGAAACACGAACGGGCAAATCATCGCGGATCACGCAAGCGCGCTCGGGCTGCAAAAAATTGCGCTCGTGAACGAACTCAGCGATTTTCCGCTATCGGTCAAAAAAACTTTTTTGGAAAATTATGACGGCGAAATTTTTGAAGAAAACTTTGCGCCCGGAACGATGGATTTTCGCACCGTGATTTCGAAAATTGAAAACGAAAAACCGGACGCGCTTTTTTTCAATCCGCAGCAAAACCAGAGTTTCAAAGTTTTTTTGAAACAACTCGTCGAAGCGCAGTGGTCGGGACAACTTTTTTTCAACAACACCGTCGTCGGGAATCCCGCACTGTACGAGGAAATCGAGGACTTTTTACAGAAAAATGATGCGATCGCCGGCAGCTACGACGTCGTCCCAAATCCGCAGCAAACCGCTGTGCTCGAGCGATTTGAAACGCAGTGGAATCGCCCGGCACTTTTTCGGCACCTGCTGGCAAATCAGCACGATTCGCTGCACCTGATTTTGGCGGCGATGAAAAAAACTGGCGACGAAAATGACACGGAGGGGATCCGCGATTTTTTGTACGGAGTGGAAAATTTTGTCGGCGCGAGCGGAACTTTTTCGATCGATGAAAATGGCGACGCTGGAAAATCGTACTCGCTCGTGAAATTTGATGGCACGGAATTTCGAAATTTTGAACGCAAAAAATGATCGAATATTTTTTCTCGCTGGCGACGATCGCGCTGATCTGGACGATCGTGGCGCAAAGTTACAATTTGTCGTTCGGGCTCGCGGGACTTTTCAATCTCGGGCACGTGATTTTTTTCGGAATCGGAGCGTACGCCGCGGCGATTTTGAACACGCGGTTCGGATTCAATTTTTTGGAAAATCTCGGGCTCGCGGCGCTGATTTCTGGCACGGTGGCGAGCGGATTTGGAATCTTGACGCTGCGACTGCGCGGGCACTACCTCGCGATCGCGACACTCGGCGCGGCGATGATTGCGCAAGTTGTCGCGCTGAATTGGCTTGAACTGACGCGCGGGCCGCTCGGAATCCGCGGGATCGACGAGCCGCAGATTTTTGGAGAAATTTTTGTCGGCGACACGCTGCCGCATTTTTTGCTGTATTTTGGAATCGCCGCGACGCTACTGTTTTTTTTGTGGAAATTATTCCAATCGCCGTGGGGACGACTGCTGCGCGCGATCCGAGACGATGAGCTCGCCGCGATCGCGGTTGGAAAAAATATTTTTGCCGCAAAACTCTGGGCGCTCGTTTTATCGGCCGCGCTGGCGGGTGTCGCGGGCGCGATGTACGCGCACTACCGCGTTTTTTTGGATCCGTCGATTTTCGCGCTGTCGGAAATAATTTTACTGATTTTAATCGTGGTGATCGGCGGCCGCGGAAATTTTTGGGGAAATGTTGCGAGCGCATTTTTGATCGTCGGAGTTTTGAGTGAATTGCCACGATTTTTAAATTTCCCAGAAACGCTGCTCGGCGCAGCACGAAATATCGTGTACGCAGGATTGTTGATCGCGACGATGTTTTGGCGACCACGAGGAATTTTTTGTCGGCGAAAAAAATGAGTGACTTTTTGAAAATCTCCAGACTGCGAAAAAAATTCGACGGCGTGCACGCGGTGGAAAATCTGAATTTTGAAGTGCGGAAAAATTCGATCACCGGGCTGATCGGTCCGAACGGAGCGGGAAAAACAACCGTTTTTAATTTGATCACGCGATTTTTGAAATCCGACAGCGGCGAGATTTTTTTTCGCGGAGAAACTTTGAAAAACCTGCCCCCGAGAAAAATTGTTGATCTCGGGATCGCACGGACTTTTCAGCAGATCCGGCTCTGGAAAAATCTGACCGTGCGCGAAAATTTATTGCTCGCGTGTTCGAAAAAATACGATCGCTGGTGGGACTGTTTTCGGCGACGGAACGAGGCGGACGCGGAGCGAAAAATCGACGAAATTTTGGAAAAATTCGGAATCACGAATCTGAAAAAAATGCACGCGAGCGATCTGAGCTACGGGCAATCGAAACTCGTCGAACTGGCGCGCACGATTTTGACCGATGCGGAAATTTTGTTGCTCGACGAACCCGCCGCAGGAATCAATCCGACACTTTTGAAAACGATCGAGAAAATTATTTTTGATCTGAAAAAATCTGGAAAAACGCTGCTCGTAATCGAACACAACATGCCATTTTTGATGAAAATTTCAGACGAAATCGTGGCAATCGACGGCGGAAAATTTTTGTGCCAGGGCGCTCCCGCGGTCGTGCAAAAAAATCCGAAACTGCTCGCCGCGTACCTCGGCGACGCGCGCGAAATTTTGAAATCCGAAAAATGCTGAAAATCCAAAATCTCACCGCCGGCTACGAAACCGCTCCCGATGTTTTGAAAAGTGTTTCGCTCGAACTGCACGAACGCGAAATCGTCACCGTAATCGGCCCAAACGGCGCGGGAAAATCGACGCTGCTCAACTCGGTTTTTGGGCTGACCGACGTGCGGGCGGGAGAAATTTTTCACGACGCGAGAGAAATCACCAATCTGAAAACAGCTGAAATTTTGAAATCTGGAATCGCGCTCGTGGCGCAGCGCGGGAACGTTTTTTTGAAAATGACTGTCGCCGAAAATCTCGCCTGCGCGGCATGGTCGCTCCGCGATCGCACAGAAATTTCACGGAAAATCGAGGAAGTTTTTTCGTTTTTTCCAACGCTGAAAAAAATGCAGAAAAAAACCGCGACGCTGCTCTCGGGCGGCGAACGGCAGATGGTCGCGATCGGGATGGCGCTGATGCTGAGTCCGGAAATTTTGTTGCTCGACGAACCGTCGATCGGGCTCGCGCCGAAAATCGCGCACGACGTTTTTGAAAAAATTCAGAAAATTCGCGACGCGGGAACCGCGATTTTGATCGTGGAACAAAACGCCGTCGCCGCGCTAGAAATCTCGGATCGCGGGTACGTGCTGGATCTCGGGGAAAATGCGATCGAGGGAACCGGCGAAAATTTGTTGAAAAATCCAGAAGTTGGGAAACTTTTTTTGGGACACGCGGAGAAAAATTGACAACCCACTCGGAAAAAATAGAATCGGCGAGCTCTTTTTAAGTTGAAAAATTCCCCCGAGCAAAATTCCGAAACGAAAGTTGAAATGTGTTTTGCGAGGAAAAGGAGCGGTGATGAAATCCAGTGTGCGTTTCGCCAACGGCGGAACAAACCACGGATGAAATCACAAAATTCCCCCGAGCAAAATTCCAGAACGAAAGTTGAAATGTGTTTTGCGAGGAAAAGGAGCGGTGATGAAATCCAGTGTGCGTTTCGCCAACGGCGGAACAAACCACGGATGAAATCACCCAGCGACGCCGGTCCCATAGTTTAGTGGAAGAACGCGGGTTTGCGGAACCCGTAACGCAAGTTCGATCCTTGCTGGGACCACCATTTGACCGTTTTTAAAAATCAACCTGTCCCGAGCCGCGTCGAAAACCTAGAATGAAAATATGAAATATTATTTTTATCTTGCCCGTTGTTCCGATGAATCTTTTTATGCGGGATACACAAAAAACATTGAAGAACGTGAAAAAACGCACAACGCGGGAAAGGGCGCAAAATACACGGCATCTCGTCGCCCAGTAAAAATCATTTATTGGGAAAAATTCGAAACACAAAAAGAAGCAATGCAACGAGAAATAGAAATAAAAAAATGGACTCGCACAAAAAAAGAAAAGCTCATTCAGAAAAAGTAAAAAGTTTACAACTAAAAGTTTGGAGCCAACCAAGTTAAAAAGAAATAGATAAAAAAAAGCTCCAGTGAGTAGCAATCAGGATCTCACGGATTATTGTGAGTGA
>JABGQW010000030.1 GCA_018648585.1 bacterium | reverse complement strand
TGCTAAAATGTTAAAAATTATTAAAAAATTCTAAATCTGCTAGGCAAGAGCCTTTAAATATTTTTCACTGAAAAGATCCTCTCCCCGCAGAAAACCTTCCCAGCGAAAATGACATCGAAATGGAAAAGATCTGATTTCAACTCAAAAAGGTTGAGATGAAACACAACTCCAATTTTAGTTTTTTCAAAAAAAAGTCAACTACAATTTTCGAATCTGTACCGTTGGACAGAATCCTTTTCCCACGAGAAATCCTGAAATCAACACGATTTTTTCTCCGACGAAATCGGGATATTTTTTCAAAAGTGCTTTTCTCGCCGCGTCCACTGTTTTTTCTGGTTGATTTGAAAATCGAATGTGCATCGCATCCACACCCCACAAAAGTTGCATTTTTCGCTGCGAGTGAACACAATTTGTGAACGAAAAAATCGGAACGCGCGGACGAAAACTCGACACAAGTCGCGCCGTCGATCCACTCCCGCTCACGACCAAAATTGCCGCGATGTCCGCCAATTCTTCCGGAAGCTGTGCAACAATTTTACTCAATCCGCCCCGATCAGAAAACGCCTGCAGATCACGAATTTCACGACTCTGCATAAAATTTTTCTCAGTTTCGTGCGCAATTTCCCCCATCGCCCGAACCGATTTGAACGGAAATTTTCCAATCGCCGTCTCGCCCGACAACATCGTCGCATCCGCCCGCTGAAACGCCGCCGCCGCCACGTCCGAAATTTCAGCACGCGTCGGGATCGGATGGTCGATCATCGACTCCAGCATGTGCGTTGCCACAATCACGGATTTTTGATATTTTGCACAAAGACGAACGATGTCGCGCTGTGTCTGCGGAACTTTGAAAAACGGAATTTCCACACCCAAATCGCCGCGCGCCACCATCACTTCGTGCGATGCTGAAATAATTTCTTCCAAATTCCTGACCGCTTCGGCCGTTTCAATTTTTGCCATCACGTCAATCTGCGATTTCTTTTTTTTGAGAAAATTTTTGACGGATTCCACATCCACCGCGGAACGAACGAAAGAAAGTGCGATAAAATCGACTTTTTTCTTCACCCCAAATTCGATGTCCACCCAATCTTTTTTTGTGATCGAATCGAGCGAGACATTTTTTCCCGGCAAATTCAGATGTCGCCGAGAACCGAGCGTCCCACCGGACAAAACTTTGCAGATCACATCCGATTCTTTTTTTTCCAAAACTTCGAGTTCCATCGATCCGTTGTCAACGATAATTTTGTCGCCGACCAAAACATCCGACACAAATGCGTCATAATTTATCTGAATTTTCCCCGATTTTTCGTACGGTGCGTGCTCAACCGTCAAAATAATTTTCGAATTTTTTTTCCACACAATCGGTTTTTTCAAATCCGCCGTCCGGATTTCTGGACCCTTTGTGTCCAAAATAATCGGAAATTCGCGCCCCAGTTTTTTTGAAATTTTTCGGATCCGATCGATCACTCGTCCGTGCGATTCGTGCGTCCCGTGGCTAAAATTGAGTCGAAAAACATTCGCGCCCGCGTCGACCAATTTTTCCAAGTTTTCCAACGAATCCGACACTGGTCCCAACGTAGCAACGATTTTTGTTTGTCTCATCGGTTGAAATTTTAAATTATTTTTGCGGCTCCGGCGAAAGAAAAATCATTTCTACCACCGCAAGAAAAAGCACCAAAAGTCCGATTTCCAAAACTCCCGCAATCCGAAAAAGTTGCAGCAGCGCAGTCACGCTGATAAAAATTGCCATCAAAATCCCCCGTCGCAGCGCGATAGAAAATTGAGTTTTTTCAGAAAATTGGCGAAAAAAATTAACGAAAAAAAGTTCCGCGCCGAAAAAAAAGACAAACGAGAAAAAAGTCGTCGAAACAAGAAACAACGAGAAAAAAAATGCCGAAAACGCAATCACCTGCTGCGTCCCAAGCGGATCAAATCCAAGAACCGTGAAAACAAGTGCCACTGCACTGATGAAAAAAACCAAAAGCGTGAGAAAAAAAATTCGAAACATTTGTACACAGAAATTGTACAAACAAAAAAACGCGCACGCAACTAATTTATTCTGGAAAACAAAAAATGCTCACTTTTCAAATTCAAAAAACTACAGTCCGAACACTTCCAGGTGTACCCACTCAAAAGTCGATGCATCCACCTGCAAACATCCGTAAAATGCGCCCACATTTGCCACCGCCACGTACTCGATTTTCCCGGCATGATCAATCGACGAACACAATGTTTGACTCAGCGTGTTGATTTTGAGTGATCCCGAAACTTCGAGATCCGCATCTGGATCCAGCACTCCGATTCCCACATTTCCAGTACCATCAATTACCATTTGTTCTGTGCCACTCGTTGGATCAGCGCCTCCGTTCGCAGTATTAAAGGTCATCAACATTGTTTTTGCCGTAGAATCAATCCATCTGACACCGAAAGAACCTGCATGTTGCAACGTTCCTGTATTATCAGATAAACCAAAATATCTCGCGATTCCAGCTCCATTTGACAAACCACTCGTATTTGTTCTCAGCGCTCGATCTGAAGCATAAATACCACCTTGAAATGTTGTAGTTCTTTCGATTACTGCAACAGGAAAATTTGGACTGGAAACATGAAGCGTTCCCGCCGGACTAGCCTCCCCGATCCCAACCTTTCCAGAACTTTTCACTTTCAAAATATTTCCCGACGAGTTCCCATTACTTGTAATTTGAAAATAATCACCACTCTGGGAAGCGGCTCCAATAATTTGAACCAAGTCCCGCGCTGCTGTGTCGTTGACTACTTCAAACAACGCCGTCGCAACAGGCGTGCTTTCAAAAGAATTATTGGTGATGGTGGTATATTCCGAATCAAATTGCAGGCGATCCAACGGCGCATCCGCTCCGTACGTTCCGCCCATAAAAACCGCATTATTATTTGCCAAAGTTCTGATCTGAAAATACGCCGTCGAAACATTATCTGTCCATCCGTTGTCATTCGCAACAACACGCAACTGTCCGGTCGTGGAACCGCCCGCCGCAGATAAAATCAACCCATTTCCAACGGTGGGATTATTTATCGTTGGATTCGCCCCCGAGGAACTAATACTGAGTTTTGCCGTCGGATTACTCGTTCCAATTCCAAGTTCATCACTTGATTTATCCCAATAAAACACAGGTGTATCCTGAGCAAGCGAGCCGTCCGCATCGCCAAACGTCACGCCGCCTTCGCTGAATCCCGTCAGATCCGCACCCGTCAACGAATTTCCACCAGATAAATCTCCATCCTCATCATTTTTTACAAATCCTGCGGTAGAAAAATCCCGAATTCGCACGCCCCCAGCAACATCCAACGCCACCATCGGATCCGTCGCACCAATTCCCAATAATTTATTGTCGTTGTCATAATAAAAATTATCCAGCGTTGTTCGGATCATATTGAAATCTCTCGTCGACAAACTCCCTCCAATGTTTTTATTTACGATCGTTGACGGACTGTGCGTGTACGCTGCCGCATGCACCATCCCAAAAGAACAAAATAAAAATATACTCGGAACAACAATACGCAAAAACAATGTAATTTTTTTCATCCGAACACCATGGGGAAATAATATCGACTCAATTTTCTTCCTTTTCGGCCATTACTGACAAGCCCCCCAAACGAGACTGAATACATTTAAGAAACAACACAATCACTTTCCCCGCTCCAGAAAGGGAGCAACAAGAAAGAGCGAACATTTTTTGTAATCAAATTTTTCATTGAAAACGAAAAGATAATATTTTATTGCACAAAATTTAAAAAAACGTGACCAATTCTGTCACAACAACTTTTTTTGAATGGTCGGGGTGAGAGGACTCGAACCTCCGACCCCCTGGTCCCAAACCAGATACTCTAGCCAACTGAGCTACACCCCGACCTGCCGAATATTTTGTTTCGATTCAGTCGACGAAATCTTATTTCGTGTCCTGTCCGAAAGCGGGTGAAATTTACCGCTTTTGCCAAAAAATGCAAATTTTTCCAACCAACTTTTTTTTGAAACTTGATTTTTAAAAAAAGTTTTGCCAAAATCGCGCGCGAATGAACCACAACAAAGGTCGAACAAACGGTAGTCAAAGTGCGAAAACCGATGGTCCAAGCGCAGGTTTTTGGCTGGGAGTTTTCCTCGCGACGGCCGGAATTTTGGGGGCGTTGTGGCAATTTTTACCACGGGAAAAAACATCGCTCGACGAAGTCTTTCCCTCGGACACGGCAATTTTTTCGGAAGTGAGTTTGGATCAGGATTTTCGTGAGAAATTCGAAACACTCAGCGGATCGGATTTTGAAATTTTGGCGAAAGAATCATTTGCGCGATGGATTCCAAACGGAAATTTTGACGGACTCGAAAAATGGATCGGCGACCGCGCGGGAATCGCACTTTTGCCAGACGGAGAAATTCTCGTCGCCACCCGGTACCGCAGCCGAAAAAAAACGGAAGAATTTTTACAACAATTTTTATTGCCAGCAGAAAAATTTCAACGGACAAAAATCACCGATCCTGTCCGCGCAGAAATTCTCACGCCAGAATATTCTTCGACCGTTGCGTTTGCATTTTTTCGCGACTGGCTGATTTTTTCGACCTCGCACGACACGCTGCATGCCGCACTGACAAACACAGAAAAATTACACACGGATGAAAATTTCCAAAAAGTTCGACGCGATTTTTCTGCCGACGCCAACGCCGTTGTGTTTTTTAACACACAGCAAATCGTGGAACGATTTTTTTCAAAAGAAAATTTCTCCGCGCAACTTCCCGTGTTCAAAGCTTTTGCAACCGCTGTACCCGGCGGCGGCACCACGATAAAATTTTCCGAAGATCAAGTAAAACTCCAGTCGAAATTTTTGACAAAAAAAGGAGTATTTTCGGAAGACACCGCGCAAAAACAAGCGGAGAAAATTGTGCCGCAACTCGCGCAATTTGCACCGCCGGACACGCTGTTGTTTGTGAACGGTTCGGATTTGTACAAAAAATATTCGCACACCAAAGAATTTTTGTCGGAATTTCATCCACAGTTTTCGGTAATTTTTGACGGAATTCTTCGCGAACAAGCGCGCACAATTTTTGGAGAAAAATTTAATTTTGAAACAGATTTCCTCGGAAAAATGCACGGACAGTACGCGTTTATTTGGGATTTCGAAGATCCCACCGAACCGTTTTTAAATTTCACGCTGATCACCGGATACGGCAGCGAAAATGTTGTGAAAAATTTGTCGGAAATGCACGACGTGATTCATTTTGCGCAAAGTCAATTTGCGACGACGACGGAAGACATCAAGCTTCCCGACGGAACGATTCGAACCGAGCTGGTCGCAACCGATCCACGAGAAATTCCGATTGAAAAATCTGAATTCAAATCGCTGGAATATTTTACGGCAGAAAATATCGCCAACAACAAAAAATTCTCGTACGGATTTGTCGACGGATATTTGGTTTTTTCAACGCACGAACTGGGACTCAAAAAAGCTTTTTCTGCGCACGAATCAGTCGATGGAAATCTCGCACAAAACAGTGATTTTCGAGAAAGTGTGCTGTTCGATTTTTCAACCGCAGGATCGTACGGATACGCCAACACCGGGAAAATTTTGACGCTGCTCGAATTTTCCGAACAGGTAAAATTTGAAAAACAAGATTCTGGCGGATTTTCGTTGTGGAAAACCGTGCTCCGCGAATTTCGAAACGCAACATTCGCACGAAAAACACTTCCGCAACAAGTGATCTGGACGACGATTTTGAGAACGCGGTAAAAGTTTTCTGAACTTTTTTAAAACGCAGAAACGAGCTCGCGAAGTGTTGCTTCGGGATCTTCAGCTTTTGTGATCGCACTCGCCACGAGAAATCCGGACGCACCCAATTCCAGCGCAATTTTCACATCTGCCACCGACTGAATTCCCGCCCCCACCAGCACCGGAATTCCGCGCGACAACGAAACTGATTCGGCGATCGACTCCGGTTTTGAAGTTGAAACAGAAGCCGTCGAAGAACCGATTAATTCTGGCGGTTCAAACGCAAGAAAATCTGGATTGAGCCACGCAAATTTTTCAATTTCTTGCGGATCTTCGGCACACACAACGCGCGTCAAACTCGCTTTTCGAGCGCAAACTTCCGAATCTTGCAAATCAGCAAACGAAAGTCGCCGCTCCGAATGATTGAGCAATGTTCCAATCGCACCCGTTTTTTTGATCGACTGCGCAAGCAAATGTCCGGTGTGCGCCCCGTAATCCACCGGATCGCAGTGCTGCGCAAAAACAGGGATTTTGACTTCCTGCGCGACACGAAAAAGATCGAACGCGTTGACCGCGATTCCAATCGAAACACCTGTTTCGAGCGCTACTTTTTCGTGAATTTTCGCCAGCTCCAGCGCTTTTTTTCCCACACACTGTTCGTAAGTTTTAAAATTTGTAATCCAAATCGGGCAAGACATCATTTTTTAAAGTTTTTTAAATTTACCCCATTTTCGATCCACAAACAAAAATCGTCAAGTTTTATTTTTATGTTTTCTCCCATTTTTAAATCGAAAAATTTGACAAAGTTTCATCAAAACCTAAAATCGCCAAGCTTTTTGTAACTCTCAGAAAATAGGCATCTCCTACCGTGGCGGTCGCAAGAAAAGATCTTTTCGAAGCGAACCACGCCGACAACATCGCATCAATCACGAGATTCGCGTACCTGAAGTACGCGTTGTCGACGCGGAAAATGAAATGTTGGGAGTGCTGAGCACAAGCGAGGCGCTGTCTCGCGCGGAAGAAGCCGGAGTAGATTTGGTGGAAATTTCTCCCACCGCTGATCCGCCCGTGTGTAAAATCATCGAGTACGGAAAAATGCTGTATTCGCTCAAAAAAAAGGAGCAGAAAACAAAGCAGGCCACCAAAGCACGAGAACAAAAAGGAATTCGATTGACGTTCAAAATCGATGTAGGTGATCTCGAACGACAACGAAAACTCGCGGAAAAATTTCTGACCGACGGACATCCCGTTCGAGTCCAGATGAAACTCCGGGGACGAGAAAAAGCACACGCGTCACTTGCCGTGACAAAAACAAAAACATTTCTCGCATCACTCGAAGCAGTCGGACGAGTCGACCAATCCCCCAGCATCTCTGGGTTTCAAGTCACCGCCATGCTCCGCCCCAATAAATAAATTCACACGATGAAACAGAAAACGCATTCCGGCGCCAAAAAACGAATAAAAATCACCGGATCTGGAAAAAAACTTTTCCAAAAAGCTGCGCAAAATCACCTGCTCAGTTCAAAATCAAGTCGACAAAAAAAAGTATCTCGCCTCGGACAAGTTTTGTCCAGCGGTACAAATAAAGTTATGTCGAAACTTTTAAAAACTTCACGATAATTTTTTAAAAAATGGTACGAGTTATTGGAGGACCAGCATCACGCGCACGACACACAAAAGTTCGCGCCGCGACAAAAGGATATCGTGGAAAAAATCACAGCACATTTCGTCTCGCGATGCAGGCGATGATGAAAGCTGGGATGCACGCGTACGTCGGACGAAAACAGAAAAAACGAGACTTCCGACGATTGTGGATCAGCCGCATTTCGACGGCACTCCGCGAGCAAGGCGAACGATATTCTGAGATCAAAAATAAATGGCTCCACGCCAAAATGGATGTCGATCGAAAAAATCTCAGTGAGATTGCGGTCAACTACCCAAAAGTTTTTGGAAAATTGGTCGACGTCGCCAAAAAAACGAAAATCGTAAAATAAGTTTCTTTTGAAATTTTAGAAAAGAGCCCAACCGTTGGGTTCTTTTTTTGAGAGCAAGAATTTGACAGGTTTTATTTTTTAGTTTAATTATTCGCTCGAAATGAAAGAAAACTTTGAAAGCAAGAAACTTGAAACTAAAAAACTCAATGCTGAATTTTTTCGAGACAAATTCATCGAACTTTCTGAAGTGCTCGAATTCCGCGATGAAAATTCTAAAATTTCACCCGACGATCCGGGAATTGTGAGAAAAACTTTGAAAAAACAGCTCGGAAAAGAAGCACTACCGGAAGAAACATGGAATAAATTTCTAAACGAGTTGATCGAATCCCAAAAAAATTCAAATCAACCATTCGCCCGTCACGCCCAGGATAGTCTGAAGAATTTTTCAGTCAACGATGCATTGTCAACGCTTTTTCGACGGGGGAAAAACCCAAAACTCACCAGTTTGGCGCACGGAAAAATTGCATTTTGCATCATTCTGAGAAATATCACCGAACTCAATCTCGATCTGAAACAAAAAAAATTAGCGTTTACAATTTTAGACGAACTCGAAAAACAATGGGAATTTCAAAATCCAACGGAAGGCACCATTTTGGAGGATAATTCAAAATTGGAAAAAGCGCTGCAAAATTTTTCAAAAGAAACAGATAAAATTCTGACGAATCAAAAAAATTCAGAAATTCCAAAAACAAAACGTTTGGATTTTGCGTTCGATAAAAACGAACTTCCATCGCTCGTTCAGATTGGAATCCAAACGGAAATTCCTGAAAAATTTATTGAAAAATTCAAAGAAAAAATTCTGGCGTGCCTCGCTTTTCAAAAATTTTCCGAAAAAATATCGAAACTTATCGTCAGCGCAGATTCAACTCCGGCAAAAATCAACATCGTCGATGCGAATTTTTTTGGCGTGAAACTCGAGGGACTCCCACCCGAAGATTTGAAAAATTTAATCGCAGATATTTCCAAAAAAATAAAAAATGAAATAAAATTACTGATGAACGCTGCAAACGAAATTCAAAAAGAAATCGATGAAACTTCAATTTGGCCGATGAAAAGCACAACCGCCGAGTGAAACTCGACAAAATTTTATTTCTCGGTACACTCGCGGCGATGTTTGTCGACGAAGCAAAAATCACGGTACACGCGGGAAAAGGCGGCGACGGATGCGTCAGCTTTCGGCGTGCAAAATATATTCCAAAAGGCGGTCCAGACGGCGGCGATGGCGGTCGTGGCGGAAATATTGTTTTTCAAGCGGTGGACAACGCAAACACACTGTCTGAATTTCGATTCCGCAGAATTTTTCAAGCAGAAAATGGAAAACCCGGCAGTCTCAACAATCGCACGGGAAAAAGTGGCGACGAATTAATTTTGAAAGTTCCGATGGGAACAGTGATCCGCGACACAAAAACGAAAAAAGTTCTCGCCGATCTCGTGTTCAAAGAGCAATCAGCAACAATCGCCTGCGGCGGCGTCGGAGGAAAAGGAAATTCTGGATTCACCAGCTCCATCCGACAAGCGCCCAGTTTTGCAGAAAAAGGCGATCTCGGCGATGCATTCGCACTAGATCTTGAATTAAAATTGGTCGCGGACATCGCAATCATCGGACTCCCGAGCGTGGGAAAATCGACAATGATTTCCGTCGTGTCAAACGCACGGCCAAAAATCGCCGAGTACCATTTTACGACGCTCGTTCCAAATCTCGGAGTGACACTCGTGGACGATCGCGAGCTGGTTTTTATCGATGTTCCAGGACTGATCGAGGGAGCAAACGAAGGAAAGGGGCTCGGACACCAATTTTTACGCCACATCGAGCGCGCGCGTTTTGTGCTACAACTGATCGATGCAAACAGCCCGACGCCGCTGAAAGATTTTGAAGTGATCCGCGGAGAATTGGAAAAATTTTCGCCGCAGCTCGCCGAAAAACCGTACGCAGTTGTTTTTTCAAAAATAGATCTGACCGACAACGAACTCGAAAAATTTTTGCAGGACGAATTTGAAAAAAAATTCAAAATCCGACCGATGAAAATTTCGGCCGCGACGCACGAGGGCGTGGAAGATTTACTGAATTTTTTGGTGAAAAAAGTACCGCCGATCGAGCAAAGTTTTGAAACTGATTTTGCTGAAATTCCGCGCCGAGCCGACGACGAGCCCGAACCGGAATTTGTCGAATTTCGTCCCGCAGAAAAACCGGATTTTCATTCGCGAGAAGTACGAATCAAAAAGAAAACGAATTGGTGGGAACTCCAAAATCCGCGAATCGAGCAGATTGTGCGGCAAACCGATTTTGAAAATGAGGAGGCGCGCGAACGCGTGTACGACGTGTTGAAAAAATGGGGCGTCCCCACTCGACTCAAAAAAGATGGCGCGATTCCTGGCGACAAAATTAAAATCGGCGAATTTTTTTGGGAACTTCGCGAGTGAGTTTTTGAAAATTATTCATTCGGTTGTGTCTCGCCCAATTTCCATTTTTCGTCTTCCCATTCTTTTTTCCAGTTTTCAAATTTTTCTCGCAACGTGTAAAAATTTTCCAAAAATTCCCGAAAAAATGGCGCCAACTTTTGTTTGATACATTCTGAAACCATTTTTTTTTCATCACCATTTCGCTGCCACAAAAAATTAGATCCAGCACCGAGTGCTATTTTTTGTGGATCCATTTCAAATTCCAAAGAATTTAAATTTTTTTCAAGTGTTTCAAAATCTCCATTTTGTCCGTACCGAAAAACATTTGCCTGATTCTGGCCGGGGTTCTGAGTAGCATTCAAAACTATTTTTTTTAAAATAAAATGAAACTCCTGCCAAAAACCAATCAATTCTTCATAATTTTTTTCATCACACGATTTTTGCATTTTTTGAACCCAGCACAAAATCGCAAAAACAGGATCTCCCGGAGAAGTTTCTTTTTTACCACTTTGTTTTCCAAAAAGAACATCCTGCAAAACAACAATCTCCATTTCACACTGCGAATTTTTTGGCAAAATCATTTTGCACAACTCTGACTGTTCTGGATTTTCGCCGCATTCTTTCTCAAGCATCAATCCATCACTACGGAAAATTGACAAAAATGTCAATATTTCCTCAACCGAGTATTTCTGAAATTCCGCCAGTGTTTTTTATTTTTTTCAGAAGAAATTTCCACCGGCACAAATTCAAGATTTTCGAGTGAAAATCCCGCGGACAATCCGTCGCCCGAAAAATTAAAATTTCCAAAAATCGTAATCTGCGAATCCCGCTCCGGATCGAGCGGCACCGGAGTGAGAAAACGAATCCGCGCCACATCATCGGGGCCAAACTTTGTCCGCAACGAACGCTGAAATCGACTCGTGCGCGCCCAAACATTTCCGATGTCAAACCAACTCGAAAGCCCCGTCCGACGAATCCAAATCTCGGAAATCGCAGTCCCCGCTTCGTCCGCGGAAAAATCAATCGCAAGCAACGGAAATCGAACGGCATTTCTTGGAACTGTCGTTTCTGGCGAAATTTCCCGCACAGAAACCGAAATATCCGTCGCAAAAACGACACCAAAAAGTAAAAAAATCGAAATCAACCACAAAACTTTTTTCATCATTTCGAATTTTGCAAATTTCCAAAAAAAATGCAACAATTCCGCCGATGACACGTTTCGTCAAATTCTTGGTTGCCGCTCTCGGTCTGCTCCTGCCGTGGCACGGAGCGATCACGGTTTTTTTGCCGGAAGAATTTCGCTGGTGGAAAGAACTCGTGCTCGGAATGCTCGCGATCGCCATCGTGATGTTAGAATTTTCGAAAAAAAAACGCGCGCCACTCGCTCCCACAGAAAAATGGGCACTCGGATTCCTGGCGTGGTGCGGAATTTTGACAATTTTTAATTCAGATTTTGAAACAGCTGCCGTCGCCGCACGGTACCTCGGATTTGGATTTTTTGCGTTTTTAGTGCTGTCTCGTGCAAAAAATGTGGAAAACAATTTGCTCGAAATTTTCACAAAATTCTTTGTTCCCGCCGCAGCCGCAAGCGTGATTTTTGGCGTCTGGGTGAAGTTTTTCGGCGGCGCAGACTTTGTACAAATTTTTTATTCAAACGCGATTTCAAGTTGGGTTCCCGGGCAGACGATTCCACTCTGGCACGAAACAGAAAATTTTGTGCGAATGCAGGGCGCCAGCTCCGGTCCGACAGAATTTTCACATCTGCTGCTCGCCGCGACAGCATTAATTTTTACGGAAAAAAATCGATCAAATTTTTTATTCAAAATTTTATTTTGCACACTTTTTTTGTTCGGAATTTTTCAAAGTTTTTCTCGCGCAGCGATACTCGGATCAATTATTTTATTCGCAGTTTTCGCGTTTCAGAATTTTAAAATTTCCCGAAAAAAAACACTCGCCGTGATTTTTTCAACAATTGCAATTTTTTCTGGATTTCTATTTTTGAACAAAAATTTAGTTCAAAATTTCGTCGGGCGCAGCGGAACGATCGCACATTTTTCACGACCAATCGAAGCGACAAAAATGGGAATTGACGCGCCCCTGCTCGGAAATCTGGGAAAACTCGGTCCCGCAGCGCGCGCAAAAAATTTGACAGAAAAAAATGATGATCGCGCGCCGATCGCGGAAAATGTTCTCGCAGACTGGTTTGCGCAGCTGGGCGCACTCGGATTTTTGCTCGGCATCGGATTTTTATTTTCGCTCGGAAAAACGGTGAAACCGCGATTTTTGGGATTTTTGATCGCTGCATTTTTAATGATGAATTTGGCAACTATTTTTGAAATGACGCCGATCGGAATCACGTTTTTTGCCCTGTTTGCCTTTTTCCAAAAATCTGAGAAAATCCACACAAAATGAAATCCATCCACGTTTTAAATTTGTTGCAAATTTTTTTCTACTCCTGCTGCGCGTTCGGCGTGGCGACGCTGCTTTTTCCAAAATTTATAAAATTTGTCACGGAGTACAAACTCACGCAAAAAATCCGCGAAAACGGACTTTCCGGCGGAACGGCAAAACTTTTCCAAGCGCTGCACGCGCACAAGTCCGGAACGCCCACGATGGGCGGCGCCGTGATTATTTTTGCGATTTTGGCAACGGTCGCCATTTCGCGGCTCCTGTCATTTTTTGGAATCGTGGAAACTTCGCTCCTCAACCGCGGCGAAACGTACCTCCCGATCGTCACGCTCGCCGTTGTCGGGACGCTGGGAATAATTGACGACTGGCTCAACATTCGAGAAAAATCGAAACAAAAAGGAATGTCGGCAAAAGTAAAATTTTGGTCGCTCGTCGGATTTGCCGTTCTGGGCGCGCTCTGGTTTGCGCTGAAACTAGAATGGTCAGTGATTCATCTCCCTGGAATTGGCGATTTTGACATCGGATTTTGGTACGCGCCGCTGTTCGTTTTTGTTCTGGTGGGAACGGCAAATTCCGTAAATTTGACGGACGGACTCGACGGGCTGGCAGGCGGACTGCTCGCGATCGCGTTTGGAGTTTTCGCAGTAATTTCGTATTTTTTCGGATTGCCAATTTTGAGCGTTTTTTGCGGCGTCATCGTCGCGACACTGGTCGCATTTTTGTGGTTCAACGTGCCACCGGCAAAAATTTACATGGGCGACACCGGCTCGCTCGCACTCGGCGCAACTCTCGGCGTGATCGCGATGCTGACAAATTCAGTCGTGAGTTTGATCGTGATCGGCGCAATTTTTATCGTAGAAACTCTATCGGTCGCGCTGCAACTTTTTTGGAAAAAACGATTCAAACGCAAACTCTTCAAAATTGCCCCACTGCATCATCATTTTGAAGCGAAAGGTTGGTCAGAAACACAAATAGTGATGCGATTCTGGATCGTGGGCGCACTCGTGGGGATCGCGGGAATTTTAATCGGATTGATCGGAATGGGAAAAGCTGGAATTTTATGAAACTCCGCAGATTTTTACTGAAAAAGTTCTTTTTCCTCTTGAAAAACATTATTTTCAAACAAAGAAAGGTCTTCTCCTGAAGTTTGATAAAACCAGAGAAATCCCAAAACAAGCAAAATAATCGCTAAAATAAGCCACCCACAGCACATTTTTTGTTTTTTCATTTTTTATTTTTTTTGTTTTTTTTCGAGCCACTTAAATTGTTACGAGAAAGAAGAAAAAAATCCAATTATTTTCTCCAAAAAACTTCACGAAAACTTTATTTTTCTCCAAGAATTTTGGTACGCTCCCCACGTTCTAATTTTAAAAAATGACGTTTCTCGACACCGATATTTTTGAAAAAATCATCGCCGGAAAAATTCCCTGCGACAAAGTTTTTGAAACTGAAAACGTGCTCGCGTTCCGCGACATCGCGCCAAAAGCAAAAACGCACATTTTGATCGTGCCGAAAAAAAATCTCGTCACCGCGCACGAAGTGACCGCGAAAAATCTTGAACTTTTTGGGGAATTTTTTCTCGTGGCAAAAAAAATCGCGACGCAGGAAAATCTCGCCGGGTACAAACTCGCGATGAACGTCGGCGCGGCCGGCGGACAGGTTGTTCCACACGTGCACCTGCACCTGCTCAGCCCAGATTTTGAAAGTCCGCTCTGAAAATTATTTCAGTCCCGGAATTTTATTTTTGAAATTTTCCACGAGTTCAACTTCGAAAATCAGCGTCGAATCTGCAGGAATCGGTCCGACATTTTGTGCGCCGTACCCGAGCGCTGGTGGAATCGTGAGTTTTCGTTTTTCTCCCACTTTCATTCCGACCAATCCCTCGTCCCAGCCGCGAATCACCTGCCCGCCACCGAGCGTAAAATTGAACGTTTGTCCACGATCGAGACTCGAATCAAATTTGGTTCCGTCGATCAAAAATCCGGTGTAGTGCATTTTTAAATTATCGCCAACTTCCGCGCCAGAACCGGCACCCGGCTGTAAAATTTCGTACTGCAATCCGTTTTCCATTTTTAAAATTTCTGGAGTCTGTGTCTCGACCGAACAGCCCATCAATCCGAGAGAAACGAGAAGCGCGGTGAAAATGTTTTTCATTTTTTTGGGGGTAATTTTGAAATAAAAATGATGAATTCTTTCTCCTCCCAAGCAAAATTCGCGAAGCGTGTTTTGCGCGGAGCAAGGAGTTGCGAGGAAGCTCCGTGCGAGTCTCGGCGTGCCAGCAACGACGTGGCGGAGAGAGAGGGATTTGAACCCTCGGTACGATTGCTCGTACACACGCTTTCCAAGCGTGCGCGTTAGACCACTCCGCCACCTCTCCTCGGGCGCGAGTGTACCCCAAAAAATTTTCACGTCAAAAGTTCTCACTGATCGATGAATGGAACCGGCTGAAAACTATTTTTGCGAAAAAGTCGCGCAAAAGTTTGACTTCAAAAAAGAAATTCTTAAACTCGCGCGCGAAGTGCAAGATTCAAATCTTCAGTTTCGGCAATAATTCCACGGGAAACAGACCGGTCAAAAACCGGTGATTTCGTAGTTTTTGACGCCCATTTCTTCCATTTTTAACCCACTGGAACAATGGCAAAAAAAACCATCAACTTCCCGGCCACACTCAAGCCAACGCTCGAACAAAACGGTCGGTACTTTTTTTCCGATGTCGGCGAACAATTCCCATTTCCTGATCTGACAGAAATACAAACCCGTTCGTACAACTGGTTTTTGGAAAACGGACTCAAAGAACTCATCGATGAAGTCAATCCAATCGTAGATCCAACCGGAAAAAAGTTACGATTGGAAGTCCTGAACTACGAAGTTGAAGAACCAAAATATGATATTGAAACCTGCCGAAAAAAAGGACTTTCACTTGAATCCACGATCCGTGCGCACGTCGCACTGACAAACCTGGAATCCGGAGAAATCAAAGAACAAGACGTTTATTTTGGACAAATTCCGCGCATCACCGACGGCGGAACATTCATCATCAACGGTGTCGAGCGCATCATCGTCAGCCAGATCGTGCGCAGCCCAGGAATTTTCTTTTTGGAAAACTCGTCGCTGCCCGGCGCGTATCAGACAAAAATGATTCCGAAACGCGGCGCGTGGCTCGAAGTCGAAACCGACAAACGCGGATTTGTGTGGGTCAAAGTTGATCGAAAACGAAAAATCCCCGTGACAATGTTTTTACGTGCGTTTGGGTACGCCGAGGATGATGAAATTTTGAAACTTTTTGAAAATGAAACAAAAGGATTGGAAGAAAATCCAATTTTAAAAACGCTGGAAAAAGACGACAGCACCACCGAAAAAGAAGCATGGCAGGGCGTGTACCGCCGAATTCGACCGGGCGATCTCGCGACGCCAGAAAATGCGCACGCATTTTTGGAAGATTTATTTCACAATTTTAGAAAATACGATCTCGGGCCGATCGCACGATTTAAAATCAATGAACGATTTGGACTCAAAACACCGACCGACATTCCGGGACGCGTTTTTCACATCGAAGATTTTGTTGACATGGTTCGCGAACTACTCCGCAACAACGCGGGAAAAGGCGCCGGAGCCGACGACATCGATCATTTGGCAAATCGCCGAATTCGAGCCGTGGGTGAATTGATTCAGAATAAATTTCGTGTCGGAATGCTCCGAACTGAACGTATCATCCGCGACCGAATGTCGATCGTCGATCTCGAACAAGTCACGCCAACACAAATCGTCAACTGCCGACCAATCACCGCCGCGATGCACGAATTTTTTGCAAGTTCGCAGTTGTCGCAATTTATGGATCAAACCAATCCCCTCGCCGCACTCGAGCACAAACGTCGAATTTCTGCGATGGGCCCCGGCGGATTGAGCCGTGAACGCGCAGGATTTGATGTTCGCGACGTGCATCCAAGTCACTACGGACGAATCTGTCCGGTGACGACGCCGGAGGGACCAAACATCGGACTGGTGCTTCACCTCGCGTCGTACGCCCGCGTCAACGACATGGGATTTATCGAAACACCGTACCGAAAAGTTTTGCACGAAACAAAAAACGACGGAAAATCTGCGGTCGGCCACATCGCCGACAAAGAAATTTTGGACGGGAAAAAAGTTGTGGCAAAAAAAGACACCGCAATCGACGAAAAAACTGCGACCGCTCTCGCGAAAATAAAAACTTTGAAAGAAATTCCTGTCCGCGCGTACATTTCCAGCGAAGTCGATTACTACTCCGCCAACGAAGAAATGAAAATGTGCGTAGCGCAGGCAAACACATTTTTGAAGGAAAACGGAGAATTCGAACACAAACAGGTTTCCGCACGAAAATGTTTTGAAGCTGGAACGTACCACCAAAGTGTCGTGACGCACATGGACGTTTCGCCGCAGCAGATCACGTCAATTTCAACGTCGCTGATTGCGTTTTTGGAACACGACGACAACACTCGTGCGCTGATGGGATCAAACATGCAACGCCAATCTGTGCCGCTGATCAAACCGCAAGCCCCGATCATCGGAACTGGAATCGAAGAAGTTGCGTGCGGCGATCAGTGTGTTCGCGCACCGGAAGCCGGAGAAATCCAATTTTCTGATGCGAAAAAAGTTACACTCGTCGGAAAATCTGGAAAAAAATACGACTACAAAATTGAAACATTTTTCCGCACAAACCAGTCGACCTGTATTTTGCAGCGTCCAACGGTCGAGTCCGGAGAAACAGTGAAAAAGGGTGATGTGCTGGTCGATGGATCGTGTGTCAAAAATGGCGAAGTCTCGCTCGGACAAAATTTGCTCGTGGCGTACATGACTTGGGAAGGCTACAACTACGAGGACGCCGTGATCGTCTCGGATCGTATCGTTCGCGAAGGATTGTACAATTCGATTCACATCGAAAGTTATGACATCGACGTCCGCGACACAAAACTTGGACCGGAGGAGCTCACCGCCGATATTCCAAATGTTGCCAGCGCGAAGTTGAAAGATTTGGATGAAAACGGAATTGTTCGCATCGGAGCGACAACACTTTCTGGCGACATTCTTGCAGGAAAAGTCACGATGAAAGGCGAAACCGAACTCACCGCAGAAGATCGACTTTTGCGCGCGATTTTTGGAGAAAAAGCACACGATGTCAAAGACAGTTCACTGCGACTTCCCCGCGGATCCGGAGGAAAAGTGATCGGCGTGGAAATGCTGGATCGCAGCAACGGAGACGAACTTCCAACGGGCGTTTTGAAACGCGTGACAATTTTTGTCGCACAAATGCGACATCTCGAAGCGGGAGACAAGATGGCTGGACGCCACGGAAACAAAGGAGTGATTTCAAAAATCGTTCCGTCCGAAGATATGCCGTACACCGCAGATGGCCGCCCAATTGATATTATTTTGAATCCACTCGGCGTCTCGAGCCGAATGAACATCGGGCAGGTTTTGGAAACACATTTGGGATCCGCCGCAGAAAAACTCGGAATTCGCATCGCAACTCCAATTTTGAACGGAATCAGCAACGATCAAATTCAAGAATTTTTGAAAACAACAGGACTCCCCGTTTCTGGAAAAGAACAACTTTTTGACGGAAAAACCGGTGAACCGTTTGATCACGAAACAGTTGTCGGAATCAACTACATGTTGAAATTGATCCACATGGTCGAGGACAAAATCCACGCACGAAGCGTCGGACCGTACTCGCTCGTGACGCAGCAGCCGTTCGGTGGAAAAGCACAAAACGGTGGACAGCGTTTTGGAGAAATGGAAGTCTGGGCGCTCGAAGCGCACGGCGCGGCGAACACGCTCCAGGAAATGCTCACGATCAAATCCGACGACGTCAAAGGTCGCGGAAAAGCGTACGAAGCGCTCGTGAAAAATGAGCCGATCGAATTAATGAGTTTGCCCGAATCGTTCAACGTGTTGGTCAAAGAATTGCAATCGCTGGGATTGAAAGTCGAACTCCACACGCCAGACAATCAGGTCATCGAAAATCCGTTGAAAATCACGGAAAAAGAAACACAAGAAACCGAAACGAAACAAATCGAAGAATCTTCAGATGTCGAACAAATTGCAGAAAAAACAGACGACATGTCACTCTCTGGTGAAAACGAAGGAGTGGAAGAAGAACTTGCAGGAGACAAAACCAACGAAACTGAAAAAATTGTTGAAGAAACATTTGAAGACGATTTCGAAAAAGATGTAAAAGAAAACGAAGAAAAAAAAGAAGAATAAACACTTGAAAAACTCCGGGCGGGAAATTAAAATCTCGCCCGCACGCGCGTATCGTATAGTGGCTATTATACGGCCTTGCCAAGGCTGAGATACGGGTTCGACTCCCGTTACGCGCTCCAATACACTTAAGCCGCTCATAGAGCGGCCTTGTTGAGGTATGCAAATCAAGTTATACTGTCTTTAGTTTTAAAAATACAAACATGATCCCTCAAGAACTTATTGATTGGATTACCGGAGAAAAAGCAAAAGGATATACATCAGAACAACTCTATGACATATTAATGCAACATGATAATGAGGAGGAGGCAGTAAGGGAGGGATTAAAAATAGTGTTTCAGTCAACCGTCCCCGTTGAACCAGCAACTCCAGAGAAAAAACCATCCAAATTTAATCACCTTATCTTTGCAGGAATTGCAATAGTGGTATTGATTGTGGGAGGAGTGTTTTTTTACTCGACAGACAAAGAAGCAAACCAGGAGAAGATACAAGATAATATTCAAAAGGAATTAGTTAAAAAAGAAGAAAGAAAGAGTAAGTTTAAAGGGAGCGTGGTTGACTATAAAGAGCTTCTTTCTATTCCGGAAGGGACAATGGAGTGTTTTACTGATAATATGTGTAGAGGCTTTAATGGAGGATTTAATGAGGAATTCGTAAGTCTTTGTTTGACTTGGGGAAAGGAGGAGAGAGGAATTTGTAAGGAGATTCAGCGTATTAGATGTATTGATGATTCAGAATGTAATGATGAGAATCCATTGACTATTGATAAGTGTAAAAATCCTCGGTTTAAATCGGGGCAAGAACGGGAATATTGTGTTAACTATATCATGGAGCCGATTACTGAGTGGAATAATCAAAAAGCAAGAGAAACACAAATAATGAAGAGTACTGGTTCAAATGGATTTCAACCAATCAAAATGATAGGAGAAAAATCTTTTCTTAGTGAAGAAACTCCGGTATTGATGCATGGTCGTGGAAAGGATATATTTGGATGGGGAAAAAATTTACAGATTATAAAAGGTGGTGAAATTATAGTACAGGATCAAGTTATAAAATACCCTGGACGACAAGAATATTATCTTTTTGGATTTTCTACACTAGGGAAGGTGGAAGACTTTGAGGGAAAATACGAATTAGAGGGGAATATTGTTCCTCGTGGGAATATTACATTTGATGCCTACAATGCCCTTGGATATGTTCCAGATATTGTGAGAGGGAATCTTGATTTCAAAAATGTAACGGTTATTCCAGAAGGGTTCCAATTTCCTAAGATAGTAGAGCATAGAGTCAATCTGCTGGACTTAACTTCAGCAGAACATCTTGTACTTCCAGAAGAAATACGTGAACTTCACCTTGGACTTGAGTCAGCAGAGCATCTTATTCTTCCACAAAAAGTGGAAACGCTTAAGCTTGATAGTCTGGAATCAGCAGAGCATCTTATCCTTCCACAAAAAGTTAAGGATATTAGCCTTAGCGGTTTAACTTCAGCTAAACATCTTATTTTTCCTGAAGAGATAACTGGATATATTTCTCTTCACGGTCTTTCCGAAAAAGAAATTAATAAATTAAAGAAAATCTATGATCTTGAAAGAATGGGGCGTGGGAGTGGAGGAGGAAACTATAAGTTTGGAGGAAAAAAATAGGTTCTTATAAAGGAAGTCAAAAGAGTTCGAACTTCTTCAAATAGCGGGAAACTCCGACACCATATTCTCAGCGAAAAAAGTTCTAACTTCGTTCACCATGGCCTGCCACGTTGAAGGAAAATTTACTGAGCTAAGATCATAAAGTGATCTCTTTTTTCAACCCATTTGATAGAAATAGGTTCGAGTATCCTCCAATAAGGAGCTCCAGTAAAAATTAAAATGCCCCCTGTGGGCTTTTTTGTTTTTACATTGAATCCGCAGGATTCGGAAAAGAACCCGGCAAGTTCGATACGAAGTCACGAATGAACGAAGTGAATGAGTATTCCCGCCACGCGCTCCAACGTCTTATAATGCCCCTTCCGGGGGTTTTTTATTCACTTCGTAACGCATCTACCGGATCCAATCGACTCGCTTTCAACGCAGGAATAAATCCAAAAACAATTCCCACCACAACCGAGAACCCGAATCCCAACAATCCTCCTTCCGCAGAAATCACTGCCCCATAATCACCAAGGAAGGGGAGAACACTGTATCCCAATGCAACTCCAAGCAATCCTCCAACCATAGATAATACCACCGCCTCTAACAAAAACTGTAATAAAATATCCTGCCGCTGTGCCCCAATCGCCTTCATAATTCCAATCTCTTTCGTTCGTTCCGCTACCGTCACAAACATAACATTCATAATTCCAATTCCAGAAACTAGCAGCACAATAATCGCCACTGAAGTCAGCAGAAATGACATCGTGTCAGTCGATTCTGTTGCGCTAGAAACCATTGATCCTGCATCCATAATTCGGAAATCATCAGCCACCGAATCCCGTAGTCGGTGATTCTCCCGTAACAACTGCGTCAATTCATCCTGCGCCAACATCACCACATCCGGACTCTGTGCATGAAACATCAGTAATTTTTGTGCCTTTGTGCCAAGGACTCGAGACTCAGCCGTGCTATAAGGCAAGTATGCTGTATCATCCGGCGTCATCGGACCAACGCTTGAACCATTCTCCTCCAAAACCCCTATTACTTCCATTTTTCGCCCCCCTACCGTAACAAATTGTCCTACTCCATCTACTGGAACATCATCAAATAAACTTTCTGCCACCGTATATCCCAATACAACTAAATTTCCTCGTGCACTCACCTCCGCCTCAGTAAATGTTCGCCCTCCTAGTAACTTCAAATTCAGCAATTCAAAAACACTTGCCTGGCCCCCAACAACAGAACCTGAAACTTCTTCTTTTGCATAAGTCACTGTGTCATTACCCATAACCATTGCCGTTCCTTTTTCTATCAACGTAGAATTCCCCAAAACAAACGGAACATCTTCCTCGCTCACTCTCGTGCTCGCCGCATTTCCACGCGTTGGCATAACCATCAGAGTATTCACCGACAGATTTTTGTACTGCTCTTCAATCGCCTGCTTCGCTCCAACACCGATCCCCACCACAGCAATTACCGTCGCTACTCCAATTACAATTCCCAACATCGACAAGGCCGTTCTTGCCCCATTTGCCTTCAATGATTTCGCCGCCATAATCAATAATTCATATTTCATTTCTTTAGTTTGTAATCATGGTCTAATACAAGTCCATCCTTCATAAACACAATTCTATCTGCGTAAGCTGCTACGTGTGCATCATGCGTCACCATCACTACCGTTTTTCCCCTGTCTTTAAATTCTGAAAGAATTTTCATAACCTCTTTCCCCGTTTGAGAATCCAACGCGCCCGTTGGCTCATCTGCGAGAATAATTTCTGGATCATTTACCAATGACCTTGCAATAGAAACTCGCTGTTGTTGTCCTCCCGACAACTCACTCGGCCGATGATGGGATCGATCTCCCATCCCCATTGAATTCAATAAATATTGCGCTCGCGCCAATCGCTCTACTCGCTCCTTCCCTGCATAAAAACTCGGCAGCGCGACATTTTCCAATGCCGTTAATTTCGTCACCAGATTAAACTGCTGAAAGATAAATCCAATTTTTCGATTCCGGATAAACGACAACGTAAAATCATCCTGCGCCCGCCCCAATTCTTCTCCCTCCAAGAAATATTCACCAGCATCCAACGCATGCAGAAAACCAATAATATTCATCAATGTTGATTTCCCTCCTCCTGATTCTCCCATCAACGCCACGAATTCTCCCTTCTTGATATCCAAATCAATTCCATGCAACACCGGAACTTCGACGCCATTGGATAACCAATAAGACTTCGTCACGCCCTTCATTTTGATTACGCTTTCGATTGTAGTTTTTTTCATATGAATTTTATCGAGGCCCTCCTCCCATTCTTATTCTCTCGCCACTTCCCATCGTCGCCTGCATTTTCTCCTTCATTTCGTCCGTCATTTCTCCCGCTTTAGCTTTTTCAATCTCCTCATCCGTAAATCCTCCTTCTTTCATTTTTTTCAACATATCAGCTGAAATCTCTCGTCCCCCAGCTTTCTTTTCTGGTGTTCCCGTCCCGCCAACTAGGATTGCTTCATCAACCGACAATCCTGACACAATCTCCGTCATCGAACCATCCGAGATCCCCACAGTCACCTCTTGTGGTGAACCATCCGCCAACCTAACCATCATTTTATTCCCTCTCGTCAGCACCGCCTCACTCGGAACGAGAACCGCATCCACTGCTTCTTTCGTCAAGAACTCGACATAAGTCGTCATTCCTTCTTTAATCTGCGCCCCTTGATCATCCGTAATCTCCACTCGCACCAAGTAAGTCACCACTCCAGAATTCGATGTTGTCGCGGTACTAGAGATAAAGGTCACGCGTCCTATAAGCTCCAAATCAGGAATCGCATCCAACGTAATAATCACCTTTTGTTCCTTCTGAATCTGTGCGATATCAATCTCCTCCACTTGAAGAACTCAGCAGCAAGCTACTGAGATTCTTAAAACAATTTCGTTTGTGCC
>JABGQW010000029.1:8901-23500 GCA_018648585.1 bacterium | reverse complement strand
TCGAAATCCCCGTCAGTCCGCTCCCGTCCCCGACAAACGCCGTCGCTGTCACCGTTCCAGTCGATGGCACAAACGACAACTTCGCACTGCTCACAACTTGCGACTGGCTACCACTCGTTCCGGCCACAATCGTTGGATAAAACGTCGACGCACTCACCGCTTCGTCTGACACCGCCGTGTTCGTCGCTGTCACCGCGTACCCGGCCGTCGTCGCGTACGACGCCGTCCCTGTCAAATCTCCCACAAACGCTGTCGCTGTCACCGTGCCGTCCACTTCAATTCCCGTATTTTGAATTCCTCCCGAGCCGTCCGCTTCCGCGTACACTTTCAAAATATCTTCTCCATCCACTGAAAACGCGTAACTTTCCTCCGTTCCCGCGCTCGGCGTGCCCGTCACATTCATGTCCACGAGCGTCGTCGCGCCGCTGTCCGCGTCCAATTCAATCGTCCCGAGATTCACGCCCGCGCCGAACTCAATTTGGTCATCAGAATTTACTCGGATCAAATTCACTGTCCCCGTTCCAGCGTTGTCCGTTTGCGTCAACCAAATATTGTTTTCTGGAATTAAAATCGAATTTTCTGTCCCCTCCACCAATCGCAACATCTCCGCACCGCCCGCGATCAAACTCAACTGATCCGCCGCTGCTCGGCCGATTCCTGTGTTTTCGTCATCTTCAAATCTAAAAACTGGTGCCGTCGAACTCCCAGAACCAAATAAAATATTAAATGCTCCCGTTGCAGGAAAATCCATGTTCCCTGTATAAAATCGAACTTTGTCGTTGCCCCCCAAAGACAATCTTATTTCGTCATCCGTTTTTTCCCAGAATCCAGTGTCCCCATCGCCAAATGTCAATCCGGTCGCGAGACTTCCCGTTCCACCGTTCACGTGCAATTTTGAACTCGGATCAGAAGTTCCCACCCCAAGTCGAGAATTTTGATCGTCCCAAAAAAGATCCGACGAAGCCGACAAATCTTCTCCCGATCGAAATTGAATCGCCCCATCGACACCAGCAACATCCGCACCAGAGTCAGTCAAATCCAACCAATCCGCCCCGTCATAAAAAAGCAAATCCGATCCATCAAACCGAAGTTCTCCCGCCAATCCTGCGATTCCCGTATTTTCCGACAGGAGTAATTTTCCGCTAAAAACAGAAATACCTCGAAAACAGGGACTTGTTGAATTACTGGGTCGTGTCGGTTCAAATCCCTCCGGACAAACGCCGTCCACTCGCGGAACCACTTGCCCCATTCCAACAACATCATCCGTGTGATCCGCCGCGGTGGCATTATCTTCCACAAAAAGCGCCTTCGAAACCCCCAACATCAAATTATAATCTGACGTTCGAAATTTTGCCCCCGTGCTCACCGACGAAATATCCAACGTTGCACTTCCCACAGAGCTACTCGTCACATTCCCAACTTGTGCTTCAGCTACTTCGCCAAAACCAAAAAACAACGCACCACCAATGACAATTGTCATCCAGGTTCGTCGAAAATTTTTTCGTGCGAGGAGTCTAAAAAGCATTTGAAGGAAAAATTTTGGGAGCAAAAATTCTTCGTGTCCCGTGGATAATACGCCCACACCCTTACACTGCCAATGAAAAAAGCTTGCGCCAAGAAAGACAATATTGCGAAACAAATGCGCCACAAAAAGATTGATCAAATTAATTATTCAAAGATATAACGATTGCACAAAAAAAGTATTCAAAAAAAGATACTCATGAATTCCGTTTTAGTTCGAGAACAAAATAATTGAACTTTCGCTCCCCGTCGAGTATTTCATTACTTCCCCTGCTCTCAAAAAGTATTCATCTCAAAAATACTTTTTAACAACATCTTCATTTTTTTTTTCATAAAAGAATTTCACACATTTTTTATAAAAAACCGATTAAAATATTTTTTTAAAATAAAAACTCAAAAACAATATTTTATTTAAAATAATAATATTAAAAAATATCAAATAATAGAAAAGAGCGAGATTGACTCCTCCAAATTTTCTGCTAAAAAAGTATAGTCTTTTACTTTCTCACTTTTTTGAAAAAAGTAAAAGCGATCTTTGACATCATCGGACAACTTTTACTTTTTATTGGATCAAATGGCTGAGTGCAATCATCTGAATGCATTTATTCGTTTGATTCGGTAAAAAACAACAAACTCAATATATATTTTATTTTAACTAAATTTTTTTAAATCAAAACGCAATTTATTATGAAAAAGATTATTTTATTCGCGATCGTAATGGTCGCAGTGTCTTTTACGCAAGGCGTAAAAGCACAAAACGTACCGACGTATGTTGGGGCGGCGCAAATGGCCAGCTACGCTGCAACCACAATAGCTGTAAAAGATGATTATATTTCAAGTACTGGTAATACACCAGGACGGATTGAAATATTTAATCCACAAATGATCCCCATCCTGAATGTTACTTTCCCAAATTCTTTTGGGCAAGCTACATGCTGGGATGCAAATGGCAATGCCTATTTTGCAATAGGTTATTACCAAAGTTCTAGCCTCATTCTTCCCGACACAACATACGGGGTAACAAATTCGGATCCATATTCAACTTATTTCAATTTGGCAATACTAAAGTATTCGTCAAATGGAATATATATCGGAAGTATGAATGCAACAACGACCGGTCACCTCCGATGTTACACATTAGCCTATGCAAATGGCATGATTCTTGTTGGGGGGGGGGCAAGTGATTCTATTTTTATCAATGGAATGGACACTATCACCTCCTATGGTGCTGGAACGTCAAATTACTCTATGGATGCGTTATTATTGGCAATAGATACTAGCTGCACAAGTGTTTATTGGTCTAATTTACTGGGAAATACACAACCGGATTATATTCATTCTATTGCAACAGATGGTACATCTTTGATTGCGGCTGGAGAATTTTGGGGCTCCATGCAAATCGGACCCCAAACACTAATATCTATGGGATATTCTGACAATTTTCTTGCAACCTTCGATCTCATTACTGGCACGCCTAGTTGGGCGCTCAGTATCGGAGGACAATCCGATTTTCACAAAATAGCCTGTACTGTAACTTCCGAGGGAAAAATCGCCGTAACAGGTGAGACCCACGGCAGTACTGCCAACAATCACACTATTCTTAAGAATAGTGATGGAACTATTTTTGATTCCATCTACAATGTCACGAGTGGACAAGACTTCTTTGTCGGAGTCATTGATTCAGATGGATTCTGGATCTGGGATAAATATTTCTGGAACACTAATTCAGCAATTAAGTCGTGCTGTGTCATCGCAGATGACGCTGGAAATATTGAAATCGGGGGCTCGTTCAGCGAGACAATGTATCTCGATTATCCAACAAATTCGCAAACAATGGTGTCACCGTTTACGGGATCTACACAAATGTCTTTTTGGATTAAATTAGATCCGTTTGGAAATTTAATTTCAAATTATACATTTGGTGGAGGAGGAACTCTTCTGAGCATAATTCGCGAAGGACCTTTTATCTGGCTCATGTTTGACATGAATTCAGCATTACTCCCTGATCTTGCCGATCAAAATTATCCGGGATGCCCAATTTTATTCGCCAGCGATGGTGAAACTGCCATCCTGAAGTATTACGATCCAATCCCCATCCCTCCACCAGACGAACAAGAAATAAATCTCACTTCGGGATGGAGTTTATTCTCAACGTACATTGATCCAATTGAACCAAATATGGATTCGATTGCGTCCATGCTGGCGGCAAATCTTTATTTAATTAAAGATGAAAACGGAAACGTTTTTTGGCCAACGTACGGAGTGAATTTGATCGGGAACATAACAACCGGAAAAGGCTACTGGATAAAAATGAACACGGCTGACACACTTGTCGTGACGGGAGAATTAATTCCTGCGGAAACTCCAATCGCACTCGCTGCTGGATGGAGCATCCTTGGATATTTGAATTCAGATTCCATGGAAATTTCGTTGGCGCTCGCGTCGATTGAAACTCAAATCGTTCTGGTGAAAAATGGGAACGGCGAAGTTTATTGGCCAGCATGGAGTGTGAATCTAATCGGAAATATGCAACCCGGCGAAGGATACCAAATCAAAATGAGCACGCCCGCCGTGCTTATTTACCCGGAAATCGCCGTGGCGACAAAATCGTCCGCCCAAATTTTAAAACCTGTTTTTTATAAAAATGTAAAAAATACAGGTACAAATATGAACTTGATGATTCCGATCGAATCGTGGCAAGATTTGCCAAGTTTCGATTCTGAAGTCGGCGTTTTCTCTCCGTCGGGAATTCTTGTTGGATCTGGTGTTTTCACCGGAGAAAATCTGGCAATCACGATTTGGGGAAACGATAAATTGACTTCGGAAATTGACGGAATCCAGGTTTACGAAGAATTTATTCTGAAAACCTGGGACGGAAATGAAGAACAAAACTTGGAAATTACTTCGTGGATCGAAGGCGATGGAAATTTTGAGAAAAATAAAATTGCCGTTGCGGGAAAAATTATTTCGGATGAAAATTCGGAACGAATAACGCTCTCTCAAAACGTTCCAAATCCATTTTCTGGCGAAACAGAAATTCCGTTTTCTCTACCGGCATCCTCTGAAATCGAATTATCGATTTCAAACATTCTTGGAAAAAAACTCAAAATTGTGAAATCAGGAATCGTTCCATCCGGAACGCATTTTGTGACTTTCAATTCTAACGATTTCTCTCCTGGAATGTATTTTTACAAATTATCTGTTGGTGAAAAAACTTTCACCAAACGGATGATCGTCCGATGACATTTTGTCAATAAATTTAAAACGCGCTGGCCCTGTCAGCGCGCTTTTTTTTATTCCACGATCGCGCGCGGTGTCGAACTTTCGTGCAACGCAGAAATTTCTGCGTCCGTCAACGCACGTTTGTAAATCCGCACGTCATCGATATTTCCCTGAAATGATTTCGGAGTTCCAGCAAGAAACGCCTCCGCTTTTCCAATGTACAACGAATTTGTCGTAGAAAAATCACTCAATCCCACCGTGGTTCGAGAATTTTGGCGTGATCCGTCCACGTACAATCGCAATCCATCGGCAGTTTCGCTCGCGTACACCATCACAACGTGCGTCCAATCATTCAACGTGTGTCCAGTCAAAGTTGTCAAATACGCCCCATCTGGTCCATTTCTGATGCCAGCACGGAGTTCATCCGTACCAAAAGCGTAATCAATTCCATATTTCACACTTTTTCCCACGATTCCCATCACGTTTCCCTCCGTCGGTTCGCCTGTTTTTTTCACCCAAACGCTGATCGTAAAATCATCGGTGTTCGTCAACGCCAAGTGCCCATCCGCATCCGCGACACTGATTCCTTCGCTGTTCGTCCAGTCGAAATCCATCGCGCCACCGGAAGTGCCCGCGTGCCCGGTTGTAAATCCCGCGCCGCCAGATTGCAAATTAAGTCCGTGGTGATCGTACGCCGAGCTGTCCGTGACGCGGTACGTCGCAGTGTTGTAATTTTCCTGAGAAAGTTTCCAGTGTCCGATGAGTTTTTTTGAAAAATTCCCCACGCGCGCCCGAGCGCTGCCACTTCCAGCGGCGAGCTGACTGATTTCTGTCGCAGACAATGCACGATTATAAATCCGTACATCTGCAATTTCTCCGTCGAAATTTGAACTTCCAACTTTCACAGACGCGGCATTGGAAACAGACCCCAGCTCTGAATTTGGAAAACCCGCAAAAGAACGAGCATACCATTGATCACCATCTGAATACGAAATTATTTTTTGCGTATTTCGATTGAGTACGGCTGCAACATGATGCCAATCTCCATCCGTCGCATCATATCCGGCATATGCATATTGACCGCCATCTCGCGTGGAATCATTAAACCAAAAAATACAATTCCCCCCCCAACCAGCGGCAAGATAAAAACCAAATCGTGCCCCACTCCCAGAATCTTTAACAATCACATTTCCAGCGGTGTCCGTCGTTTTCATCCAAAGAGAAATCGTAAAATCACCATCGCCCGGTTCAAGATTTTCACTATTTTCCACTGTCATCAAATCAGCTACGCCATCAAAATCCATCGCCGCATTTGCATTTCCGTTGCGATCGGTGGTGTACGAAACCGCGCTGTTTAATTTTCCAAAAAAATCACTCGTGGAGGAATCGGAACTTTGAATTTCTTTCACCCAAATATCATTTTGATCAAACGATAAATACGGCGAGCTCGTCCCCAATTCAGAAGTAATTCCAATGTGAATCGCATCAAAATCTGGTGCATTCGACAGATCCAAAATTACAATTTTTTCAATTTCTCCGGCCGTTGCAAATTGTCCCTGATTGAAACCGGCGACATGATTCGCCGTAAAAAGAGAATCCACCGGAACCTGCGTCCCGTCATAATTCACGCGCGATCCGCCGCTGTACAAATGCAAAACGGAGCGAAATTTCCCGTTGTTGAGATTCACTTTCATTCGCACCGCGTATTTTCCTTTTCGATTTGTCGTGAACATTTTCCCCGCCCCGTTCCAACTTCCGCTGGTGGAGGTCACTTCGATCACGTCGCCGGTTTGAGAAAAATAATTCGTCCCAGACTCTCGCCCGGACGCCGTTGAATTTTGCCACGCGTCGCCCGTCATCGCGACCGTCGTTTCCGATTCTTCTGAAAGTTTCCAGTGTCCCACCAAACCTTTTTGAAACGCACCAAAACTCATCGCACTTGCAACACCAGAAAACAGCATCGCGACGGCGAAAAAAGAGATTTTGAAAACTCGAAATAAGTGGGGCATCTCAATTAATTATGACAGAGAACGAAAGAGAAAAAAGGATTTTCTCGACTTTCTTTTCCACAATTTTTAAAGACGAAAAAAAGTGTACAAAAATAGTTTCCAGAAGTTTTGCACCACGCAAACAAAAAAACCGCAACAAATGCGAGTTTTTAAACTTTCAGGTTTTCAATATTTTTCTGAATATTTTTCCAATCGTACGAAAACTTTTTATTTTCACTCGCACGAATCAGAGCCGCCACCATCGACCAGATTTTTCCAGATTCAAACGTAAATCCTTCGCCCGTTTCACGTTGCGCATCAAAATTTACGACGCCACATTCTTCTGGCAACACCGGCACAATTTTTTGAGAAATAATTTCTTGAAACATCTTTTTATCCGGTTGTGCTGGGAAAAACACAACATCCGACTCGTTCAATATTTTTGTTCGACTGGCCGGAACACTTTCTAAAATTTCGAAATTTTCAGGATATTTTTCCAAAAGATCAAAGCAACAACGCTGCGCATTTGAATCCCCTTCGGCCAAAACAAAAACGCGAAATCCAAGCTCGCACATCGCCTCCGCAACCGAATAAAACTGCGCGACACACGCCCCAGACGTCAGCGGCGAAACAGATCCGACAGTAAATTTCATTTTCTTTGGAGAAGTGATCGAGGTGCTCTGAGGACGTTGCGCAATTTTTGTGTTCATTTGAATAATGATCAAATCCGAGTATGATACCAGAAATAATGCGGAAAATCGAACAAATCCCCTTTTTCTTTTTATAAAATGTTGGAAAATAAGAATTCAGAAAAGACACTCGTGCTGATCGACGGAAATGCGGTGATGCATCGAGCATTTCACGGGTTGAACAAAAACTTTGTTCCAACGTTCGACGGAAAACCGGTTGGAATGGTGTATGGATTCGCTTCGACGCTGATCAACGTGATTGATTTTTTTCATCCAAACTTGCTCGTCATAACTTTTGATACAAAAGAAAAAACATTTCGCCACAAAATGGACGCGGAATACAAAGCGCAGCGCTCCGCGGCACCGGACGATTTTTATGCGCAAATTCCGCCGTTGAATGAATTGGTCGAAAGTTTTGCGCTCCCCACGCTCCGATTTCCCGGTTTTGAATCGGATGATTTGATCGGAACGCTGGCGAAAAAAGGAGCGACAGAAGATTTTTCGGTAAAAATTGTGAGCGGCGATCTCGATTTTACGCAGTTGGTGAGCGACAAAATTCAACTCGTAAAATTAAATGGGAAAATCAGCGACAGCACTTTTTTTGATCCGGAAGCCGTTCGCGAGCGATACGAACTCGATCCCAAGCAAATGATTGATTTCAAAGCGATTTCGGGTGACAGCTCTGATAATTACGCCGGAGTCCCCGGCGTGGGGCCGAAAACAACAACTAAAATTTTGCAACAATTTGGTTCGATTCAAAATATGTGGGAACAACTCGACAAACTCAATCCGCCAAAATTGCGAAACAAAATACTCGAATTCCGCGATCAAATCGCACACTGCCAAAAACTCGCCGAAATTTGTACCGATGTTCCGCTCCAATTCTCCTGGGATCAGGAATTTGCATTCGCGTCGCAAACGACACTCGGATTTTTTGAAAAGATGCGATTCCACGCGCTGAGCGGAAGATTTGAAAAGTTGATCAAAAATTATGATCAGAAAAAAAATCTTGAACACATTTTGGATTCTGAAAAATCAGCACCAGATCCGCAACTGCAACTTTTTTGAAAACTTTTTGGACAACGAATTTTCCAAGTTTTAAAAATAAATCGATTGAGCAACGAAAAAATGCTGCTTCGCGCTGAACACATTTTTTGTTTTTTGAAGTTTTTTTTCTCACCGAACCGTGGACAAAAACACCAAATTCCAAGCGGATAAAATTGTTCACAAATTCAGTTCAGCAGCGGTTTCATCGAGAAAAAGAGTTGCACAAAAAAAATGGATCCAGTACGATTTGCGATGAATTGACTTTTCAAAACAAATGCCAAGCTCAAAAGTGATCACGGCGCTCGACATCGGGTCTTCAAAAATCCGCGCAGTTGTCGGGGTCGTCGAAGACAAAAAATCGATGATCAACGTCATCGGCGTCGGAACTTCTCCCTCCGCTGGAATGCGAAAAGGCGTTGTTTCTGATTTGGACGAAGCCGTCGCAAACATCACCACGGCGCTCGAAGAAGCCGAACGAATGAGCGGCGAAGCGATTCATCGTGCGTTCATAAGTTTTTCGGGACCGAGTCTCGAAACGTACGACTCAAAAGGAGTCATCGCGATCGGTGGCGCAAATTCTGAAATTTCAGAAGTGGACGTCGATCGAGTTCTCGACGCCGCACGAACTGTGAGTTTGCCCGCGAATCGAGAAATTTTACGGATCATTCCCAAAAGTTTCACCGTCGATTCACAGCGACACGTGCGATATCCCGTCGGGATGAGCGGCATTCGGCTCGAAGTCGAAGCGCACATCATCGCCGGACAAACCGCCGCGGTAAAAAATTTGGAAAAATGTTTGTACCAAGCCGGAGTGGACATCGAAGACATCGTTCCTTCGCAGCTGGCTTGCGCAGAAGCGATTCTCGACAAACGACAAAAAGAACTCGGCGTCATTCTCGTGGAAATTGGTGCCAGCTCCACAAATCTGGCTGTTTTCGAAGAAGGAACCGTTATTTATTCGTGTATTTTACCGATCGGAGGCGAACACGTCACCAACGATTTGGCGATCGGCGCGCGCGCTGCGATTGACACCGCAGAAAAAATTAAAATTGAATACGGCAGTTGTTTGCCGCAAGAAATCAACGAACGCGAACAAATTGATTTGTCGCAAATTTCAAAATCAGACACACATTCTGTGGACAAAAAGCACGCGGCAAGTGTGATCGAAGCCCGATATCAAGAAATCTTTTTGATGATTCACGACGAACTTATAAAAATTGGACGCGCGGGAATGCTCCCTGCTGGAGCCGTTCTTTGTGGTGCAGCAGTCAAAACCCCCGGAATCGTCGATCTCGCTCGCAACACGCTGGGACTCCCAGTGCAACTCGGTTTTCCAAAAGAAATCGAAGGAATTGCGGATCGCGTTGATGATCCTGGATTTGCCACTGCAATTGGACTCCTTCATTTTGGAAATCGGTACGGCGCCAATCGGTCGTTGCTGAGTTTCAATTTTGGAAATATAGGAAATTCAATTGTCGATTTTTTCCGAAAACTCATCCCATAATTTTCAGTTTGAATGAAAGACCTTCTTCAATCGGCCATCGAGCAAAACAAAAAAAAACGACGCACCGGAAATCAAGATCCGTCCGCCAACACTTCCGAACAAGTGTCACCGGATCTCGGCCCGGTCGCTAATTTGAAAGTTGCCGGAATCGGCGGTGGCGGCTGCAATGCCGTGGACCGAATGGCAGATTCTGATTTTATGAATGTCGAATTTATTGCGATCAACACTGACGCACAAAGTTTGTACCATTCAAAAGCAAACACAAAAGTTCACATCGGACGCGACGCCACTCGCGGACTCGGCGCTGGTGCCAATCCAGACATCGGAGCTTCCGCAGCTGAAGAATCCATCGAAGAACTCAAAACATCGATGAAAGGCGCCGACATGGTTTTTGTGACCTGCGGACTCGGCGGCGGAACCGGAACTGGCGGAGCTCCCGTCGTGGCGCAAGTCGCACGAGAATTGGGCGCACTCACCGTCGGTGTCGTGACGAAACCTTTTTCATTCGAAGGACAACTCCGAACAAAAAAAGCAGAAGCCGGACTGGAAGAATTGTCAAAAAATGTCGACACACTCATCGTGATTCCAAACGATCGAATTTTATCGATCATCGATCGGCAAACACCAATCACCGACGCGTTCAGCGTTGTCGACGAAGTACTGCGACAGGGCGTGCAGGGAATCGCCGATTTGATCACGCTGCACGGTTTGATCAACGTTGATTTCGCAGATATTCGATCCGTGATGAAAGACGCAGGAACCGCGCTGATGGGAATCGGGTACGGCGCAGGCGAAAATCGCGCCATCGATGCGGCGCGCGCAGCAATCGAATCTCCACTTTTGGATCAATCAATTCACGGCGCAAAAGGCGTACTGTTCAACATCACCGGCGGAACAGATTTGTCGATGTACGAAGTCGACGAAGCGGCGAAAACAATCACCGAAGCCGCCGATCCCGAAGCAAATATTATTTTTGGAGCAGTGATCAACGAAAATTACACGGGCGAAATGAAAATCACCGTGATCGCAACTGGATTTTCGGGAGGAGGAAAGAAAAAACCCGGACATTCGACGCTGACACGTAAATTTTTCAACGCAGAAAGTAGCGGACAAGAAGAAGCAAATGAAATCGATACGCCTGCATTTTTGAGAAAAAAATTACGCTGACATTTTTTTTAAAATCTGAAAATTCTCATCGACTTCGGCGGGAATTTTTTTAAAAAATCTGATACGCTCAAAATAATGGAAAAAAATGAACTGCTCGAAAAAATCTCTGATTTAAACAAAAAATTTGAAAAAGTTGAATCTGCACTCGACCTCGCGAAAAAAAACGCTGAAATCGAAAGCTTGCGAGAAAAAATGTCCGCTCCGGGTTTTTGGAATGATCAAGAATCCGCAAAACAAATTTCTCGCGACGCGGCTGCGGGAGAAGATTTTGTGAAAAAATGGGAAGAAATCGCGAGCACCCTTAAAAGTCTCCCCGAGCTGGTCGAACTTTCAGATGAAACAGAAATCTCAGAGATTGAACAAGAATTTTATTCAATCGAGAAAATTTTCACCGCCGCAGAAACCGAACTTTTTTTATCCGGCGAGCACGATCGCAAAAATGTGATTTTGAAAATTTCAACCGGAAATGGCGGACAAGATGCCGAGGATTTTTCGAAAATTTTGCTGCGAATGTATTTGCGATTTGCGGAAACGAAAAATTGGAAAACGCAAATTCTGGAGGAATCGTTTTCGGATTCCGGATTGAAATCCGCAACGCTGGAAATCACGGGAACAAACGCGTACGGATTTTTGAAATCGGAACACGGCGTGCACCGACTGATTCGACTTTCTCCTTTCAACGCGAAAAATCTGAGACAAACTTCGTTTTCGCGCGTGGAAATTTTGCCGGTGATCGAGCAGGACACCGATTTGGAAATCGAGGAAAAAGATTTGCGAGTTGATGTTTTTCGCAGCAGTGGCTGCGGCGGACAAAGTGTGAACACGACTGACTCGGCGGTACGTCTAACGTATTTGCCGTTGAATTTGGTCGTCACGTGTCAAAACGAAAAATCACAACTGCAAAATAAAATGTCGGCGATGAAAGTTTTGAAATCGCGACTGCTCCAGCTCCAACTCGAGCAAAATGCGGAAAAAATTGAGGAGCTGCGCGGCGAGCAAATGGAAAATTCATTCGGATCACAAATCCGCACGTACACACTCCAGCCGTACAAATTGGTGAAAGATCACCGCACAGATTTTGAAAATACAAACCCAGACAAGGTTTTTGATGGTGAGCTCGATGGATTTATCGAGGCGTTTTTGAGGAAGAATTAATTATTTCTTTTTCCCCTTTTCTGTCTCTTTTTTTGCAGCACTCTTTTTCTCATTTTCTTTTTTTGGTTTTTTCTTCGCTTTCTCTTCTTTTTTCGCTTTTTTCGCCGTTTTTCGTTGTTCTTTTTTTAATAATTCAGCTTCCAATTTTGCTTGTTTTCGTGCCGCAGCAGCTGCTTTTTTCGCATCTTTTTTCGTTTCATATTTTGTAATTTCAGTGGTTTTTTCTGCCACGGTCATTGACTCAACCCATTCATCTTTTTTCGTTTTAAATTCATTCGCTTTCGGCGTCATATCTTTGAATGCTTCCGTTTCTGAAAAAATATCAACCGCATCCACCGCGGTCGGAAAATCCCCCACCGGACAAATTCCTTCCAACAACGCCCACAAATCACATTCTTTTCCCGAGGGAACCACACACACTCCAAATAATTGTCCCGGTGTTGAATTTGTTCGCTCCACCACGGTTCCTCCAATATTTTCACAATGAATAAATGACGTGAGCCATTTTTCGCGTTTCACATCCTCCACAACTGAAGAATATATTTCGATCTGCTCTGGCGTCAATCGCGCGTGATATTCATCAACAAGTTCTGCCTGTCCTCGCAGCGGCAATCCCAACGATACAAAATTCAACGCACTTGCCGTCGCGACAAACAGAAATACCGACAGAAAAAGAAACCACTGTTTTTTCATCTACGGAAATCGTAGCACAAAAATTATTCTTTGTGAAAATTTGATCCACCGTCAATTTCCAGCGCACGGTAAATTTGTTCACACACCATTTTTCTGAACAAATTTCTTGTCCAAACCATCCCCCCGAAACTGAGCAAGTAATTTGCACGTGAAATAATTTTTTGATCAAGTCCGTGCGCCCCCCCGATGACAAAATGAATTTCCCCACGATCGACAATCCATCTTTTTAATTCACGAGAAAATCCGACCGAATCCAACTGATGTCCACGTTCATCGAGTACGACAAGGAAATCGTGATCAGGAATTTTGTTCAAAAAAACATCGGCTTCCGCGCGTTTTGCTGCCAGTGGATTTGAAATCCCAGACTGCGAAATCGGAAAAATATTTACCTCTGCACGAAACCCAATTCGACGCAGCATTTCTTTTTCAAAATCAGAAATTTCCGACTTTTTTCCGAAAAACCAAATTTTGATTTTCATCGCATCCAGCGTACAATTTTTTCTGAAAAATGAAAAAAATTTTATGGTTGTCGCTCCCGTTATTTTTTGTTGGCTGCTCTGCGCCCGCGCTCCCCGGCTCCGCAGAAAATATAAAATCCGAACAGATTCAAATCGGAGAAAATACGTGGCAATTTGATCTGCCAAAATCCTGGGAAATCGTCCCCGCCCCCAGCAGCGTAAATGCAGCTTTTTTCGCTCGAAATGGATCCGAAAACATTGTGATGACACACGAAATTGGTTCTGGAGAAAGTTTGATAAATGAGCTGATAAATTCGGCCGCGGATGGATTTTATTCATTTGAAGAAGTGGCACGCGGTACTGATTTTTTCCAATTCCGAGCGAAAATCTCAGTCACCGAACCGCAACGAGATTTTTGGCAAAAAATTGCACCAGCGCCCGGAACTGATTTATTTTTATTTGCCAGCTGCAGCATCGAAACCGCAACCGGAACATCGGGAGACTGTGAAACCATGATGAATTCGCTTGAACTTTTGGTAGACAGTGAGAAAAAAAATAAGTAAAGTCCGCAGGCTTTTTGAAACACAAACTCCGAACAAGATTTTTGTTGGGAACCCGCAAGATCACAGGTTTTGTGGGAAAATGAGCAATGAACAAAACACATGGCGCCATGGCGGAGTGGTTACGCAGAGGCCTGCAAAGCCTTGTACTCCGGTTCAAATCCGGATGGCGCCTCCAGCTCGGGTGGTGGAATGGTAGACACGAGAGACTTAAAATCTCTTGCTCGATTCGAGCGTGCGGGTTCGATCCCCGCCCCGAGCACCACAGTTTAAAATTTAATTTTCTGAAAAAATCTCAGATTTTAAAAAAAGAAGCGGTGATGAAATCCTGCGAAATCCCGAAATTGTCGATGGGAAATCGCGGATAAAATCCCCCAGCAGCGCGCGCGGGTGGTGAAATGGTAGACACGCTGGTCTTAGGAACCAGTGCCGCAAGGCGTGGAGGTTCAAGTCCTCTCCCGCGCACCAGCAAAAATAAAAAACGTCCTCGTGACGCTTTTTTTTCTGACAAATTTTAAAAATCTTGTAAAATCCAACCGATGGAAAATCTCATTCTCGAATTTCTGCAGAAAAAACTTGATCAAGAATTTTGTTC
>JABGQW010000029.1:7063-8801 GCA_018648585.1 bacterium | reverse complement strand
TCCGGACACGCGGAAACGTACCGCCGCCAAAATATAAATTTCGAAAAAGAGTACCACGAATCCGAATTTTTTGAAGTGGGAAAAACGATCGCCGAGGACGGACTCGCGCGCGGAATTTTCAAAAAACGAGACGACGGTGCGATCGTTGTCGATTTGACCGACGAACATTTGGACGAAAAAGTTGTGCTCCGCGCGGACGGAACTTCAATTTATTTGACGCAGGATCTGGCGGTCGCTGCCGCGCGCAAAAAAGATTTTGATCCGGATCTGCTCGTGTACGTCGTCGCCGACGAACAAAATTATCATTTCAAAGTTTTATTTTCTTGTTTGGAAAAACTCGGACTGATCAAGAATAAAAAATGTGTTCACCTCGGGTACGGGCTGGTACATCTTCCCGACGGACGGATGAAATCCCGCGAAGGAAATGTCGTCGACGCGGACAATTTGATGGACGAACTGAAAAATCTCGCCACCGAAGAAATTCGAACGCGGCACGACGACTGGCCGGACACGGAAATCGACGCCGTTGCGGAAAAAATTCAAGACGGCGCGTGGAAATTTTTCCTGCTGTCCACTTCTCCCCGAAAATCAATCACGTTCGACGCGAAAAAATCGATCCAATTCGAAGGCGCGACCGGGCCGTATTTGCAGTACGCAGGCGTGCGAATTCAGTCGATTTTAAAAAAAGCCGGAGAAATTCCGAACGGGGATTTTTCGAAATTTTTTGGAAACGCAGAAAAACCGCTCGGCGTGAAAATTTTGGAATTTGAAAAAGTCATCGATCGCGCCGCCGAGACAATGAATCCGACGGGAGTTGTAACTTTTTTGATGGAGCTCGCGCAGGACTGGTCGAGTTTTTATGCGAACAATTCGGTGATCAGCGCGGACGATGAAAATCTGCGCGCCGCACGACTGCAGCTTGCGAAAAAAGTGCTCGACGTGCTCGAACGCGGAATTGAAATTCTCGGATTTCAGCTGCCGGAGAAAATGTGAAAAATCACGGCAAAAACTTCGCTGGCTTGAGGTCTTCAAATTTCTTGAGAATTTTGAGATCACCCGTGGTGATTTTTCCCACGTACAACTGATCGATCGTTCCTCCGTCTTTGAGAAAACGTTGCACGTCCCGCTCACCACGAAAATAAATTGAATCTTTTGTGAACGCACCAGAAGTTGAATTATTTGCCACGCCGCGTTTTGATTTCAAACAGAGTTTCCACGCCAAATCGTCCGAAATTTCGTACGTGTTCCGGAGAAAATCGAACAAGTCGCGGAACGACATTTTTCCCGCAAGAAAAATCGCCACCATCAACAACGCCGGCGTGAGATATTTTTCACCCAGTTCCAGTCCCAAAACATTCTGGTTGTGCACTGCGAGCCCTTCTTCTGTTTGCAAATATCCGGCCGTCCCGCGACGAAAAATCTGGAACGGCTGTAATTTTCCATTTTCATTTCGAAAAACGTGCGTCCCAATTTCGTGCACCAAAAGCGCCTCAAGTCTGTTTTTTTTGAACTGCGCGTCTTTTTTCAATAAAATAGATCCTTTTTTTGTCACCTGCACATCGGCAACCGAATCCTCCAAAATTTTAATTTTCCAGTGCGACAATTTGTGCGCGGCGAGATATTCTTCCATCCGCTCGATCGCCGCGCGAGAATCGAGTTCTTCACTTTCATCCGGCGCGATTTCCAGATTTTTTTTGAGAAAAGTCACCGCCGTCCGGTACCGCCCCTCCGTGACCGC
>JABGQW010000029.1:0-6963 GCA_018648585.1 bacterium | reverse complement strand
AATTTTCCCGCCAAAACGAGATCCGCGTCCAAAACGTCGCCTTTTTTGACTGGCAATTTTTTTCGAATACCCTGAATCGTCAGATCGAGCACGCCTGAAATTTCGTCTCGAAATTCGTGGGAAATAATATTTTCCTGCGCGTGCAGATCGATTTTTGCCACCACATTTTCTGGCGGTTCAATGTTGAGAATCACGTTTTCGCGAATTCCGATGACCGGCCGCAGCTCGGACGGTTCCTCCTGAATTTTTCGGGAAAAAAGCGTTTTCGTCACGTTCACCGCTTCCTCCGAATTATGAATTTTGAGATCAATCACTTTTCGCAGCCGCGGTTTCAGCGGAATCCGATTTGCAATTTGAATTTTCAAACCCGCTCGCGCGTTCAGCTCCAAAACTTTGACGCCCGTTTTTGTCACGACGAAATCAACGCCCAAATATCCGATTTTTGTGGCACGCTGAATTTTCGCCGAGGAATGCAAAATTTCATCCCAAAATGGAATCTGAAATCCGACCGCCGGCTCGCCGTTTGGCAATCTTTTCAAAAACCGAGAATGGTACGCCGCACCAATCGTTTTGCCGGTTCCGAGATCAATTCCCATCCCGTACGCGCCGAGTTCCATGTTCGCTTTTCCGTCAGATTCGTGCGTCGGAACGCGGAGCATCGCCATCACCGGCACGGAATTGAAAACAATCACTCGAATGTCGCACAATCCCGCCTCCGTCAAACGAAACAAATCCGCGTGCGGCTCGAGACGTTCTTCGAAAATCACAGAATCACGAACGCCAGAAATCGAATATTTTCCATCGAGAATATCGATGCAGTGCCGAAAAAGATCGTCCGACGAAAATCGCGTCCCGCTCGACGTGTACCAAAAATTTTTGCGTTGCTCGGTGATGACCAAAATTCCACCGCCTCCAAACCCGTGATTTGGTTTGAGCACAAAAGAATCCGGCAGCGCCGTAAAAAATTCTTGCGTCAATTCTGTGTGTCGGCGCACCACGTGAAAAAGTTTGGCAACACCGATCCCGCGAGATTCGAGGAATCTTTTTGTAAAAATTTTATTGTCAGCAAATTTTTTGTCCGCGTGCGAATTGTACCGCGCAATGTAGTGTAAATTTCGCGCGTTCATTCCGAGGATTTGCCGAGATTTTTTGGAGAAAATCATTGAACACTTTTTTTATTCTTCAGTATTATCTTCTCGAAACAACGCCGCAAATTTGAAGTACTCCGACAGTCGCAACCCCGTAAATTTCCCGAGCCAAATATTTCCAAAAATCGGCGCGAGAATAAACTCAGGAATCGACAGAATGGCGTTTTCCATCCACGACCACTCGATGAAAAAGAATGCCAGCAACGCCACCAAAACGGTTTCGCCCGTGACGATCGCCGCCGAACGAATTCCGTCCTCCGACTGCGCAGAAAGAAATTTTTCAGAAATCGTCGCCATCACCAGCATCGGAAAAACCGCCAGCGTGAGATTGACGGAACTTTTGAAATACACCGCCAGCCCGAGCACCAGAAAAAACGACAACGACAGCGTCGACAACAGCAACGACACGCGCGGCACGTACAACAATTCGACGCGATTAAAAAGCAATCGAATCAAATAACTCACAACCATCACCACCGCAAAAACAACAAATCCAAAATTCAGCCCGAGCAAAACAAAACTCAGCGTCAACATCAGCGGAGCAAAAACTCCGAACGTCCGCAGTCCAACAAATTGGCGAAAAAACGCGATCACAAAAGTCACGAACGGAACCGCCAGCAGCAAAAATAAAACATTTTGAGAAATCCCGTGCGAGACAAAATACGTCACCAATCGCGAAAACGGCAACCACGTCGTGGCGCGGTCATCCACGAGCTGAAATTCGATCGCGCGCATTTTGAGCTGATCGGAAACTTCTGGGTGCGGATCCTGAAATAATAAATCCAGCGCTTCTGGGCGCGTGAGCAAAATCGACTGCGGCTCTAAAATTTGAAATGTCGGCTGCAATAATTTTCCCGTCTGATCGAGCGATCCGTCAGAAATCTGCACCCAACATTTTTCCGCGACAGAAAATTGTGTTTCCGACGAAATTTTTTGCCACCACTGCGCGAAATTTTGAAATGCGTTTGCCGAACGCGTTTTGAAAATAATAAGTTTCGCGTCGTGAAAAAATCCAAGATTTTCCTGCAACCGGCGCGCAAATTCTGCATCCGCTGAAATTCCCGTTTCTGATTTTGAAAACGGAATCGTCTGCAACCAAATTCCCTGATCGCCCGCCTGCTCGATAAACTGCTGCACATCATCTCCAGTGTCCGTAACCAAAACTGCTTTTTCGGTGTACACCGTGACAGAAATTGTTTTCCACGTGCGAATCGGATCCTGTCGCACGGACAACCGAACTTCGTAGCGCCCGGGTGTGGAAAACGTGTGCGAAACAACTTCGCCGTACGTTTCGCGCGCACCGTCGCCAAAATTCCACCAAAACCTCGCATCTCCCAATTCCTCATTTTTGAGCAACTCCGTCCCCGACGCATCAAAAACAATTTCTTGCCCCGGAACGATAAACGGATCAAATTTTATTTCAGGCAAAATGCGCATCGGCTGCACAATTTCTGATTTTTCCGAAGAATTTTTTAATGCCGCCGTTTCCGTATTTTCAAATTCAAGATTCGTCGCCAGATCTGAAACCGCCGCATCCTGCGCGATCGCAATTCCGGAGAAAAAAACTGCACACAGCGCCAGCCAAAAAATCTGTCTCATCGCCCGGAATTTTGCCAGATTTTGAGGAAAATGCTACTTTTTCTGCGATGAAAAAAGTGTGCGCGATTTCGAAAAAAGAATTTGAAATCACGGACGCGGATTTGAAATTTTACGAGAAAATGGAAGTTCCGTTGCCAAAATTGTGTCCGGACGAGCGGCAGCGACGACGACTCGCGTGGCGCAACGAGCGGAATTTGTACCGGAGAAAATGTGATTTGTGTCAGAAAAAAATTATCGCGATGTACCCAGCGGACGCGCCATTTCCGGTTTTTTGTCCCGACTGCTGGTTTTCAGAAAAATGGAACGCGACGGATTTTGGGCGCGATTTTGATTTTTCTCAAAAGTTTTTTCCACAATTTCAAAAACTTCAAAATGCCGTGCCACGACTGTCGCTGATCAACGCGCGAAACGAAAATTCGGAGTACTGCAATCTCGTCGGAGATTCGAAAAATTGCTACTTAATTTTTGGATCGCTCGGCTGCGAAGATTGTTTGTACGGCCGCCCGGAGCGCAGCAAAGATTGTGTCGACTCGCTCGATTTATGGAAATCCGAATTGTGCTACGAATCCGTAGATTCTGAAAATTTGTACCAGTGTCTTTTTTGTCAAAACTGCGCAAATTCGCAGGATTTAAATTTTTGTTTTGACGTGCGAAACAGCCACGATTGTTTTTTGTGCGCTGGAATTCGGAACGCCGAATTTCAAATTTTGAATCGGCCGTGCACGCGCGACGAATATTTTGAGTGGAAAAAAAAATGGCCGATCGACAATCTTGAAAATTTGACAGAATTTTTTACCGAATTTGAAAAAATAAAACGCACCGCACCGAGAAAAAATCTGATCGGCGTGGCGAACGAAAATGTGGTCGGCGATCACGTTTCGCACTCGAAAAACTGCAGCCACATTTTCAATGTTTTGGATTCGGAAGATCTGCGATTTGTCACTTCGGCGGAAAAATGCAAAACCTGCCAGGACGCGGACATGGGCGAATTCAGCGAACTGATCTACGAAATGTGCGGATTTCACCGGTTGCAGGACGCGCGATTTTCGCACTGGTGCTGGGACGGTTGCCAAAAAATCACGTACTGCTCGACCTGCCGCAACACAAAAAATTCGTTCGGCTGCGTCGGAATGGACGGATTTGAAAACTGCATTTTGAACAAAAAATATTCGCCGGAAGAATTTGAAAAGTTGCGCACAAAAATTGTTCAAAAAATGCGAGAAACCGGCGAGTGGGGCGAGTTTTTCCCGATTGAAATTTCTCCGTTCGCGTACAACGAAACCGTCGCGCAGGAATATTTTCCGCTCGAAAAATTCGAAGTTTTGGCGCGCGGCTGGCGGTGGCGAGATCCGGAGAAACCGCAGTCCTCCCGCAAAAATGGGGAAAAAAAGTCCTCCTTTTTAAAGGAGAATTTAGGAGGATTTAAAATTCCAGAAAATATTTCCAAGGTTGATCAAAAAATTTGTTCAGAAATTCTCGCGTGCAAAACCTGTGGAAAAAATTACAAAATTCAAACGGGCGAGCTGGAATTTTACAAAAAAATGTCGCTCCCGATTCCGCAGAAATGCCCAGATTGTCGACATTTTTCTCGGATGAAATTGCGAAATCCACGGGAACTTTTTTCTCGAAAATGTGCAAACTGCGAACAAGAAATTTGTACAACTTTTTCTCCCGATCGTCCGGAAAAAGTTTTGTGCGAAAAATGCTACCAAAATACAGTGAGTTGAAATTTTCCTTCAAAAAAGTACTGTCATTCTGAATTTGTTTCAGGATTTTGAAACGAATCCGAAACGACAAAAAAATGAAAATCCCCATCCACCGCATCAACAAAGACTTGCCGCTCCCGCGGTACGAAACTCCCGGCAGTTTTGCGTTCGATTTTGTCGCGCGAGAACGGACAGAAATCGCGCCGCGCGCCGCTGGATTTGTTCCGGGAAATGTGATCGTCGAGTGTCCGCCAAATCTCGCGCTGCTGATTTTGCCGCGCAGTTCACTTTTTCGAAAAAAGTCGCTGCTGGTGCCGAATTCTCCGGGATTGATCGATCAGGATTTTTGTGGAAAAAAAGATGAAATTTTGATTCAGGTTTTAAATTTTTCGGAGGAAACGGTCATCGTCGATCGCGGAGAAAAAATTGCGCAGGGACTTTTTGTGCGCGTGGAAATTGCCGATTTTGACGAACACGAATCGCCGGCTGAAAATTCGCGCGGCGGTTTTGGCAGCACGGATCTGCAAAATTAAAAATGAAAAATTTGGTGGAATCGGCATTTCAAAATTTTATCGCGCGGGAATCGCTCGCCGAAAAAAAAATCGTGCTGATGATTTCTGGCGGCGTGGATTCGACCGTGCTGTTGCACGTGGCGGCGAAATTTTTGAAATCGGAAAATCTCGCAATCCTGCACGTGAATCACAAAACGCGCGCTGCGTGCGACGCGGAACAAATTTTTGTGGAAAAAATGTGCAAAAAACTTTCGATCAAATTTTTTGTACAAAAACTTGCAAAACTCCCGCAAAAAAACCAGGAAAGCTGGTGGCGAGCCGAACGCGAAAAGTGCAAAACTGACGTGCTGAAAAAATTTGGCGCCACGCGCGCGCTGACTGCGCACCACGCCACCGATCTGGCCGAAACGATGATCTGGCGGCTCACGAAAGGCTGCGGCGTGTCCGGACTTTCTCCTTTTGAAATTTCGACAAAACCGTTCTGGGAAATTTCAAAATCGGAAATTGAAAAATACGCGCGCGCGAAAAAACTGAGCTGGTGCGAGGATTTTTCAAACTTGAACACAAATTTTGAACGAAATTTAATTCGGCACGAGATTCTCCCGGTGCTGCGAAAAGTCACTCCCAATCTGGAAAAAGTCTGCGTCGCAGAATCGAAAATTTTTGGAGCGGCTGCGAATTTTTTGGAAACAAAACTTCCGGAAATTTCGGAAAACAAAATTTTGCTCACAAATTTTCTCGCGCTGCCGGAAATTTTGCAGACAGAATTTTTGCGAAAAATCGCGCGCCAAATTCCGAGTTCGTCCGAAATCGACGACTGCCTCCGCTGGCTGCAAAACTCACCGCAGGGAGGCACACAGAAAACAATCGGCGGAACTCCGCTCGCGTTTCGGGCGAAAATATTGTCGTGGAAGTGAAAATTACTTTTTCAGTTCTGCATTAATATCGTATCCCCGAATAAAATGATCAATATTGTCAATTCCGTAATTTAGTTTTAAAAAACCGATTATATAATTCATTTCTGAAATTGGCTTGGAGGCACTATATTGTATCGCACAATCATTCTTCTTTCTCTCCGTGATTAATTTCATATTTCCTTTAATCGATTCATTGTATTTCCAATCGTTATAAACAAACATAGATGTATCAACAAACTGATATCCAAGGAATAATATATCTTTTACAAACTGCACCGCTGATTCACTTCCCCCTTGCATCCGTCCTTGCCAAGGTTTCACCTGCAATTCGTACATATTGGTAAAATACTGTTCCGCAAATTCGACTTTTTCTTTGTTTTTGTCCTCTGCTTTTTCTATCTTCTTTTCTCGTTGAATATTTGGATCCGACGCAAGTTCTTGTTTTTCTTTTTTCAAATCTTCAATTTTTTGGTGCATTTCTTGCATACCTGGTTTTGATTTTTCGAGCCATTCTTTTTGTTTTTGAATCTGCTGTTCGAGTTTCTCTTTTTGTTCCAGCAGCGCTTGTCCTTCTGTCTGCAGCCCCTGCGTCCCTTCTGAGCGGATTCCGCCGTCTCCGTTGTCCTCAAACGCCGTGATCATTTTTGAAAGATCGTTGCTTTCTGACGCCAAATTTTCTTCGGGCTTCATTGTTCATTGTTATTTTCTTCCTGCAGCTCGTCATTTATGTCCACACCGTGAACCAAATGATCAAGATGCGTGATTCCGTACTTCTTTCCCAAAAATCGCACCAAAAAAGCCTGCTCCGGAGATTCTACGGAGGCAGTCATTTTTTGCGGCTCACGATCAGGATAAATTATGGAGTTAATATTTCCACGAGTTTCGTCAGTAAATTTCCATCCATTTGCAATAAATTTAGCAATATCCGCATGATGATACGCCAAAAAAGAAAGATCCTTTACTAATTCCGCTTCTGATTCCTCCTCTCCTAACATCCGTCTTCGAAACGCCAACAGCATATTTTTATGGCTCTTGACTAGCAGATTATCATCAAATAACCTGCAAACATGTTCAAACACAG
>JABGQW010000028.1 GCA_018648585.1 bacterium | reverse complement strand
TATACGCTTTCCATCTCAGGAGCAAGCTCCTGAGTTTTTCGCGTGCGATATAAACTTCCGTCGTGAAGTTTGAGTCCGAAAGAATCTTTATAAACGCCGTATCAGAACTCGTTGACTCAATCTTAATTGCCTCGCCCTCGTTTCCATTTAACTGAATAATTTCTCCAGAAATTGGTGAAGACAACTTAGCTAACTCTAAATTATATTTCGCTTTATCCACCTTAATCTGGGCTTGTGTGATCTGCGCTGACAAAACAGATAATGAAGTCTGTTTCGAAATTTCTTTTTCCTCCACTGACTCAATGGCTGTCTCCATCTGTGTCTCCAATTTCGTAATTGAATTCTCCGCCGTCACAATCTTACTCTGCTGGTTTAGATAGGCTGACTCAATTCGCTGAATTGTAGATGTCAGTGATGTCACTTCCGACAACACTTTCGAATTCATCGAGTTAATCTCACTTCGCACAGAGTCAATTTTTGACTGAGAAATCTTTGATGTCGCCATCGCTGTCCGCAAACTCGCAACCATCTGGTCTATCAAATCCTGAATTTCCTGTGCCAATGCTTGAGTCTTCCGTAACATATTCGAAACCTCCGAATCACTAATTTGCACTCGTTCACGGTAACTATTCTCCAGCTCATCAAAATTCCTTCTCGCATCTTTATACAAATTTTTCGCACGATAAACCCCAATAGAATCATTCGTCGCCGACAATACCTGATTGTTATCCGAATAACTCACGTCTTCCAGTAAAATCGAATCAACCATCTGTAATGCCGTTTCCAATGTCGGAAATACCACCTCCAAATCCACCACGCCCAAATCCAATGCTTGTTGCAAATCCTGATCAACCCCCCTTGTAATTGAATCAAGCTCATCCTGTTGTGACGCCAAACTATTTTCCAATTCTTTCACCTGTGTGTCCGTCAACATCGCTGTCTTTGCTTTATAATTCGCATACGCAATCTGCAGAGAACTTTCGGCTGATCTCAAATCAAATTCCAGATCCCGAGTATCCAATACTGCCAATTCTTCTCCCATCTCAACCCGGTCCCCCTCTACTACATTAATTATATCTAGCGTTCCACTTATCAAAAAGGACAAATCAATAATATTTGGATTAATTATCGTTCCATCCGACTCAATCGAAACACGTAAATCTCCATTTGTTGGCGAAATAACTTCCGCCACAGCAACCTTCTCCTCGATGGCCGAATCAGTAAAAAACAAGAAATAAACTACTCCCACCAAAACAACAATCGCCATCAATATAATCCACCACAATCGACTTTTTTGTTTTGTTTTTTTACTTTCTTGTAAAATCGATGCCGTTACATTTTTGCTCATTTAGGTACATTCAAATCACGATTTTTTCGTTCCAAGAGAAGAATCTTCTCTACAAACCCTTCTTCATTTTTCCAGAGACCAATCGGTGTTTTTTCCAAAATTTCTAAAATCTGAACCGACCGATCCTGCTTCAAAACCTTCACCCCTGCAGATAATGGAATCGAAATTTCTTCTGATTCTTCAATAAACTTCCTCATTTCCTCTCTCCTTGCGTTTCTTTCTTCTTCTGAAAATGTATGCATTTTTTCTCGAATCTCTTTCCGAGAGTGTCCCTTAAAAGGAGATGCCATTCTATCCAATGGTTTTAAAACTAAAAAGTCGCCTTCTATTCGCTGAAATTCTCCCATGAGATCTGGTTCTTTTGTCATTTCACGTAAAAATTTTTCCGATGAAAAATGCTGTGATGATGTTTTGTCATCTTTTAAAAAAAAATGAAACGCTCCAGCAACAACTGAAACCGCACAAATCCCAATTCCGAATCCGATGATTTTTTTGTTCATCCAAGGAAGTATACGCAAGAATAAAAAAATTCTTTCACATTTTTTCTGAAATTTTTTCTTTTTTTTCGCGTACCTACTCATGGCTCTCTTATTTTTCTAAAAATTATAACAAATGAAAACAGCCAAAGTCGTTTCCATTACAACGCTAACCAGCGCACTAAGTCTACTTTTATTTGTAAGTTCTGCGTCTGCCTTTTGGGAAAACGATATTTCAAAAAACTCCCAAAATCAAATCGTTGCACGCGGTCCCGGAGGACAAAATTCTGATATGAAAGGTCCGGGGGGGCGACCACAACTAGAACTTCCTGATGGCTGGGATGACATGACAGAATCAGAACAACAAGCGTATATGGAGGAAAACAAACCGGAAGGAGCACCTGAAGGTGGAGGACAAAGAGAAGGCGGACAGATGGATGGAACACCACCGAATATGGAAGATCTTCCTAATGATTGGGACGAAATGACCGACGCGGAAAAAGAAGAATATAGGGAAGAAAATCGGCCCGAACGAGATGAAAGTGAAAAAGTTGGACAACAAAATCGCACTCAAAAACAAACCCGAAATCTCACACGGAAAGCACTCCAAGGAAAAAACTATTCAAAATTCACAGGACAACTCAAAACAAAAAAACAGTTCACAGATGAAAATGATATGGAAAATCCTGAGCTCATAAGTTTTTTGCAACAACGGGGAATCATGGAAGGATATTCTGATGGCTCTTTTGGTGCAGAAAACCCAATAAACCGTGCAGAATCATTGAAAGTTTTACTCGAATCACTCGGAATTGATCCAGAATCGGGTGAAACTGACTTTAGCGATATCGATAAAGATGCGTGGTATGCTGGATACGTCAATGCCGCGAAAAGTCGAGGATTTGTAAAAGGATACAGCGATGGAACATTCAAGCCCGGAAACACAGTAAATCATGCAGAATTATTGAAAATTTCATTCGAAAGTTTTGGAATTGATCTTACTGATTATGACGTCACCGACTTACCAGATGGAATTGACGAAAGTGCCTGGTTCGCGCCCTACCTACAATACGCATTGGACAACGAACTTCTCAACGAAGAAGATATAAGTTTATCCGATGGAATGACTCGTGAAATGTTTGCAGAGGTTGTTGCTCGCCTCATTCAACAACAAGAAAGTCTTGAATAAGAAAGGAAAAATATTACGTAAAAAAGGGTCCCCGGCTGGGGATCTTTTTTAAAAGAGAAAATAAAAATCATCAAACCCGGAGCCTTGTTGGAATTTGTGGAAAAAATAGAAAAAATGCTGGAAAACTCAAAATCCCCACTCCGTTTTGAATTTCTCAAACTGATCGGTCAAAATCGACTCGCGCATTTTGCGAACAAAATTCTGGATAAAATGTACGTTGTGGTGCGTCGCCAACCGAATCCCCAAATATTCGTTCGCGCGAAAAAGATAATTGACGTACGCGCGCGTGAAATTTTGGCACACCTCGCAGTCGCAATTTTTGTCGATCGGAGAAAAATTTTCTCGAAATTCTGAATTTGTGATCCGAAGTTTTTTGTCCGGAAATTCGGAGGAAAAAAGAAGTCCGTGTCGCGCATTTCGTGTCGGCGTCACGCAATCGAACGTGTCGATTCCCCGCTCCACGCCGCGAACCAAATCGTCGAGATCGCCGATTCCCAAAAGATGCACCGGTTTTTCGGGAGAAATCCGCGCCATCACCATTTCCACGACGTCGTACATTTGCGATTTATTTTGCCCCAAACTTCCGCCGATGCAAATTCCTGGCGTGTTTGATTTTTCGACGAAATCGGTCGCGATCTCGCGCAAATCCGGATAAATTCCACCCTGAATAATTCCGAAAAGTTTCGTCGGCGATTTCAAATTTTCGTGTTCAAAAATGCAGCGATCGAGCCACCGGTGCGTCATTTCCATCGAATTGCGCGTGTAATTTTTATCGACGTGAAACGGCGTGCACTCGTCAAATGCAGCGATCATGTCCGCGCCGAGTTTATTTTGAATTTGAATGGAAATCTCAGGACTGAGAATTTTTTCTGCACCGTCGAGGTACGACCGAAACCGCACGCCGGATTCTGAAATTTCGAGCACGCGACTTTTTGAATGTCGGCGTTCGCGGGATTTTATTTCATCGGAAACGGTGCCGTGTCCCATCGAAAAAACCTGAAATCCTCCCGAGTCTGTAAACATCGGGCCGTCCCAATTCATAAATTTGTGCAGTCCGCCCGCACGCGCAACCAAATCTTCGCCGGGATTCAAATGCAAATGGTACGTGTTGCAGAGCACGCAGCCGACGCCAATTTTTTTCAAATCCGCCGGCGTCAAAGTTTTGACCGTGGCTTTTGTTCCGACCGTCATCAAACACGGCGTTTGCAAATCTCCGTGCGCCGTGTGAATCACGCCCGCCCGGGCGCGCGAGTTTTTGTCTTTTTTTTGAACGGTGAAAAAATTAGTCATTTTTTTTAATCAGTCGCGACAGGTACAAAAATGGCGTGTCGAGCGCCGCGATCGCGAGTTTGAAAATATACGCGAATAAAATCACTTCCGGCACAATTTTCCAGTCAAAAATTCCAAACGCCGCCGCGATCGTGCTAAAAACCACCGTGTCCAAAAATTGGGAAACGAAAGTCGACGCGTTGTTTCGAAGCCAGAGAAGTTTTTTTCCGGTACGCTGGTGAATCCAGTCGTACACGTGGATGTCAAGCAAATTGGAAATCGCGAACGCGGACAAACTCGCCACCAAAATTCCCCACGCCGGAGTGAAAATTATCGCGAGCGCGTTTTGCACATTTTCTGCACCATCGACAGAAAAATTTGTCGGCAAATGCAGATAAAATTGCGAAGAAAAAACGTACGCCGCCAGCGCGAGAAATCCGACTCCGACGCCGCGGAGCGCTGCTTTTTTACCGAAATGTTCGTTCAAAAGATCCGTCGCAAAAAAGATGCAGCCGTACAAAATGTTGCCGCCGTACGTCGTGAATCCGAAAATTTCAAACGGTTTCAAAACAAAAATATTCATCAAAATCGCGAGCGCCGCGATCAAACCGTACAAATATTCTTTTCCGAGCCGGAACGCACCGAGCGTCAGCGTCGCGAGAAAAATGAAAAAACCGAAATAAATCATTTCTGTCATTGCCCGCACGGTACTGATTTTTAGGGGAAAATCAACGTCACGACGTCAGCCACGTTTCTTTTTTTCGCAGCGCGGCGGCCGCCGCTTCCGTTTGCGCTTCTTTTTTGGATCCACCTTCCCCTTCGCCAACTTTTTTGTCTTCGAGGTACGCGCCCATCACAAAAGTTTTTTCATGATCTTTTCCCGATTCTTCCAAAACATCGTACCGCGGCGTAATTCCGAGCGTTCCCTGTGTCAGCTCTTGAAATTCAGATTTCGCGTCTCGGTACGCACCGCTGGTCAAAATATCGTCCAAATCGATCAAAACGTGCTGGTGAATAAATCGCGACGCAGCCGTCAAACCGTGTGTGAGAAAAATCGCGCCGATCACCGATTCTGCTAAATTTGCGAGCAAATACGTTTTTTCTGCTCCGCCGGATTTTGCTTCTCCGTGAGACAAAATGAGATGTTTTCCAAAATTGAGTCGCCGCGAAACCTGCGCGAGATGTTCGCCGCACACGAGCGCCGAACGCAAATCCGTCAATTCTCCCTCTGGACGTTGATCAAATTTTTTGTACAAAAAACTCGTTGCAACCATTTCGAGTACCGCGTCGCCGAGAAATTCGAGTCGCTCGTTGTGGTGCGTGAGCCCGGAATCCTCGTTGACCGCGGAACGATGCGTGAACGCTTCGCGGAAAATGGATTCCTGGTCGGATAAAATTTTGATTCCGAGATCGGCAAAAAGTTCGTTCATTTTTTCTCCTGTTTCAATCCAACATTTTTTCGAAAAGAATCAAGCACGGCGTTGACAAACGGCGCTGATTTTTCCTCGCCGAATGTTTTGGAAAGTTCGACGTACTCGTTGATCACGACGATCGGCGGCGTTCCAAGAAATTTCATTTCTGAAATCCCAAGAATTAAAATCGCACGATTGATCGGAGCAATTTTTTCAAACGGAAAATCTGGTGCGTACGCGCGAATCACGACACGAATTTTTCCTAAATTTTCCACGGCCGAGTGCAATAATTTTGTCGCGAACGGATCGTCAGCTTTTTCTGCCACTTCGTGCAGCACGTGTTTGAGCGCTAATTCGAACGGAATTTTTCCGTCGCGCGCCAAATACGCAAAAAGCGCTTCGAGCGCCATCATTCGACTCTCGCGCCGAGCTTCTTTTTTTTCAGTCATTTCTGAAATGAATTGTAAAACACACGATGAAAAATCGCAAAATTTACGCTTTAATTTCTTGGATCGGTGCATTTTTTGTGGCAACATCCACAATTTTTTTATCACCGTACCATCCACATTCCTCACACGCGAAATGTCGACGTTTTGTCGCACCGCATTTTTGGCATTTGTCCAAAACGACTTGATTTGAAAGTTTCACGCGCTGTCCACGAACGAACGCGCTGTGGCGAGATCGCGTCGAGGATGGACACTGTTTTTTGGACGGGACGGGTTTTTTGGACATTTTTACAAAAAATTATTTCTGCGATGCAGTTTTGAGTTGTCGTTTGAAACGCTCGACTCGTCCGGACGTGTCGACGAGTTTTTGTTTTCCGGTAAAAAACGGATGACTTGCGCTAGAAACATCCAATCGAATCACGTAATATTCGACGCCATCAACGGTTTCTTTTTCCTCCGAAGTCACGGTTGAAAACGCACGGAAATCGGCGCCAGCACCAGCGTCTCGAAAAATCACAGGATGGAGTTGCGGATGAATATCTTTTTTCATTTTTCACGAGAAAATTCGGGCGCAGTGTACGTTTCTGGGAAAACTTGTCAAACTTTTTTCAGATAGAAAAAAAGCGGATTTCTCCGCTTCTTTCCCGATATTTTTTAACCCCACAACTGAGTATCTATCTTTTGCGCGCCGAGAGCGCCATGATGCCAAATCCGGCCACCGCCAGTCCGACAAAAATTCCAGCAGGCCCCGTGCTCGGCAAAAGCGGGGCAGATGAATGCATTGTTGTTGTTTCTTCGCCAAAAGTTTCTGGCGCCGCAGCGGCAGGATCTTCTTCCGTCGGAGAAAATTCGCCCTCCTCCACCGATTCTTCCACGGGAGGCGCGGGATAATAATTCGAATTTTGACCATCCGTCGTTTTTTCTTCCCAAAGCATCGCGCGCAATTCACGCACGGCATTAAAAAAACCGGCGCGATCAAGTTGTTGTACTTCTGGTTCTGGCTCAGACATCCTGTGAGCTCCCGCAGAATTATTGATAATAATTCTTCGTTTTGTCGCCCCAGAAAGTCCTTCCGTGTCGTACATTTTTGTCTGATGATTTGTTCCTGTCAGACGAAAATATCCTGGACGCGCAGTATGATTATTTCCACTCGAATGCATTTTTAGTGCTGACCAAACATCTTCTTCTCCATTTTTTCTGACACATCCCGTCAAATCAACATTTGGAGTGAATCCTGCGTCACATTTGATGCGACAATCCGGAACACCACCAACGTATCCATTTGCAATTCGTGTATTTGAACATCGGCTGTACACGCGACGCACCAGCGCCACCGCATTGACCGAGGAAACCGAGAAATCACAAAATCCGTCCATCACAATACAAGAATCGTCCGCATCCACAGACCAACTGTCCGAACTTTCTGAATAATAAGCGAGCCAAACCTGCGTCAAATCAGACACGGCAACCGGCAACACAACGTACGCGTCTGGCGAAAACGAAGTAACTTCGTTCATCCCTCCCCAACTGTACGCGCCCAAAACCGTAAAATCATTATTCACCGAAGAAAAACTGGACGGAGCCGAAATTTTTTCTTTGGCAGGAACGCGTGATATTTTTGGCGTTTGCAAAATCCCAGTCCACCAATCCCGAGCGATCCCCGGTTCAAAAATTCTCTGATTTTCAATGGTTGTTCCTCCGTACAACATCAATCGTGGAAATCCCCCACCAGATTCATCGCCGATCGTCAGCGTTCCGGTCCCCTCGATCGTTCCAAAAACTGTCCCAGACAATGCATCCACATCACTCGGCCCATCTAAATCGAGCAACTGCACGCTTCCCGATGCGTAGTACAAATCTTCATCCACCGGAACAGGAACATCTGAAATCGCCGCACCGACGCCCGGCAAAACAAGTATCGCGGCAACAAATGTAATAATGTGTTTTTTCATGTTTTTTTGTGTTGGGGGTTCTGACTCCATTCTAGTCAAATTTTTTATTCTTGGGCAACTTTTTTGTACAATTATTTGTGGATAACTTTTTTATTCATTGTTTTTTAGTATTTTGAAAAAAAGAAAGTTGTGCGCATTCTCTCCGTGTTTTAAAATGAGCAAGTGAAAACTTTTTTTGGATTGATTTTATTTTTTTCGCTGTGTGGAAACGGATTTGTTTTTGCTGCGCCAAAAGAGCTGAATTGTCCGCGGATCCCCACCGAGGCGAATTGCCACGCCAGCAATTTTGTAAAATTATCGAACGCGTTGTTTGAAAAAGAACTGAAATATTTTGATGAAAATGTGCTCGTGCCCGCGTACGCCGACAACCGAAATAATCCGAACGAAATCGCACAACAATTAATTTTTGATTCGCGCGTGCACCACGAATGTTTGCGGAAAATTTGCGAAACAATTTTTTGGGCGTGTGCGCCGGAGGATTCTGGAAATCAATCGTTCGAACAATTAAATTCGTGTCAGGCCACAACAGAAACTCTATTCGAAATTCAGCGAGAAAAAGTATCCGCGCTCGCGACAGAAAATTCTGCACGAAAAAATCGAGAACTCACTCGAGAAAAATTCCGTGCGATCGAAATGAGATCGTCACGGTATTTTTTACCAAAACTGAAACAACTCGTCCGAGAATTTAAACGTTTCAATGATAAGGTGTCTTTATTTCTCTCGACACCACGGTGACAAAAATTGTCAAAACGTTTTCCACAATTTTCGTTGACTTTGGCCGAAAAAAAATCTAGGTTCGGCTCCGGTTTTACGAAACAAATTATGCACAAATTATTGACAGCGCTGGGAGCAAATGTTGCGATTATTGGTGCCCAGTGGGGCGACGAGGGAAAAGGAAAACTCGTGGACGCAGTCAGCGGAAACTTCGATTTTGTCTGTCGATTTTCGGGTGGCGCAAACGCCGGACACACAATCGTCGTCGACGGAACTCAGTTTGTTTTCCACTTGTTGCCGTCCGGACTTTTGCACAAAAACACCGTCGGCGTTGTCGGAAATGGAACCGTTGTGGATTTACCAGATTTGTTGAAAGAAATCACCGATCTGGAAAAATCTGGTCTCGCAAATGTGAGCGATCGAGTGAAAATTTCGTTGCGCGCGCAAATCTTGATGGAGTACCACAAAAAAATCGACCAAGAACTCGAACGACGAAAAGGTGATCAAAAAATCGGAACGACTGGTCGCGGAATCGGTCCCGCGTACGCGGACAAAGTGAGTCGCATCGGAATTCGATGCGAAGATTTGCTCGACCGAGATCTGCTCCGGGAAAAAATTGAAAATAACTGTACATTTCACAACAAACTTCTCGGACTCAATCTCGATCCAGAAAAAGAAATTGAAGCACTCGAAGCCGTCCGCGAGCAAGTCAAACCAATGTTATGCGACACGCGAAAGTTTTTGCACGATCAAATTGCCGCCGGAAAAAAAGTTTTATTCGAAGGCGCACAAGCACACCAACTCGACATCGATCACGGAACGTACCCGTTTGTGACGAGCTCGCCCGTCTCGATCGGCGGCGTGTGCACAGGACTCGGAGTTCCACCAAAAAATATCAACGGTGTGATTGGAATTGCAAAAGCGTACTGCACGCGCGTCGGAGCGGGACCATTTCCGAGTGAACTCGAAAACGAAACCGGTGAATTAATTCGAAAAAACGGACACGAATTTGGAGCGACCACCGGACGTCCGCGACGTTGCGGTTGGTTTGATGCAGTCGTGACACGAAATTCGATCGAAACTGCCGGTGTCGATACGGTTAATTTAACAAAACTGGACGTACTTTCTGGAATGCCAGAATTGAAAGTGGTGACAAAATACACACTGGACGGACAAGAACTTTTTACCGTTCCAACAACGCGAAAAGCGAACCAAAAATTAGAACTTGAATTTGAGACATTTCCGGGCTGGGAAGAAGATCTTTCTGGTGTGCGGAAATTTGAAGACTTGCCAGAGAACGCGAAAAATTACGTTCTCGGGCTGGAGCGCTTGTGTGGCGTTCCGATCCGCGCCATCGGCGTGGGTCCCGACCGAAATGATTTAATTTTTCGGTAAAAACACTCCCCCCCTTCCCGATATTTTCCTACCCCACAACACAAAATGGACAAGACGCAAGTCTGGGACGCAGCTTTGAATCAAATGAGCGGGAAAATTTCTCGGATGGAATTTCACACGTGGTTTAAAAAAATCCGTGTTTCTGAAATTTCTGGAACGGCGATCGTACTCGCCTGCCCGACCGAGATGAACAAAAACTGGCTCGAGTCGAAATATCACGGCGTAATTCTTTCGAATTTAAAATCGGTGCTGCCAGAAATCGACCGATTATATTTTCGGGTGGAACTGGGACTCGCCGACACGCCCGTGGGGAAAAAAGACACGCCAGCGGTTTTTGCCGAACCAAAAGCGCCGCGAAAACTTCCAAACAGTCCAGACGCGCGAATCGAACCCGGACTCGAAACACGAATCACGCAGCCAAAATTTACGCTGAAAAATTTTATCGTCGGCGAAGAAAATCGGTTTGTGCACGCCGCGTGCAAATCAATCGTCGACACGAAACCAACCGAGAAAAAAAAGTACAATCCGTTTTTTATTTACGGCGGCTGCGGTCTGGGAAAAACACATCTGCTGCAGGGAATCGCAAACGAACTTCGAGGGAAATATCCGAACGCGAAAATTTTGTACATCACATCGGAGCGGTTTATGAACGAAATTATCGACGCGATCAAAAATCGAAAAGCGGACGAACTTCGAAAAAAATACCGACGCGTCGACGCATTTTTGTTGGACGACGTGCAATTTTTTGAGGGAAAAGAAAAAACGCAGGAAGAACTTTTCAACACATTCAACGATCTGTTTGAGTTCAACAAACAAATTGTTTTTTCGGCCGATCGTCCGCCGTCCGAACTCACCGGAATCAGCGATCGCCTCAAAAGTCGGATGGGCTGGGGACTTCTCGCAGACTTGCAAATGCCAAAATTTGAAACACGACTCGCGATCGTGCAGGCAAAAGCGCAGGAACGTCAACTTATTTTGCCGCCGGATGTGCAGGATTTTATCGCGACAAACGTGCGAAATAATCTGCGCGAAGTGGAAAATATTTTGAATCAAATCGCTGCCGAGGGCGACATTTCTGGAATTTCTCCGACAGTCCAGACGATGGGAAAAATGCTGCGAAAAATCAATCCCGATCGATCGATGGAAATCACCGGAATGGGCTCACTCGCTCGCAGCACGGACGAAGTGATCACGATCGTGAGCGAATATTTTCAGATTCCCGCGACGGAACTGCTCGGAATTTCGAGAAAAAAAGAAATCGTATTTCCACGACAAATCGCGTGGCTGCTGTGCAAAGACGTTTTGAAAATGAGCTACGAAGCGATCGGAGCAGATTTTGGCGGAAAAAATCACACCACAATCATGCACGGCGTGCGAAAAATAAAAGATCTCGCGCGAAAAGATTCTCCGACCGCACGACACATCCACGCACTAAAAAAAGATTTGGGGATAAAATAAATTTGACTTTTTAGGCAAAAGATGTATTTTGATCCTAGTTTTCGATGACCTTTTTTTTGAGTCGTTGAAACATCGATCTTTGAAATTTCTGGAACGTTGATTGGGTCGGTTTTGGGTTTTTGAAAAAAAATTCAGGATCGACTCAATTAAATAATTTAAAAAAAAAGTTATGGAAAAACAAAAAGAAGTGCTGGATGAAATGGCAGCAAAAGAAAAAAAGAACAATCAATAAACTTGTACGAGTTAGCTCGTTTGATCTTTCTCGTGATCGGATGCTTTTTATTTGCAAAAGAAGCAATTGAGTACTTCAAAAATGATGTTTTCAGTTGCTGGTTTTTGATCTTTTTCATCGGAGCAATAATTCGAATACGCATCCTTCGGGATGGAATTAAAAAGGAAGCAGAAAAAGAACGTACGACTGCCCAAAAAGAAAAATCTGAAAAAAAATCCGATTTTCAAACCCGCGTTGAAAAAAGAAACGCCGAAATTAAAAAGAAGCAAGCCGAACAAAAAAACAAGCAAGTTCCAGAAAAAAACTGATCGAAAAAAGCCGACAATTTATTTTCTCGGCTTTTTTTATTTTTTCGAAACTTTTTTCTCCGCACGCAGCAACTGCACTTCCGCGACCAAATGTTCGTACCAGTTGACGGACAATTTTTCGAGTTTGAGTTTCAGCGCGTTCGCTGTCACCGTCCACTGTCGCGTTGATTTTTGAACGAGATTGAAAACCTGCGCCGCATCGAAATTTTTTCCCATCCGCAAAACAACTTCGTACGATTTGTGCGAAAGTCGGTGAATTTTTACGCCTTCCAGATTTGCGTCGCGCAAAAAAAGTTTGAGCGCAATCACGTGACAGAGATTTTCGACCGGCTGCGGAAAATGTCCGTAATCCTGGCGAAGTTCGTGTTTGAGATCTTCAAGATTTTCAAAATTTTCCGCCGCGGCAAGTTCCTGGTACACCTGAATTTTTTCGTTTTCGTTCGGAATAAATTCTGCCGGAATGTACGCCGACAGCGGAATTTCGACGGTGATATTTTCTTCTTCGACCAGATCGGAGGAAACTTCGCCGGATTTCATTTCGTCGACCGTTTTTGCGAGCATCCGCATAAAATGTGACACGCCAACATTTTTGATCGCGCCAGCCTGATTCACGCCGAGAACTTCTCCCGCGCCGCGGATTTCGAGATCGCGCATCGCGATTTGAAAACCAGAACCGAGCTCGCTGGCTTCGACGATCGCGCGCAATCGTTTTTTGGATTCGAGCGCGAGTTTTTGTCCGTGGTACAAAAAATACGAGTACGCCTGCGTCCGCGAACGCCCGACGCGACCGCGAAGTTGGTACAATTGCGAAAGTCCAAATTTTTCCGCACGGTTGACCAGCAGCGTATTTGCCCGCGGCAGATCGATTCCATTTTCAATAATTGTGGACGCGACGAGCACGTCGGCTTCGCCGTTTTTGAACGCACGCACGCGCTGTTCAAGATCTTCCGGTTTGAGCTGTCCGTGCGCCACCAAAATTTTCGCCTCCGGGAGCAACGTTCGCAATTGTTGCGCTTGTCCCTCGATCGTTCGCACTTCGTTGTGGAGAAAATACACCTGCCCGCCGCGCTCAAGTTCGAATAAAATTCGTTCGCGGATCAGATTCAAATTATATTTTCGCACTTCGGTGACGATCGGAAGTCGCCCGGGCGGCGGCGTGGTGATCGTAGAAATATCTTTCAATTTGTTGAGCGCAAAATTGAGCGTCCGCGGAATCGGCGTCGCGGTCATCGTCAACACGTCCACGCCTGTTCGAATTTTTTTAAGCTGTTCTTTTTGTTTGACGCCAAATCGCTGCTCCTCATCGACCACGAGCAGTCCGATATTTTTAAATTTGATGTCTTCGGATAAAATTCGGTGCGTTCCGATCACGATGTCCACCGTTCCCAATTCCATTCCGCGTAGAATTTTTTTCTGTTCGGCCGCAGACTGAAATCGAGAGAGAAGTTCGACGCGCACGCCGTAACTTTTGTCGGCAACTCGTTTTTTGAAAGATTGAAAATGCTGCTCCGCCAAAATCGTGATCGGCGCCAAAATCGCCGCCTGCATTCCGGAACGAAACGCTTTGAACGCGGCACGCATCGCAATTTCTGTTTTTCCGAAACCGACGTCACCACAAACCAACCGATCCATCGGCTGCACAGATTCCATGTCACGGGAAACATCGAGCCACGCGTTTGCCTGTCCTGGCGTGAGTTCGTACTGAAATCCCGCGCAAAAATCGTCGAGCATTTCGTCGTGATCAATAAATTTTTTTCCTTTTGCCAGCTCGCGCGCGGCGTACAATTTCAAAAGATCTTTCGCGATTTTTTCTGCTTCAACTTTTAATTTTTCCTGGCTGCGTTTCCACTCGTTCGCGCCCAACCGCGTCAATTTTGGATGTTCGTCACCGATAAATTTTGTGATTTTTTCCGCCGATTCCACCGGGACAAAAAGTTTGTCATTTTCGGCGTACCCGAGTTTCAAATATTCGCGCGTGCCAAAATCTGCGCCCAAATCGCGACGCACAATTCCTTCAAAAATCGCCAAACCGTGATCCGAGTGCACCACCGCATCGCCCGATTTCAACGCGTTCATCAATTCGAAATTCACACCAGAAATCGCCTTTTTTTGTCGAGAAGTTCGATAAAATTGGAAAATTTCACGATCGGTCAAAAACACAATTTTTCGTTCGTTGTTTTGAAACGAATGCGGCGTAAAATCTTTTTGTTCCAGCTGCACAATCTTGACCGTGGACGGCGCCGTTTCGGATAAATCTTCGGTGAACATGATTTCGTTTTCGCGGAAAATTTTCTCAATTTCGGCAAATTTTTTGGTCGCAATCACGATTTCAAATTCGCGACGAAACCGTTCTTTGATGTCGACGACGAAATCCGCGATCGTGTAAAATGGCAACACCGAGAAAAAATTCAGGTGAAAAAAAGTTTCGTCTTCCCGCGGAAAACTCGTGAATTTAATTTTCGGCATTTTGGTGCGCGGCTCAATTTCCGCGTCGAGATCGTCAGAAATGAAAAGTGTTTCCGCGCCTTTTTTCGGAAATGTTTCAAAAAATCCAGTCGCTCCCGCTGGAAATTTTTGCGGAAAAATAGCGACTTTTTTTTCAGAAGCAATCACCGATCCGCTGGTTTGATCGATCAAATGCAGTTTTTCAATTTCATCTCCAAAAAGTTCTGCGCGCACGCACGCGTCCCCGTTCGTGGGAAAAATAAATAAATTTTCACCGCGCCGGACAAACTCCCCCGGCTGGATCAAACGATCTTCCGCCGGTCGGTACCCATTTTTTTCGAGCGCCAAAAAAACTTCAAAAATCTTTATTTTTTCCCCGAGATTCAAAACAACTGTCGCTTCCGACAAATCCGCCGGGGACGGAAATTCCTGCGCCTGAATTTTTTCAAAATCTTCAAACAACAGCAGCGTCGGACGTTCTCGCGCCAACGATCGATGGATCGAGTACAACTGCCGGGGCGAAACCTGCGCGGGAATGACGAAAATTTCTCCGTCGAAAAATTGTCCCGCCGCCGCCGCGAGAGAATCAGCTTGCTCATCCGTACTCGCCCACGCGACATTCCGAAACGGAGTTTTTTGCAACACATCCGCGATGAGAAAACTTTTTGCCGCTGCGTTTGCCAAATTCACGAAAGTTAATTTTCCCGTTTTTTCAAGCACAGACAACGACTCGGCCAGATCGAGTTTGAAAGGTAAATTTACAAGTTTCATTTTCGAAACGTCAAAAAGTACGAGCTTCCCCGCAAAAAAAGTACGATACTGAAAAACCACTGCCCAACGTTTTGATGACAAAAATCTAGTACAAAAAAAGTGTACTTCGTTCTGGAAAAAAAGCAAGTTTTCTCTCGAAAAAATGCGGAACGCGCACCATTTTGAATTACATTTTCAGTGGCATGATCAGGTGAATAAATCCACCATTTTTCATTGATTTCACCACCGCGGGAGCCATTTTCCCGTCGAGTTCAATTTTTATATTTTCCTCGTCCGCCAGCGCGCCGAGAACATCCAAAACGTAATCTGCGTTGAGCGCGATCACATTTGAACTCCCCTCAACTTTGACAGAAAGTGTTGTTTTTTCTTCGCCGATTTCGGTTGCGTCCGTCGAAATTGTCAGCGTTCCGTCTCCGAGAAATTCCAGCTTCATGTGCTGGTTATTTTGTTTTGCAAAAATGGAAACACGCCGCACCGCCAGCTCAAATTCCGCACGCGGAACTTCTGCGACCGTCGTTGAATTTTTCGGAATAATCTGGGCGTAATCTGGAAATTGTCCGTCGATCAGCCGCGACGTGAGCTGTGTCGCACCGAACGAAAACATCACCTGATTTTCACCGACCGTGATGGAAACGCCCGATTCGCTGCCGGAAAGTCGATCAGCTTCAAAAACCGAACGCACCGGAATCACGCACGTCGTTTTTTCCACCGCCGTGGAAAGTTTCAATAATTTTTCGGACAACCGGTACGAATCGGTCGCCGCCATCCGAAGTTCATTTTTTTCTGCGGAGAAAAAGACGCCCGCCAAAATCGGTCGGGAAGAATTTTCTTGCGCCGCAAACGCCACTCGGTGCACCGCAGAACGGAAATCTTTTGCGTCGAGTTCCAATTTTGTTCCGGAGGCGACCGTCGCGATCGCGGGAAATTCGTCCGCAGAAATTCCCTTCATTTTCGTTTTCGACGATTTGGTTTTTATTTCCAAAGTTGCGCCGTCCGAAACGACCAACTCGACATCTTCTTCTTTTCCAAGAAGCGACGAGTACGCCGTCAAAATTTTTGCGGGAACGGTGAGCGCGCCCTCATTTTTCACGGTCGCCTCGCACGAAGTCGTGATCGACAACTCCAAATTTGTCGCGGAGAAATGAACTTTTTTATTTTCTGCTCGGATCAAAATGTTCCCCAGCACCGGCAGCGTGTTTGCGCCGGAAACCGCACGAGAAACAATTTTTAAACTTTCGAGCAACGAATCCTGAGGAATAACTACTTTCATTGTGTAAATTTTCAAGGTTTTTACAGGAGATGTCAAAAAATTTTAAATTTCCTGTGGATCTTCATTTTGAGAATTTGACGAAGTTCGTCAAGTCGATACAATAGATTTTGAAAAAAACATGGACAAACTTCCAATATTATTTTTGTTGCTCGCGCTCTCGGGATTCTTTTCTGGTGCGGAAATTGCACTTTTTTCGCTCGGTCCGGAAAAGATTCAGGCGCTGAAAAATCGCGCTCGAACAAAAAAAGAAAAACTTCGTGTCGCGCGACTCGAGGCGTTGAAATCTGATTCAGAAAAATTGCTCGTGACAATTCTGATCGGAAATAATGTCGTCAACGTCGCCGCCTCCGCGATGGCAACACTCGTCGCGCTGCGATTTGGGGAAAAAATGGGATTTGGTTCCGACGCAAATCTCGTGATCGGGATCGTGACCGGAGTGATGACGCTGTTGATTTTGATTTTTGGAGAAATCACACCAAAAGCGATCGCGCACCGGTACGCGCTGAGGTTTTCACTTTTTGCCGCGCCGATTTTGAAATTTCTCGGATTGATTTTGTGGCCGATCGTGACACCGATCGCGATCCTGACGAAGAAATTCTCCGGGAGCGCACCGCGACTGCACGGACTCAGCGAGGACGAACTCAAAGCTGCGATCGAGTTGAGCGAAAAAGAAGGCCAAATCGACGCGGATGAAAAAGAACTTTTTGAGCGCGTGCTGGAATTTGACGAACACGCAGTCGAGACGATCATGACGCCGCGGAGCAAAATTTTTTCACTGCCGGACAACATGCCCGTCCCCGATGCACTGAAAGAAATTGCGGAAAATGGATTTTCGCGCATTCCGATTTTTCACGAAAACTCCGACAACGTGACCGGGATTTTGAAAGTTCAATCGCTCGTCGACGAATTTTTGAAACCAGATTTTAAGAAAAAAAAGCTCGCAAATCTATCGCTGCTGGCACCGATGAAGATTCCACTCACAATGAAAATCGACACGCTGCTGCGCGAATTTCAAAAAGAAAAAACGCATCTCGCGCTCGTGCTCGACGAACATGGATCGCTGATCGGGCTAATCACGCTCGAAGATGTTTTGGAAGAAATTTTTGGCGAATTCGAAGACGAGCAGGACGAGCAACTCCAACTGATCCATCGCACGGGAAAAAATATTTTTGAATGCCACGCAGAAATCGAACTCGAACAGATCGAGAATTTTGTGAAAGAATCGCTCGGACGCGCCGCACCGCGGAAAAATTGGCCGTGGACACTCGAGGAAGAAAACAAAACTCTGTCGTATTTTTTGCTGGAAAAACTGGAACGATTTCCCGCACTCGGCGAAAAAATAAAAATTGAAGAAAACGGTCGCAACTTTTCATTTGTCGTCAAAAAATCAGACGACGAACGCATGGAAATAGTGGAACTGTCGCTGTCGTAAAATTACGAAATTTTAGTTGAGCGTCGCGTCCACATCCTGCGAAACTTCCGTCAATTCATCCGGAAAATCATTCGTCGCCGCCGGCTGAGGATTTTTAATTTCTGCCACCAGCGCATCAAATTCTGCGCGCAAAAACTTTTCCATTTCTTGTTTTGAAACTTTTTCGCCGTTCATTCCCGAATCGGAAAACGCACTGTGCACTTTCGCGACTTCTGTCCACGCAACATTGAAAAGTTTTGACAATGATTTTGTTGAACTTTTTTTCGCCAAAATTGTCGCCCAAAATAAATTATAAATCGATTCTTTGGTCGGATTATTTGGAAACCCGTTTTTTCCTATTTTTTCAATGGCTTTTTTTCCGATCTGATCGAGCACGTACTCATCAGTTCCTTCGATTGTTTTCAATGTTTCTTCCATTTTTTGAAAATTAAAAAATTCGGACGATTTTTAGCATTTTGAAAAATTTGTCAATTCTATTTTTTAGCGAAAATTTTCTGCTCGTATTTTTTGAGCATTTTTTTGAGTTTTTCTGGATCGAAATCTTGAACATTATTTTTGTTCAAAAATCGCGACAGCATCGACGGAAACTCTTTTCCGACGCGACTTGTGAACCCTGAATTTCCGCGCAAATCAGCTAGTTTCAGTGTTTTTGATTCCGCATCTGCCGCCGAAATCAGCCGCCACCAGAGTGAAATTTTTTCAGAAAATTTTGTCGGCAAATGCTCGTCTCGATCATCGACTGGCAAACTTTTTTCAAGGGCGGCAAACGCGATTTTTCCCGCGTCGTCGGAATCGATCGAAAACATCGCCAAAATCGTCAAACTCGGAACTTCGTGATCGATGAGAAATGCGACAAATTTGATCTGCGCGACCGAGAATTTTTTCAAAATTTTTGCCAACTGATCGTCAAAATTTTTCGATGTTTTTTCATCTTTTTGTACCGCCGCGAGCTTCGCCTGCGCCGCAGAAATCCGCGCCGCAAGTTGTTCCTGCGTCTCCTCCGATCCTTCAGAAACGTCCCCCATCAGGAGATCATCGAGGCCGCCCACCGATTCTTCGCTCATTTTTTTTGAGAAAATGTCGTCGAGATTTTTTCAGAAATTCCCCAAAAAAGCAACCCGACGATCGAAAAAAACAACGCTGCCAGCAGCCACGGCGCTCCCACCGGTGTTGAAATCGAAACAACGATCAAACCAATCAGCCCCACCGTTCCAGAAAAAATCAGTGCATTTTCGGAAATTCGGTGCCGACTCGCCCACGAAAAAATCACGAGCATCGCCACCACCATCGACACGCCCGCGAAAAAAATCGAAATGTCGACGATGTCCCGCCAGACAAATCCGAGCGCCAAAATCAGCACGCCCAAAATCGAAAGTGTCACGCGCATTTTTTTCTCAATATTTTCAGGCGAAAGTTTTTTGTGCGGATCGCAAAAATCGTGCACCACCGTCGCGTTTGTCACAAATAAATACGAATCCAGCGAACTCATGATCGCTGCAAAAAATGCCACCGTTCCGAGCGCCACAAGCGCCGGCGGAAAAAATTTCACAATTCCCTCCACGATCGCAAAATCCGGTTCGAGCGTCGCGTCGAACGTCCGAATGATCATCATGATCAGGCACAACACAATTCCAAACGCCAGATACATCACTCCAAATCGCGTCATCGCCGCGATCATTTGTTTTGATTTTTTGAGCGCAAACATCCGCTGCCAAACTTCCATCGCCGCCAACGGAAACGTCAGCCCCGCGAGAAAAAACGCCGCGATCATTTCCGTTCCTGCGTTCCAAAAATCCCACTGCACTGATTCGACCATTTTTAGATTTCCAGAAAAATTGATAAAAAACAAAACAAAAATCGTCGCAAGCGCGATCCACTGGAGATAATCGGTGCGAATGACATTTTGAAATCCACCGATCAGCGTGTACAACAAAACCGCTGCCAGCATCGCGATCGCCGCAAGCCAATACGGAATCCCCGACAAAATCACGATAATTCCCGCGCCGCCGACAAACCCGATCAGCGCCCACCCGAGAAAATCCACCGCGATCACCGCCGCGACGAATCGGTGAATTTTTTTTCCGTGAAAATCAAGAAAAAAGTCTGCCAGCGTGTTGTATTTTTTTTGAGAGATTCGATCAGAAATTTTTTTGAGAAAAATCGTCAACAAAATGTATCCACAAATTTTTCCGACAAAAAACCAAATCGCAGAAATCCCGAACTGGTAAATGTACGCACCGCCCACGAGCAAAATCCCACCGCCGATCGCGGTCGCTGCGAGCGAGTTGGCGGCAGCCCATTTCCCGAGTTTTCGATCCGCGAGAATAAAATTTTCCGCCGATTTTTTTCGACCAAAAAAAGAAATCCCCAGCAGCGCCAGAAAATAAATTCCGAGAAAAATCCAGACCTGAGACATTCAGAAATATTTTTGACAGTTTTTCAAAAAAACGTCAACTCACAAAAAAAACCTCCGCCAGCGGCAGAGATCATTTTAAAATGTTTTTCAAAAACTACGCGGCCTCGATGTTCACAAATCGTTTTGGGTAGCGGCGTCCGTCAAATCGGATTACTGCTTTTTCTGTGAAAACAACTTTTCCAGCTTTTTCCGCAAAAAGTGTAAAATCTCGTCCCAATCCGACATTTTCTCCGGCTCGGAATTTGGTTCCTTTTTGACGCACGAGAACTTCGCCAGCGCTGACCATTTGGTCTCCAAAACGTTTTACGCCTCGGCGTTTCGCATTTGAATCTCGACCGTTCTTGGAACTACCACCAGCTTTCTTGTGTGCCATTTTGAAGAAAAGTTATGCGCGAGAATTGTAAAAAGAAACGACAATTTGTCAAATTTTATTTTTGGCAAAAATCCCGAAATACCAAAAAATATCGCAGTGTTTTGTCCATTTCATCATCCCATCCGGTGTTCTGCTTCCAAGCACAAATTTGTTTTATCGCACCTGCCTGCGATTCCCATTTATCGGGAAAATGTTCGAGCATTTCTGAAATAAGTTTTTCTAAATCCGAAAAAAATGGCGGATCACTTCTCATGTAATCTTCTGGTGGTTCCACAAAAAAATCGTACACCGCATCCGAAATAGCAATTCCTCGCTTTTTAAAATCACGAAAATGGTTGTCTCGCTCCTGGTCCGACATCTGAGTTTTAATTTCTGAATCGATATCCGGAACTTTGAAATATTCCCCGAAAAATAATTTCAAAAAATTTGAGTCTCTTTTAAATTTCATTTTTTCCATCATTTTTTCTTCCATCTCAGGCGATAATATAATCTTTTTCGCTTTCCCAAAAATCCTTTTCATGAGCGTCTTTGTTCCACTGAGTTCTTGCCAAAAAACTCGTTCATTTTCTTCATTCATCCGAAACGGATTTTTGAGAAACAATTCAAAATCGAGAAATTTTTTATTGATCAAATGTGCAAAAATGAACGGCCATTCTTTCCCTCTGAATCCCGATTCTTGCGCTTTTGGAAAAAGATATTTGAAAATTCCTTTGTACAATCCACCGCCAATTTTTTCACCGCCGATCAAAAAAGCTTGAATTTCCTGCACTCCAAATTCTCCAGGAGAAGTTTTGAGAAAATGCGTCAAAAAACGTCCCTCCTGCTCCCAACTTCCCCAGTTGTAGCGGAACAAATCAATGCTCGGAAAATCTTTCACTGAAATTCCCAGTGTTTTTAAATATCTTTTCAAAGCGGTAAATTTCGTTTCATTTTTTTCTTTTTGTGCTGGAAACAAAACCTTCTCATCGACTTTTCGCAACGGCGTTTTCTTTCCTTCGTGAAAATCCGTGAATTCATTTATTCGCCACGGAACCGCGCGATCTTGAAGAAAGTTTTCCGCAGCATGTTTTTTTTCTACGTCAGAATATTCCTCCGCTTTGTTCCACTCAAATGCGTTTTTAAATGTTTCAAATTCTTGTTTGCCCAGTTCTTTTTCAAAAAATTCTTTCCGCTCCGTGAAGAAAAATTTAAGATTGGATTGTGTGTCTCCCTGCGAAAGATTGCGATCAAAAAAACTTTTGATTTTCCCATTCCCAAGTAATTTTTCGAAATTCCGAAGCTGTGTCAGCGTCCACGATTTCCCCTGATTTTTTTTCGCAAAAGAAACAAATACCGGAGAAACACTGCTCGCATTTTTCAAATCTTCTGTCTGCAGCACGATTTTATCACGAAAAGTACCGATGAATTGAGTGACAAATTCTTCGGGCTGCCCCATCTCAATCAAAGAAGATTTTAAATTTGGCAAATGTCCATGCGTTCGAGCAAAATTCTTGGGAGAATTTTTTATTTTAAATGATGTTGCAGCACTTCCTACACGTGTTTCGGCTTGTTTTTGTTTCAAAATCTGAATCACAAGATCAGCGACAACCTCTGAATTTTCAACAACTTCGTTTTTTCCATTTTCCAAAATAGCCAAACTATCCGTCGCCAACTCTCGCAACGCAGCTTCATCCAAAAATTCCGCAACGTTCTTTGAATTTTTATTCATTTCTCTCGTTTTATTTCACAACAAAAAATACTTTCGCACACTATTAATATTTATCTCGAAAATGTCAAGCAAAAACTCAAATCTGAGACAAAAACAAAAACCGGGCTCATTTTCCCAAACCCGGGTTCGACTCGCTGCACAATTCGCAGAACCTGCGCTCGTTTTCCCAAACCCGGGTTCGACTCACTGCACAATTCGCAGAACCCGGGTTAAAATAAATTCAAAATCATCGCGTCGTCGAGTGCAATTTCTCGATTTCATCGACCGACAAAATCCGATTGTACAACCGCACGTCACGAATCGAGCCGTCGAACGCTCTGTCGAGCGCGGCACGGTTTCCGATGAAAAGATTTGTCGTTCCAGCCGCAGGCGTTCCAGAATCCTGATCCGCCGTCCCAGAAAGTTTTCCGTCGATGTAAAAGTTCGCTGTTCCGTCTGATTCGCGCGTCACGAGAACGTGCTGCCACTCGTTGAGAGAAATTGAATTATTCGCCGAATCTACTTCTGTCGTTCGATCTGACGTAAACTCAATTCTTTCGTTTGCACCATCAAGATAAAAAATTGTTTTTTCATTCACAAAAACTCGCCCATAATTATTTTCGCCCCACCCGCTCGGATTTATCCACGCGCTCACGGTCACGTCGCCAGTCCCCACGATGTCCGCGCCCGTGTCCACGATTGACTCCGCGCCGTCAAAATACATCGACTCGCCGTCACGCATTGTTTGTTCATAATATTCTGAAATTTGATCCGTCGTCAAAATCCCCTCCACCACCGCGAGATCAGAAATTTGCCCGTCAAAAGTTCTGTCAGAAGTTGATCTATTCCCAATCCGAACAGTCGTCCCTGCCTCGGGCGTTCCACTGTTCTGATTAGCCGTTCCGCTGAGCTCAGGGACTGTTTCTTTATCACCGATGTATAAATTCACTATTCCATCGTATTCACGAGTTACAGCGAAAAATTTTAATTCATTGTGAGGCAACGTTCCACCATATGCAGTATTTGTAAAAGGCTCTTGCCTAGCAGATTTAGAATTTTTTAATAATTTTTAACATTTTAGCA
>JABGQW010000022.1 GCA_018648585.1 bacterium | reverse complement strand
TGATTTCATCCGTGGTTCGTTTCGCTGCCGCGGAACTTGCACTGGATTTCATCACCGCTCCTCTTCCTCACAAAACACATTCTAACTTTCGTTCTGGAATTTTGCTCGGGGGAAATTTTGTGATTTCATCCGTGGTTCGTTCCGCTGGCGCGAAACTCGCACTGGATTTCATCACCGCTCCTTTTCCTCGCAAAACACATTTCAACTTTCGTTTCGGAATTTTGCTCGGGGAAATTTTTGGAAAATCTGGTGGAGCTGAGGGGACTCGAACCCCTGACCCCAACACTGCCAGTGTCGTACTCTAGCCATCTGAGCTACAGCCCCTGCGTCGCTGGGTGATTTCATCCGTGGTTCGTTCCGCTGGCGCGAAACTCGCACTGGATTTCATCACCGCTCCTTTTCCTCACAAAACACATTTCAACTTTCGTTTTGGGAATTTTGTTCGGGAACATTTCGCTCGGAAAAATTTTCCAAAATCTGAAAAAGAGCGTTGCGATTTTAAAAATTTCTAAAAATTTGTAAACTCTTTTCGATGATTGGATTTTTGACCGGAAAAATTGCGTCGATTTCAGAAAAAAAAATTCTCGTTCTGACGTCTGGCGGAGTCGGCTACAACGTTTCTCCCGCGGGATCGTTGCTCGCGAGTTGTGAAAAAGGCGGAGAATTTTCCGCGGAAATTTTCACGATTGTCCGCGAAACCGAAATTACTCTGTACGGATTTGGTTCGGGCGACGAAAAACAACTTTTCGAAAAACTTATCGGTGTCTCGGGCATCGGCCCAAAAACGGCACTCGTGATGGTTTCCACTCCGGCAGACCAATTCCAAAAAGCAGTTGCGGAGGGCGACGTGGCGTTTCTCACCAAAATCCCGGGACTCGGTAAAAAAACCGCCGAGCGGTTGATCGTCGAACTGCGCGGAAAACTCAATTTAGAATCCGCGGGCACGGATTTTTCTGCGGCAAAATCGAAATCAAAAACAGAAGCCACTGACGCGCTCAAAAATCTCGGGTACGATGCGGGCACGATTTCTGAAATTCTAAATCAAGCGCCGGACGACGCGAACACTGAGGATCTCGTCAAATTTTTCTTGAGCTCGAATGCGTGATTTTTTTCTCGAAAGTTTTCAGACATATTTTGGGCTCGATTTTTTGGCAATGACTTTTTCGTTGTTGTCGGTGTATTTTCTCGGGAGCAAAAAACGGATTGGATTTGTGATGTATTTGATTGCGAATGTTTTGTGGATCGTGGTGAACACTCGCGCGGGAATTCTCGCGGGAGTGGTGTTGAATGTTGTTTTGATCGCACTTAATTTCCGTGGTTTGAGAAATTGGAAAAATAAATGAAACTTTTTTTCGCCGTTCCAAAATTTCTTGATCGGCAACTTGCGCGCGTCACCATTTTTCTGATCCGTGCGTACCAGTCGACGTTTTCGCCGGATCATTCGATTTCCGGTGCGGGAAATCCAGTTTGCGGCTGCAAATTTTTTCCGAGTTGCTCGGAGTACGCAATTTTGTCGCTCAAAAAAAACGGGTTTTTTTTCGGCGTTCCGCGCGCGATCTGGCGCGTGCTGCGCTGCAATCCGTGGAGCTGCGGTGGCGTCGATTTGCCGAAATGATTTTTAAAATTTGAAAAAACTTCAAAACGCACTACACTTCTGCCACAAATGCTGGAATCTTTTTTTGTCGCCATCGTGAATTTCGTTCCGTCGATTTTTGTGTTTTTTATAATTTTTTCCTGTCTGATTCTTGTGCACGAGTGGGGACATTTTTTCACGGCGCGAAAATGCGGTGTCAAAGTTTTGGAATTTGGGCTGGGAATGGGAAAAAAACTTTTCTCCAAAAAACGCGGAGGAGTCGAGTACACGATCAACGCAGTGCCGTTCGGCGGATTTGTGCGGATGCTTGGCGAAGAAGAAAAATCGAACGATCCGCGCAGTTTCGAAAAAGCAAAACTCTGGAAAAGAATGTCGATCACGCTCGCGGGAATTTTTATGAATTTTGTTGCGGCGACGGTTGCGTTGACAATTTTGTTTTCGGTCGGGACGGCTCCGATTTTGATCACACAACAAAATATTTTGGACGCGGAAATCGCCGGACTTGTCGTGCTCGACGAACCGGACGAAAACGGCGATCGCGCGATTTTAGAAATTTCAAATATTCAAAAACCGGTCGGGGCGGCGTTTATTTTTTCCATCACCGAAAGTTGGCGGATTTCTGGCGCGATCGTGGACAAACTCGCAGAAATTCCGAGCGAAATTATTCAGCACGGACGGTTGCCCGAAGGAATGGCGGGGCCGGTCGGGATTGCGGAAGCGACGCACAAAATTTTGCCGATGGGATTTCTTGCGATTTTAAAACTCTGGGCGCTGCTGTCGTTGTCGCTCGCAGTCATTAATTTGCTTCCGATTCCGGCGCTCGATGGCGGACGATTTTTATTTCAAATTGTCGAATTTGTACTCTGGCCGTTTCGCGTCAAGATTAATTCGAAACTTGAAAACGCCGTGCACGTGGGCGGGTACGTCGCGTTGATGGGATTGCTCGTCGCGGTGACGTGGAACGACATCGTGCGAATTTTTTTCTGAGTTGACAAAAAACAGAGAACTTTTAGAATCCGCCGGCATTCAAAATTTGACGCTATGAACGCAGATACATTCCAACTTTCGGCAAAAAAAAGAGAAGCATCCCGCGCGGGAAATCGCGATTTAGAATCTGCCGGGCGCGTGCTCGGAGTTTTGTACGGATTCAAAGTTGATCCGACGCCTGTCTCGGTCGACGCTTCGGAAGTTTTGCGAGTGTACCGAAAAGCGGGAACCAGCGGTTTGGTGGAGTTGGATTTGGAGGGAAAAAAAGTGAAAGTGATCATGAAAGAAGTCAATCTTCATCCGGTGCGATACGAAATTTCTCACGTGGATTTCATCGCGGTGAACATGAAAGACACGACGACCGTGACCGTTCCGATCGAATTTTCAGGAGAAGCACCGGCGGTGGAAACACTGGGTGGTTATTTTTCCGTCGATCACAACGAGCTCGAAGTCAAATGTTTGCCTGCAGATATTCCGTCAAATTTTTCACTCGACATTTCGTCGCTCGTAGAATTTGGAAATCAGTTGACGGTTGCGGATTTGAAATTGGATTTGGAAAAATACGAAATTTCTCTCGATCCAGAATCAGTGATTTGTTCTGTTTCTGCACCAAAAGTTGTGGCGGAAGAAACGCCAGCAGGATCGGAGGAAACAGCCGAATCAGACGCGTCAGCAGAAGAAGCTGGAACGAGCGACTCGGAAGCTTCGAGTTAAAATTTGCTGGGAAAAAATAAATTGTAATTTTTAAGTTTTAGACTTTTGAATATTTTGTGGAATAAAATATTCTGTTTTCTCTTTCAATTAAAAAATTGACTACAAAAAATGTTCTCTATTTCTTGTCGTTTCTTTTCTGGAGCGGGTAAAGTGATTGTGTTGTTTATGAAAGGTATTCAGTTTTTTTTGATGGACTTGTCAGGAATGGCAGGAAGAGAAGAGAATTGAGTTGATATTATTTCCCCACAGTGTTCCGATGAAAAAAATTGCATTATTTTTGCGTATCGTTGTTCCAAGTATATTTTTATTTTGTTCTTTTGGGATGGTGAACGCGGCAGCGTACACGCACAGTCCGTCGACGATCGTGGCGAAAACAATCGGGGGGAAATTGACAATTTCGGATTTCAACACAATTCGAACAACGCTCGATAATGTTTTTTACGATAATTCAAATCAGTTTCTTGGGATCGGTGCGACGGATCCGATGGTGGCGTTGGATGTTGCTGGTGGCGTGCGGATTCGAGATTTTTCTACCGCAGGATTTGTAAAAAATGGTGAGGATGGAAATTTATCTGGCGGAAATTCATTGACGGGCGCGGATTTGACGGGATTCGATGAGGGCGGCGTGACATTTGGCGGCTCGGATGGCGCGTTGACGCAGGATGCGACAAATATTTTTTGGGACGATTCTGATAATTTTCTCGGAATCGGAACGTCGGTTCCGGATTCAGAATTACACGTTGTCGGCGAAATAAAATCAGACAATTTCCGCACGGACGAAACAACGAAACACACAGTTTTCGTCGGCGACGATGCGGGCGGAACGGCGACAGAAACGACTTTCATCGGGGAACACGCGGGCGAATCCAACTCGGGAGTTGCTTCGAATGCGGTGGGAAATTCGGCGCTGGAATCCAACACAGGAGCCAGTTCAAATGCGATGGGAAATTCGGCGCTGCAATTCAACACGGGAGAGAATTCAAATGCGATGGGAGGGTACGCCATGCAATCCAACACGGGAGATTTTTCGAATGCGATGGGACATCGTTCTCTGCAATTCAACACGGGAGCCAATTTGAATGCAATGGGAAGTTATGCGCTGCGGTACAACGACGGAGATTCGAACACGGCGATTGGAAATGAGGCGTTCAACGCGTGGACGGACGACACCGCGAGCGCGAAAAATGTTTCGTCGGTAAATTTCGCCGACAATCAAGTGACAATTTCTGGGCACGGTTTCACGGGATCGAGAAATTTCGTCGCAACCACGACGGGAACGCTCCCCGCGGGGCTCGCTGCGACCGCGAATCAGTGGGTTGTCATCGACGCGAACACGTTGGAATGTAAAACTTCAAGTTTCACGGACGCGGGCACGGGGACGCTGACATTGACGCCAAAAATTGTTTTTTCAAATTCGATTGCGCTCGGGAACAACGCGGAGCCGGACGCCAGCAACCAAGCGGTGATTGGCGACACTTCGCTCACGCAGGTCAAAACCGCGGGCGCGATTTTTTCGTCAAACACGGGCGACAATTATTTCGCAGGAAATGTTGGAATCGGGACAACCGATCCGGTTTCAAAACTGGAAATAGTAAATGGTTCGATTTTGGCGTCTGGGACAACTGGAACGACACCGGTCAGCGGAGCAGGAACACGGATGATGTGGATTCCTGAGAAGGGGGCATTTCGCGCGGGAGACGTAGTTGGAACACAGTGGGATGATGTGAATATTGGAGAATCTTCAACAGCGTTTGGTGAGAATACAATTGCGAGTGGGGTTTTTTCTGTGGCGTTTGGGCTTGATGCAACCGCGAGTGGATATGATGCAGTAGCGTTTGGGCATGATACAACCGCGAGTGGAATTATTTCTGTAGCATTTGGGAATAGCACAACTGCGAGTGGGCATTATTCAACAGCGTTTGGAGTTGATACGACTGCGAGTGGGAATCATTCAACGGCGCTTGGGTATAATACGGCTGCGAATGGATATTCTACAGTTGCTCTGGGGCGGTATAATGTTGGAGGGGGAACGGCTACTTCTTGGGTTGCAACAGACCCATTGTTTGAAATCGGAATCGGAACGGCGCCGAGTTCACGAGCGAACGCTTTGACTGTGCTCAAAAACGGAAACATCGGAATCGGGACGAGTTCACCGGTTTCAAAATTGGAAGTTGACGGATCGGCGATGGCGGATTATTTCGTCGGGGACGGCTCGCGGTTGACAAATCTGCCTGCGGGCGAGTGGACGGAAACCGCGGGGATTCTCTCGCCAACGACGGGCGCGGATGATGTCGCGATTGACACGGACACTTTGTTTGTCGATGTCAGCGCCGACAAAGTAGGAATCGGAACCGTTAGTCCAAGTGCAAATCTTCACGTTGGAGATGGTGTCGCGCTCGCAGCAGCGTGGCCCACCGGATACGCGTCGATTATTTCTTCTCGAAATAATAATTATCATGACATCGCAGGATACACTGCATCAAATACTAGGGCGCACAGAACTACATTTTACGGAGAACGATCGCGCAACACCACGAGTTCACCGACCGCTGTGCAAGAAAACGATATGATGTTGAGTCTCATCGCGGGAGGATACGACGGAGCTGTTTTTCAAAATCCGACAGCAATTGATTTTTATGTCGATGGAACTCCGTCGAGCGGATCTGTTCCTGGTCGTATTTCTTTTGTCACAGGAACGAGTGTCGGAAATCGTTCCGAACGAATGGTCGTAAAATCCAGTGGAAATGTTGGAATCAACACGTCTTTGCCACTTTCAAAATTCGGCGTTCTCGGGAATTCTTCGATTGGGGAAACGTACGGTGCGATCGCCGCACCAACTTCCGGCTTGATCGTCGAGGGAAACGTCGGAATTGGCACGACCGATCCAGACTCAAAACTTGATATTTCCGGAACGTTGAAAATTGCGACGGATTCGTCGGTGGGCGGTTCCACGTCGGATTGTATTTCGGCAGCGCACGTTGGAAAAATTGAGTACGTGGAAGTCGACACCGATCTCGTTCCCGACGGTGAAAATAATATGGGATCATTTTGGGGCTGTTTGCGCGTGGCGGAGGGAACGAGCTCGGCTTCGTTCGAATGGGTGCATCTCGACATTTTTGGACAGTAATTTTTGAAAAATAAAACGGTGCGGAGCGGAGAAATAATTTTCTAAAAATAAAAAAAGGTGGCGTTGTTCGTCACTTTTTTTCAAAAACTTTCAACTCTGAATTTTTCTCTCTGGCAATGGGGGGGATTCCTCATTTCCAACTCGATTGGGAATCCAGGAAAATAGATTCCCATTTTTACGGGAATGAGAATTTTTATCATTTTTCTAAAAACTCTCAACTCTGAACTTTTAATTCTAAAACTTTCTCAACTCTCCATAAATTTCTCAATTTCGGTTTTGCTGACGCGGCGCGGCATCGCACTCCGCCACGCGCGGATTCGTTTTCGCATTCGGAAAATTTTCCACCACACGCCCAGCAGTTCTGTTTCAAAAATCAAAATGTACAAGAAAACTTTCAAATTGTACCACGCGGTCGCGCTGCGAATGTCGGTCGAAAATGCGTTGCTGAAATTTTTCTGCAATAAAATTCGGTGATTCATGTACGAATTTTGGTTCACGTTTTTTGATTTTTTCAAACGATTTCGTACCAAATCAAGTGCGCTGCGATGTTTTCCGCCGACGGTTCGGTCGTGGTACGCAACGGCGACGGGCGCGTACATTGCTTTCCAGCCGGCCCACTGCAATCGGTACGCGAGATCGACGTCTTCTTTGTACATGAACATCGATTCGTCAAAAAATTCGCGTTCGCCGTGTTCATTTTTAAAATTCACATCTTCGAGTGCTTTTCGTCGGTACAGCACCGCTGCGCCAGAAACTCCAAAAACTTCTCGTGCTTCGTCGAACTGTCCAAAATCCACTTCGCCCTGGCCGATATCTTCAAATCGGTGCGATTTCAAAATCCGGATTCCGACGGTGTCGATGAAATTTGTTTTTCCTTTTGAAGTCGAACCGCTCAAATAACTTGGGTAATCCCAGTGTTTGAGCTTTCCGCTCGCCGATCCAAAAATTGGTTTGCGCTCGATTTCTTTTGCCAGTGCTGACAAAAAATTTGGTTCTAAAATTGCGTCGATGTTGACGCACGCATAAAAATCACCATCAGTTTCTCGTAAAATTTGGTTGTGTCCGCGGGCAAATCCGAGATTTGAATCCGCGCGAATGACCGGAATTTCTGGGAATTTTTTCTCCAAAATTTGCAGTGTGTCGTCGCTCGATTGATTATCGAGAATGACAATTTCTTTGTTTTCATAATTTTGCACCAGCAGCGATTCGATGCACGGAACAACATATTTTTCCGAGTTGTGCGTCACGACACCGATCGTAATTTTTGGCGTGACTTCTTTTGGTTGCTCGCGGAGCGAACGTTTTGTTCGTCGGAGTTTCAACTGCTCTGGATTGAACGCTTCCTGCGCGAGAATGCTCGCTTCGAGTAAACTGTCGTGTGTTCCGGCGTCGATCCACATTCCAAAAAATTCACGCGCGCGGAGCTGACTTTTTCTCAAATAAATATTGTTCACGTCGGTGATTTCCAGTTCGCCGCGTTCGGACGGTCCGATTTCTCGAATAAAAGAAAACACCTGATTGTCGTACAAAAAAAGTCCGGTTTGCGCGAGATCCGATTTCGGTGCGGCGGGTTTTTCCTCGATCGATCGGACGATGCTTGCGTCGTCGATTTCCACGACTCCAAAACGCCCCGGATCGTCGACTTGTTTCACAAAAATTTGTGCGCCTGATTTGAATCGCATCAATTCTTCCGCAAAATCATCTTCAAAAATGTTGTCGCCCAAAATCATCGCGAGATTGTCGCCTCCGGAAAAATCTTCCGCGAGACCGAGCGCTTGCGCGATTCCGCCAGAACCGTCTTGAATTTTGTACGTAAAATCTACGCCGTGCTCTGCGCCGGATCCGAGCAGTTTCATAAAATCGCCAATATTTTCTGAACTGGTGATGATCAAAATCTCTCGAACGCCTGAGTTTTTCAGGGTTTCAATTGGGTACAGCACCATCGGTTTGTTGAAAACCGGAATCAGGTGTTTGTTGGTCACCTTGGTGCTCGGAAACAGTCGGGAACCATTCCCACCCGCCAAAATTACTCCTTTCATTTTTTGTGTCCGCATTGTACGTGTTTTTCCTAAAATTCAAACTTTTTTTGCAGAAAGTCAAAGTTTTGCAATTTTCCGAAAACAGGTACACTTTTTCAGATGAAGTTTTGGCACTACGTCGTGGGAACCGGAATGGCGTTGCTCGTGTTTTCTGCAGCGATTGTTTCTGAGAGCGCTCGCTTCGCAGCGGTGGCTGACGTGCAGCGCACAGCGCAGGTTTTCAACGAACCGCAGGTTTTGACAACGGATTTTCACGAAGATTGGTTTTTTCCAAACGGAGAATTTGTCCGTGTTTTTTCTGGCGCAAAAATTGATTTTTCCAGCGAAACGCGACAACTGCTCGACGGAAAAATTTTTCTCGGCGGCACATTTTTCTCCGATGTGGCCGACACCACGCAGACCAACAAAATTCAAGTGGCGAACGTGATCATTGATTTCACGAAAACAAATGTTTTTCTCGATCGCGATGCGTCGGCGCAGCAGGTGACTGTTTTTGCGGTGAGTCATCCGGTCATTCTCCAGTTTCCAGACGCGGAAAATTTTGTGTTGCCGTCGGGAATGAAAATTTCGTTTCACGATGCGTTTTCGGCGACGGAAAAAGAATATTTCGAACGCACTCAGTCACTTCGAATGGAACCAGCAAAAACGTGGGAGATCGCGATTGATCCCGCGCCCGAGGCGAAAATTTACGATGCGCTGGTGCGGCACTACGATTTGCGAAAACAGTTTCGTGCGAACGCCTGGGAACGACCGGAGTTGTGGCGATTTGTTGGGTTGGCGCAAAATCTGCGCGCATTTTCGATTCATCACGCGATCGGCGTTTCTGATAAAAAAAAGGATCAGCTCGCGTTTGATGAGGCGGTGATTCCGATTTTGGCGGCGAGAGATCTTGTGGAATCCGAAAATTTTTCCGCGGCAGAAAAAAAACTCGATTCTTTTCGCGTGTCGCAGCAATCTGAAAAGTGGCGACAATTGCTTCTCGAAAATTCAACTGTTGCGCGGGACTGGCGATTTTTTGAGCAGGCGCAGAAAATTTGGCTCCCGATCACGGTGCCAGATCGCGACGAATCGGTGTTTTCTCGGCTCTGGGAAAATCCGGTCGCGGCGGACGATTTGACCGAACTTGAGAAATTATTTTGGAATACAGAATTATTCGCATCGAATCTTTTTCTCCGCGAGACGAAAGAAAATTTAGAAAAAATATCGCAGCGCTGGGATTCGATACATTTCACGGCGGAGCAGCTTCCGCGCGTGACACAGCTGCGGCGACAGTTGACAGCGTTGCTGCAGACCGATGATTTTCTGCGAGAACTTCCATTTTTTCAGTTGCGAGAAAAAATAATTGATTCCGAACTGGCGTTGGCAGCATTCGATCCGAAACTTCAAAAAACGCTCGCACTCGAAAGTGGTGTGGAAACGCTCCATTTTTTCAGTTTGTACGTGCACGAAAAAAATATTTCCGATAAAAAAAATATCACCACATTTTTCATCCGAGAAATTTCGCGACGAAATATTTCCGAAATCGCGACGGAGTTTAAATTCCAATTTTCATCTCTCGCATCGGACGCGTTGAAATTTATCGAATTGGGCGGCGCGCCGGGAATAACGCTGGCGGAACTGCAAAAATCGACCGAAACCAGTGCGGTTCAGGATGATCTCGAGGCGCAGTTGGCGGATTTGGAAGCGGCGGCAGAATTGCCCGAAACCGAAATTGTTCCAGAAAAAACGGATCTTCAAAATGCGAAAGAATTGTGGGCGTTTCTCACCGATGCGGGGATTGAGATTTCGCCGCTCGATTTTCGGAGCACGCGGACGGACGACGGGCTCGAATCCCGATTTGAAAAAGGTTATTTTTTCGAACAAGAAACGTCGGGGACGTTCGATTATTTGGGACAGCGTTTTTTAAAATTGCAGATCGGGGACGAAATCGAAGAAAATATTCCGCGTGATTTTCTCAAAACCTGGCTCAGCGGAATGTCGGACGAAACCGTGGCGGAACCGGAGTTTTCTCCGGCGCCGGAGACGAGTGTGTCGCAGCTCACCCCGGAATCAATTTTGGCGCGGCGTGTCGTCGAAAAAATGTTGCAACAAAAAAATATTGCGATTTCTCGCAGAAATATCACGGTTTTGGACGAAGATTTTCAAACATTTCAAATCACGGAAGCGCAATTTCAAAATCTGCGATTGCAGTTTCGGTTTGATCAATCAAAAAATACGTACTCGGATCTGGCGCTCATCGTCGGAACCACGCAGGAATTTTTTCCGGAAACGTACGATGAAAATGCATTTTTCGCTTTTTTGAACGAATTGGTTTCGCCGCAAAAATAGCTTTTGCCGTCGTGTTTGACGTTTGAGCGTTTTTGCCTAAAATTATCGCAGTATTTTTCCATGAACAGATATTTCGTTGTGCCCGCTGCAAACTTATTTCGAGGGATTTTACATTCACCGTTTGGAATTCAGATTTTGAGTTTAGGATTTTTGTTGTTGTTTGTGATGAGTTTTCGGCCAGCGTATTTTATCGGATCTTCGGAACATTTCGGCAACAGTTGGGAAAATCAGTTATCGCATTTTTCGGTTTCGGAAGTTGGATTTTTGGATAATTTTTCTGGCGTCAACACAGCTGGTTTGCACGAATTTCTTCTCAAAGATGAAGATGGAAATGTGATCGTCCGAGTCGAACCCAAAAAACGCACGGAAACGATGAACTACACCGCTCGTTCGGGAGACACCATCATCAAAGTTGCGCACAAATTTGGGCTGCAGGTTTCCACGCTGTTGTGGGCAAATAAATTGACGTCCAAACAATCGCTGGCCGTCGGACAAACGTTGCGCGTGCCGCCAAAAAATGGAATTTTTTATTCCGTGAAAAATGGTGATTTACTTTCTGAAATTGCAAAAGCGCACAACATTGATTCGGAAAAAATTGCCGCGTACAACGGGATTAAATCCGACGGAATTCTTTCGGTGGGACAAGAAATTTTTATTCCTGATGCAAAAAAAACATTTGTGGCGCAGTCGAAATTTTCCGGCAGTTCTGCGCTCGGTTCGATTGGATTTGAGCTGCATCGCCCGACAAAAGGTGTCATCACGCAGGGATTCAACACGCGACACTACGCGATCGACATCGCCAATCGTCTCAACACGCCGTTGTATTCTGCTGCCAGCGGCACGGTTGTTCGCTCGGCGGACGGTTGGAATTACGGATACGGCCGCTACGTCATCATCGATCACGGAAACGGCGTGCAAACTTTGTACGCGCACATGAACGCGCGAAAAATTGAAGAAGGCGACGAAATTAAAACGGGGCAGTTGATCGGATTGATGGGAAATACCGGAAACGTGTTTGGGCCGACGGGAATTCATCTGCATTTTGAAGTTCGAATCCGTGGACGAAAAGTGAATCCATTCAACTATTTTTGAGTTTCGGTGGCAAAAGTTTCAAACTAAAAAAGTGGAATCGTCAAAAATGTTCACATTTTTCAAAACACTCCGTCCGTCCGAGCAGCTTCGATTTGGGCTGGTGGCGGTTTTGATCGGGCTCGCGGCGGGATCGATCGGATTTGGTCGGGAGATTTTTTTTCTCGGCGGAATTTTAATCGCGGGATCACTCATTTTTCGAAAATTTTGGATCGGAATTTTGGCCGTATTTTTGCTGGCGAACGCGTTTGCGCAGTGGCGATTTTCTACCGAATTTCAGCACGATGAGCTGCGTCCGCGCGTGGGACAGGAAATTTCTCTGACGGGAGTGGTGCGAAGTTTTCCGGACGTGCGTGAAAAAACGACGCGCGCGATGGTGCGCGCCGAAAATTTCTCGGGGAAATTTCTGCTGATTCTCAAGAACCCAGTCGCAGTCGAGTACGGCGACCGAATTTCCCTCTGTGGAAAATTGACGCTGCCGACGAATTTTGGCGATTTTGACTACCGCGAATTTCTCAAAAAATTTCACGTTCAAACGATCGTGCAGTCGCCCGAAAGTTTCGAAATTTTGGAAACGGGCGGCGGGAATTTTTTGCTCCGCGGTGCGAAAAATGTTCGGAATTTTCTCGAGAAAAATGTGAAAATTTCTCTCCCGCCAAATCACGCGACGATCACGGTCGGTGTTTTGCTCGGCGTCAAAAACCAGCTTCCGACGTGGGTTTCTGCCGATTTTAAAAATTCTGGACTCACGCATCTTTTGGTGGTTTCCGGCACAAATGTTGCGATCGTGCTGGCGGTGGTGGGACTTCTTTTTCGCCGGCTCGGGCGGCGCGCGGCGTGGATCGGATCGCTCGTGGCACTCGTTTTTTTCGTGGCGATGGTGGGATTTGATCCGCCGGTTTTGCGCGCAGCGCTGATGGGCGGAATCGTCGGATTGTCGGCGGCGATCGGGCGATTTTCTGACGCGCGAAATTTAATTTTGTTGTCGGCGGTAATTTTGGGACTGATTTCCCCGCGAACACTGCACGACGTGAGTTTTCTCCTGAGTTTTGCCGCGACACTCGGAATTATTTTGGGCGCTCCGTTTTTGACGCGTATTTTTTCGAAAATTTTTTGGCGGCCGCTCGCGCTCGTTCTCGCGGTGACCGTGGCAGCGCAGATCGCGGTGCTGCCGGTTTTGGGGAAATCGTTCGGCACGTTTCCGATCGCAGGATTTGTCGCAAATTTAATCGCAGAACCGCTCGTTCCGCTGCTGATGGCGTTCGGCGCAGTGACGATGTTGACGGGATTTTTTGGTGGAATTGTTGCCAAAATTTTCGCGATTCCGGCGCTGATGATCGGGGAATCGTTGCTCTGGGTGGCGCATATTTTTGGAAAAATTCCGGCGGTGGAAGTTCCCGGATTTTTCGCAGAAATTTTGGGTTGGATTTTCCTCGCAGGTGCGGCGGTGCTACTTTTCTCTCGATCGTTTGCACGGAAGTTTCTCGAATTTGATTTTTCAAGTACGCTGCGGCAAGATTCAAAATGATGAAAAAAGTCTGCGCGGTTTCAAAAAAAGAATTTGAAATCACGGACGCGGATTTGGAATTTTACGAGAAAATGGGAGTGCCGGTGCCGACAATTTGCCCCGAAGAACGGCAGCGACGACGACTCGCGCACCGAAACGAACGGAAATTGTACCGCCGAAAATGTGATTTGTGTGGGGAAAAAATTATTTCAATTTATCCAGAAAATTCGCCGTTTTCGGTTTTTTGTCAAAAATGCTGGTGGAGTGATTTGTGGGACGCAAAAAGTTTTGGGCGCGATTTTGATTTTTCAAAACCGTTTTTCGAACAATTTGCAGCGCTTCAAAAAAAAGTTCCACAGTGCTCGCTTTGTGTTTTGAATTCTGAAAACAGCGAATTTTGCAATTACGTTGGAAATGTTCGAAATTGCTACCTTGTTTTTGGTCCGGTTTATTCGGAAGATTGTTTGTACGGATCGCCGTATTATTCCAAAAATTGTGTCGACAATTTGCTGCTGCGCAAGTGCGAGTGGTGTTACGAATGCGTGGATTGTCGGAAATTGTACGAATGTTTTCACTGCCAGGATTGTCACAGTTCCAATAAGTTGGTGCACTGTTTTGATCTCAAAAATTGTCACGACTGCATCGGCTGCGCGGGGCTGCGAAATAAATCGTACTGCATTTTTAACGTGTCGTACTCGCGTGAGGATTTTGAAAAAATGAAAAAAAAACTGGATTTAAAAAATCCAAATCATCACGAAAAAATTCGCCAGGAACTCGCTCGACTCAAACTCGAAGTTCCGCACCGATTTATGCAGGGATTTCAAAATGATCGCGAAATTACGGGAAATTACATTTTTAATTCGAAAAATATCGACAATTCGTATTTCGTCGATCGCTGCGAAGACTGCTCGTACTGCGCACAAATTGTGGATTTGAAAAATTGTTTCGACAATAATTTTACGGAAGAAAATGAGGGTTGCGTCGAATATCTCGGCGCGTACCAAAATAAATTTTTGCACTTTTCAAAATTCTGCAACCAAGTCTCTGAAAGTTTTTACGCCGATTCGTGCTTCCATTCCTCAAATTTATTCGGCTGCGTCGGGATGCGGCATGCGGAGTTTTGCATTTTGAACAAAAAATATTCGCCGGAAGAATTTGAAAAGTTGCGCACAAAAATTGTTCAAAAAATGCGAGAAACCGGCGAGTGGGGCGAGTTTTTCCCGATTGAAATTTCTCCGTTCGCGTACAACGAAACCGTCGCGCAGGAATATTTTCCGCTCGAAAAATCTGAAGTTTTGGCGCGCGGCTGGCGGTGGCGCGAACAAAAAAAAACGCAGTCCTCCCGCAAAAGTGGGGAGAAAAAGTCCTCCTTTTTAAAGGAGGATTTAGGAGGATTTAAAATTCCAGATTCTATTTTTGATGTTGACGAAAAAATTTGTTCAGAAATTCTTGCGTGCAAAACCTGTGGAAAAAATTACAAAATCCAAAAATCCGAATTAAAATTTTACAAAAAAATGTCGCTCCCGATTCCGCAGAAATGCCCGGATTGTCGACATTTTTCTCGAATGAAATTACGAAATCCGCGGAAACTTTTTTCTCGAAAATGTGAGAGTTGTGATCAAAAAATTTGTACAACTTTCTCTCCCGATCGTCCGGAAAAAGTTTTCTGCGAGCAGTGTTTTGTCGATGCTGTGAATTGAGCGAGTCCCGCTTCGCGGGATGAAAAATGTTTGGTGTCGTGATTTGCCAGATTTTCAAAAACCTGCTACCAAAAAGGTTGAATGAAAGTTGCGACCTGCGCGGTTTCGAAAAAAGAATTTGAAATCTCGGATCTCGAAATTGAGCTGCGCAAAAAACACGGATTTGAAAATTTGCCGACTACCGCTCCCTGGGTGCGTTTGCGGGAGCGCGGCGCGTTTTGGAATCACTGGAATTTGCACCGTCGAAAATGCGATCGTACCGGAAAAATGATAACTTCGGTTTTCTCCGAAAAATGTCCGTACCCGGTCTGGCACAAAGATGAGTGGATGAAAAATGCCGATCCGCCGTTTCTTTTTTGTCATTCCGGGCTGGATTCGGAATCTGAAAATTCAAATGGTGAGATCCTGAAACAAGTTCAGGATGACAAATGTGTGGGCGGTTTTGATTTTTCGCGACCGTTTTTTGACCAAGCCTGGGAATTATTTCAAAAATGTCCGGTCCCGCACAACGTCGGTGCCGGCAGCCAAAATTGCGAATATTCGGACGATTGGTGGTACGGAAAAAATTGCTACCTCTGCCACTCCGGCGTCGAAAATGAAGATTTGCGGTACTGCTACCGAACGCTGCGAACAAAAGATTCGCAGTTTTGTGTTTTTACGTTTGATTCCGAACTCTGCGTCGACACTACAAATTGCGCGCGCTGTTTCGACGTGCGGTACGCGCTGCACTGCCGAAACTGCAATTCCTCCGCGTTTTTGTACGACTGCCGCGGGTGCAGCGATTGTCTTTTTTGTTTCAATCTTCGAAATAAAAAATACTGCATCGGCAACCGCCAACTTTCAAAAGAACAATTTCTCGCCGAAAAAAAGAAATGGAATTTCGCGTCCCGAAAAACGTACGATTTGGCGAAAAAACATTTTCACGAAATGATGAAAAATCTTGCGTGGCACCGCGCAATTTTCGTCGACAAAAGTTACGATTCGACGGGGAACTTTTTGGAAAATTGCAAAAAGGTGAAGAACAGTTTTTTTATCTCCGAATTGGAAGACTCGGTCAACTGCGTTCGGGGCGGGTACTCGCTTCGGAGTTGTCTCGACGCGCTCGGACTTTTTAAATCCGAACTTCTTTTTTCCACGGCGCAGGTTCAGGATCAGTGCTACTCGTGCGCGTTTTCGCACAATTTGGGAAAATGCAGATTTTGCACGTACTGCCAGTACTGTTTTCAGTGCGAAAATTGTTTCGGCTGCTCCGGGCTCGTCGGCAAAAAATTTCACATTTTCAACAAAAAATATTCGCCAGAAGAATTTAAAAAGTTGCGCACAAAAATTGTTCAAAAAATGAAATCGGACGGCGAGTGGGGACAATTTTTCCCGGGAAAATTTGCGGCGAATCCGTACGATGAAAGTTGGGGGAGTTTTTATTTTCCGCTGTCCGATTCCGATCAAAAAAAATTTGGATTTCGCGAAAATGAAAATGTGGTGCGCAAAAATTCTGACTTTTTCTCGCCGGACGAAATTCCAGATTTTCCTGAAAAATTTGAAAATTTTGAAACCCCTTTTTGGGATTCGGTCGCGAACCGCCCGTTCAAAATTTTGCCCGACGACGTTTTGTTCGCCAAAAAAATGCAGGTGTCGCTCCCGAACGAATTTTACATTCGGCGGATTCAGGAAAATTTTCGCTGGCTTTTTTTCAACGGAAATCTGCGCGAGACGACGTGCGCGCGCTCCGGGGAAAACATTTCCACGACGTGGCCGACGGAATTTGACGGGCGGATTTTGTCCGAACTGGAATATTTGAAAATCGTCGGCGGCTGAAAAAAATGAAAAATTAAAAATGAAAAATTAATTTTTTTCGTTCAAATATTTGTTCATTTTTTCCAGAGTTTCGGCGATCGAAATTTTAAAAAAGTGGAGAAAAAGTGAAATTTGATTTTTCCGGTGAAACTCCGCAAAATCGGCGCGATGAAAATTCGGACACTTTTTCTCGATCAGGGTGAAACGCTCGGCGGAGCGGAACGTTTTTTGATCGATTTTTTGTCCAGTTTGTCGTCGACCGAGCAGCACATTATTTTTCCCGTGATCGCGGGCGCGCGACTTCCAGAGTACCGACAAAAAATGCCGCCCGGCATCGAAATTGTGGATTTCAAATTTCCGCAGGTGCGCGGGAACTTTTTCCAAAAAATATTTATCACGTTTCGCCTGTTCCGTGCGGCGCACGACCTTGTTTCGCTCACCAAAAAATTGGCGGCGACGCAGGTTTTTGCCAACACGCCGCGAACGATGTTTGTGCTCTGGATCGCGAAAAAGTTTTTTTTCCTCCGCGCGCGAACGCTCGTGATGATCCACGATTTCACGGTTCCGCAGTTTCTCCTCAAAAAAATTGGCGCTGCGGTCGACGTGGTGATCGTCAACTCGATTCCGACGCGGCAGGTCGTGCGGGAGATTTTGCCGGAAAAATTTCATTCAAAAATTCGGATCGTCGAAAATGGCGTCGATTTCGAAAAAATTCCCGCGGCGATCGTTCCTGAAAAAATCCAAAACGTGATGTTGCTCGGGCGGATCGATCCGCACAAAGGTCAGAAATTTGCGGTCGAGGTGGCGGATTTGCTCGCGGAACGAAATCCAGAACTTCAATTTTTTATCGTCGGATCGCCGTTTTTTCTCGACGCGAGGACGGTCGAGTACGAAAAAGAAATTCGGAAATTTGCAACGGATCGCGAATTGCCGAATGTTCATTTTATTCCGGAAGTGGAGGATCCGTTCGTCGAATTTTTGAAATCAGATCTGGTGCTGGCGCTTTCGACGGAACCCGAAACTTTTGGTCGAATCGTGACGGAGGCGCTCGCGTGCGGGAAACTTGTGATCGCATTTGATCAGACGGGGCCGCGGGAGATTTTGAAAAATTTTGAAAATTTTTGTGGAAACTCGGTTCCGTCGCTGCTCGTCGAACCGAACAACGCGATGAGTTTGGCAGAAAAAATTGGGTTTTTTGCGGACAATCCGGATGCTGCAAAAAAATTTACCGCGCACGCGCGAGAATTTATCGAAAAAAAATATCCGCTGTCGGAGACGCGAAAACGGTTTCTCAACGTGCTTTCTGAAAAATAATCAGCTGTACAAAATTTCGGGATTTCCGTCGTCGGTGTACGTTTTTGTTTTTTGATCTTTTTCGTTCATCAATTCCACGTTTCCCTGAAACATCGGTCGTGCCGCCATTTCCGTGCAAATTTCATTTCTCAATTCGTCGAGTTCGCTGTGGCTAAATTTTTCTGGAAAACGGAAATTTTCAAGTCCCATATTTTTTTATTAGTTTTTAAATCAGTCGATTGTACCAAAACTTTTGACAAAAGACAACCCGATTGCTAAGCTGCGCGCGTCTTGCGAAAGAGCGGGCTCTTTTTGCGTGAAAAAATTTTCAAAACTCTGAAAAAAAATGGTGAAAAATATTTCAGTTCGTGGTGCGAAAATGCACAATCTCAAAAATTTGGACGTGGAAATTCCGCGCGAAAAATTGACGGTCGTGACCGGCGTTTCCGGTTCTGGAAAATCGTCGCTCGCGTTCGACACAATTTACGCGGAGGGGCAGCGGCGGTACGTTGAATCGCTCTCGACGTACGCGCGACAGTTTTTAAAACTGCAGGAAAAACCAGAAGTGGATTCGATCGACGGACTTTCTCCGGCGATTTCGATCGACCAAAAATCGGCGCCGCGGAATCCTCGATCGACGGTTGGAACGGTGACGGAAGTGTACGATTTTTTGCGACTTCTTTTTGCCAAAATCGGGGAGCCGGTCAATCCGCACAACGGGCGACCACTGCAATCGCAGTCGCCGGGACAGATTTTAGACGCGATCGATCGCTGGGAAATCGATGAAAAATTTATGATTTTGTCGCCGATGGTTCGTGGAAAAAAAGGCGAACATTCTGCCGTTCTTGAAAAAATTAAAAAAGCGGGATTTGTCCGCATCCGGATTGACGCGGAAGTGATGACGTTGAACGACGATATTTCTCTCGATCCGAACAAAAAACATACCATCGAAATTGTGGTCGATCGTTTGGTGAAAAAAGATTTTTCCAAAAAATTTCAGACACTGGAATCTGGACAAAAAATTGAAGAAAAAAATGACGAACGAATGCGGGTGATTGATTCGATCGAAACCGCGCTCAAGTTTGGTGAAGGTGTTTTAATCGCCCATCGGATCGGTGATGAAAAAGATTTTCTTTTTTCCGAAAATCTTGCTGATCCCGAAACCGGATTTTCGTTCCCACCGATCGAGCCGAGAATCTTTTCATTCAACTCGCCGCACGGCGCGTGCGAATCGTGTCACGGGCTCGGGTACCGTTTGGAACTCAATCACGAAACCGCGATCAATCCGAAACTTTCGATTCGCGAGGGTGGAATTTTGCCGTGGGTTTCGATGGGATCAAATGCTCTCGGCTGGTACTTGTCGTTGCTCGAGGCGGTTGGGGAGCGGTACAATTTTTCGATTGATCGTCCGATCGGTGAAATTCCTGCGGACGTGCTCGTAAAACTTTTTTCCGGATTTGGTGAAGAAACATTTGAAGTCAAACTTCGTGGTGCATTTCGTGGCCGTCGGACGATGTCAAAATTTGAGGGTATCGCCGTGCAAACGGAAAAACGGTACAACGAAACTGATTCCGATTTTCTCCGCAAAAAACTGGGCGAATTTATGATCGAAGCGACCTGTAAAAATTGTGGCGGAGCGCGACTCAATATTTTTGGCCGGAACGTTTTCATCCACGGAAAAGCGATTTCACAGATTTCTTCGTTGTCGGTTTCTCACGTTCGAGACTGGATTTCAAAAGTTGAACTGACACCGGAAAACGAAAAAATTGTGCAGCCGATTCAAAAAGAAATTTCTGATCGACTTGGATTTCTCAAAAATGTTGGACTTTCGTACTTGACGCTGTCCCGCGCGGCAAACACACTTTCTGGCGGTGAAGCGCAGCGAATTCGACTCGCGACGCAAATTGGATCGCAGCTGCAGGGCGTTTTGTACGTTCTCGACGAGCCGTCGATCGGGCTGCACCAGCGCGACAATGGAAAACTTATCACAACGCTCAAACATCTCCGCGACATCGGAAACACGGTGATTGTTGTCGAACACGACGAGGAAACGATGCGTGATGCGGATCACGTGATCGAGATTGGGCCGCTCTCGGGCGCGCACGGCGGAGAATTGGTTTTTGCGGGAACGCTCGAGAAAATGAAAAACGTGCGGTCAGAAACCGCTGATTTTTTGTTCGGTCGTCAAAAAATTCACGTGCCGCGGATTCGGCGCCGTCCGACGGGTTGGCTCGAAATTTTTGGCGCGCGGGAAAATAATTTGAAAAATATCGACGCGAAAATTCCAGTCGGCTGTTTCGTCGGAATTTCCGGTGTTTCTGGTTCGGGAAAAAGTTCGCTCATCAACCGGATTCTCGTTCCAGTTTTGGCGCGCGAATTGAATCACGCAAAAAAACCGGCGGGACTTCACGACGACATTTCCGGAATCGAACAACTCGACAAACTTATTTCCATCGACCAGTCGCCGATCGGGCGCACTCCGCGTTCGAATCCCGCGACGTACACTGGCGTTTTCACGGACATTCGTGAAGTTTTTGCAGCGACAACTGAAGCGCGACTCCGCGGGTACACGAGCTCGCGATTTTCGTTCAACGTCAAAGGCGGGCGCTGCGAAGCGTGCAGCGGCGACGGAATCAAAAAAATCGAAATGCATTTTCTCCCGGATGTGTACGTTCCGTGCGAAGTTTGCGCCGGGCGTCGGTACAACGACGAAACGCTCGAAGTCACGTACCGCGGAAAAACTATTTCCGACGTGCTTGAAATGACGATCGAGGAATCGGTCATTTTTTTCGAAAATTTCGGCGCGATCACTTCAAAATTAAAAGCGATCGAAGAAGTTGGTCTCGGGTACATGAAATTGGGGCAGTCGGCGACGACACTTTCTGGTGGCGAGGCGCAGCGTGTCAAACTTGCGTCGGAGCTGATGAAAAAATCCACGGGTTCGACGATGTACATTTTGGACGAACCGACGACGGGACTCCATTTTTCCGATGTCAAAAAATTGCTCGCCGTGCTGCAGCAGCTCGTGGACAAAGGCAACTCGGTGATCGTGATCGAGCACAATTTGGACGTTTTGAAATGCTGCGATCATTTGATCGACATGGGGCCGGACGGCGGCGACGACGGGGGAACAATTCTCTGCGCGGGAACGCCAGAAGAAGTTTCAAATTTTGAAAAATCGTACACGGGAGAATTTTTGAAAAAAATGCTGGAAAAAGAAAAAAAAGAAATTGACAAGAATTAAGAAATCATTAAAAAAAGATTAGCATATTTTTCATGAGCAATTCAGAAGTTCCGCAAAATCAAGAAAAACCGATGGAGGTTTCTGCCAATTTTTTTCAAGGAAAATACGGCAAATTTTGTGTTTCTCGAGAAAATCTAGATTTGCAGGTTGCAGTTGTGGAGCAAGTTTTGGCTGTTTTGAATTCAGCGAAATTTCAAGAAAAACTGGATCCCGCGGGAGAATCTTCGAGTCCGATTTCCGTGGCGGGGGGGGAGTTTTTGGCAAGAATAATTCCGCGCACGATTTTGGATAAAATTAAGTTTCAAGTTCGAGCGGTTCTTGAAAAAAATGAGGTTGCGGACGCCAAAAATGCGGAATTGAAAAAAATGAAAAGCGCTTTGAATAAGTGCCAAGGCGAATTGAAAAAAATTGAAAGAGTTTTTGAAAATATTCAAGTGGGAGTTGTTGAGGCGCGGATTTCTGTTGAAAATGAGTCGCTGGAAAAAAAATATTTGTACGCGAATCCAGCGTTTTGTGAAATTTTTGGACTTGATGCAAAAAAATATTCGGTGCGCGGTGAAAATTTAAAAAACTTGGGAAACGATTTTCCACCAGAAGTGCGAGCAAAATTACAAGAAAAAGACGCGGAATTGTTTCAGAAAATTCAAGAAAATCCGGAAGAAGTGGAAAAAGGATTTTCACAAAAATTCTCGGTTTCATTTTTAGATTCGGAGGGGAAAATGAAATATTTGTGCGTGGACCGATTCTGCAAAAAAGTTGGAGAGGAGATTTCCGTTCACGCGGCGGTGCGAGATGAAACAAAATTACACGATGCGCTGGAAAAATTGCGCGTCGCGGTGGAGACGAAAGATAATTTTTTCAACATCATCGCGCACGATCTCAAAAGTCCGTTCAATTCGATTTTGGGATTGGCGGAAATTTTGAGTGATGATTTGGAGGAATACACTGTCGAGGAACAAAAAAAGATGTTGCAGGCGATTTTCGGTTCAGCAAAAAATGCAGTTAATTTGATTGAAAATCTTTTGAACTGGGCGCGCGCTCAGAGCGGGAAAATTGAAATTCAGAACGAATCATTTTCGGCGTCGACGGTTTGTAAAAATGTCACCAGTCTTTTGGCTGCGACGGCGGAGCAGAAAAAAATTAAAATTTTGGAAAATTCAAACGGGGCAGTCGTTTTCACGGATAAAAAAATGCTGGAAACCGTGCTGCGAAATTTAATTTCCAACGCGATCAAATTTTCTCCAGAGGGAAAAAATATTGTTGTTTCGGTGGAAAAAAATGAAACCGGGATCCAGTTTTCGGTGAAAGATTCCGGAGTGGGGATGTCTTCTGAAAAAAAAGAAACACTTTTTGTTCCTGGAGAAAATGAATCCACCCCGGGAACGAACAATGAATCAGGAACGGGTCTGGGAATGTTGCTCTGCGATGAGTTTGTCAAAACGCTCGGCGGAAAAATCTGGGTGGAAAGTGCGGAGGGGGCGGGCAGCACATTTTATTTCACGATTCCCGATTCAAAGGATTCGGTTGAAAAATAAAAAAACTTCACAAAATCTTAATTTTCTGGTAGAATTTGTTCTTGTGTTTTTTAAAAAAAACTAAAAAAAATCCAAAATGTTAAAAGAAGAAATCGATTTTCCAGAAAGCTTAGGTGAAGATGTTATTCTTGTTGATGAAGTTTCAGAAAAATTTGAGGAAAAACTGGAGAAAAAAGAAATTCCAGAAAATGTAGTTTTTCTCGTTGATGGCGAACGATTTGTATTTTCTTCTGTCGGAAATGATCCAGCATTTTCAGGTGTGAAACTTCCAGAAACTGCGGCGATGGTGCGGGCAATTTTTGAAAAATTTGGAACAGAAATTCCCTCAGAAAAAAAAGAAATGATCATTTTTTTACAGAGGCATCGTGCTGCCGAATTTGATAAAATAAACGCGGAACAAAATGTCGGTTTAAAATTTGATGAAATGTGTGATGCGTTGAAAATAAAAATTTTTAATCAAATTAATTATTATTCTCCGATTGAAGAACAAATAAATTGGCTCGCACAAAATTAATTTTCTGCGATTTCGCACAAACTTTTTCCCAAAAATTTCTCTGCAGAATTTGGCAGCGGCCAGATTCCGTGTTCTGGTTGATCTTTTTGATCGAGTCCGAGTTCGGTGCGCGAGCAAATCATTCCGCGACTTTTTTCTCCGCGGATTTCGCGTTCGCCGATTTCGAAATTTTCGCTGAATTTCGTTCCGATCGTCGCGACGGGAACGATCATATTTTCCGCGATGTTGACGCCGCCGCACAAAATCTGTTCGACGACTCCGGGCGCGATTTCAGTTTGCGTGACGCGGACTTTTGAAATTTTTGGATCCGGGTGCGCGCTGATTTTCAAAATTTTTCCGACGACAATTTTCGGATCGATATTTTTCAAAATCGCCGAGTCCACCGCGTCAAAAATTTTCTCCGCGTTTCCGCAGCAGCAGCACGAACTTTTTTCCGATGCGCCGAATAGTTTTTTCCAGAAATTCATTTTTCAAAAAATTATGTTTCGCCGCGGAGTGTAAACAACTTGATTTTTTTCGTCAAAAAAATAGACTTCGCGCGCGGCTCGGTAGCTCAGCTGGTTTAGAGCGTCGGATTCATAACCCGGAGGTCGGGAGTTCAAGTCTCCCCCGAGCCACCACTTTCGATCGTGGTTTGTCCGCTTCTCGTTCGTTTTCTTCAATCAGAATCCACTATTTTTCGTGTTGAAAAATATGTGTTTTTTTTTATTTTTCACTGTGTTTTTTTTAAAAAAAACATGAGAAAAAACGGATCGTTCTTTTTATTTTTTTGTTTGGTGAATTCTGCGGATGTTTTGATTTTATTGAAGGGTCAAGACAACTTAACGGGTCAATTAAAACCTGTTAACCTTTTCTATGACA
>JABGQW010000027.1 GCA_018648585.1 bacterium | reverse complement strand
TTCATCATGACTACAGATTAGCATTTTTTATTTCGCTATTCTAGGCATGACCCTAAGAAAAATATAGGAAAGACTGATTTTGGATTTAAAGATGATAAAAAGTTATATAGTTTGCAAGATGGGGGAATGATAGTCGCAGCTATTTGGAATATAAAGCATGGAATTGAGCTTATAATAAAAGGTTTAGGAATAAAGTTAGACAAAAAATATTTTAAACACCATAATACTAGCAGTCTCATGGAAGATTTGGACAATAAGATTTCTAAAGTCTGCACAAAGAGAGACTTAAAAAAACTAAAAGAGCTGGTTAAGAAATACTATAACTGTGATTTTTCAACTAAAACAAAGTTTATTGATTTTCAAAATTTATATTTTAAATATCCAGAACATGATATAGGCAAAAAACCAGTTACACTTGATTATTCCTTTGTCCATGACTTGAGTAGAAAAGATATAAATCAGTTTTTGAGAGATATTCATAATCTTAAAAAAGTTGCTAGCATCTTGGAGTCTCAGTTTAAACATTTTATAAATTATAAAAAATTAGGAATAAATGAAAAAGATATTGAGAAGAAGTTATTATATGTATCTACAATGAAAAATCCATATTTATGAATAAAACAGCACAAACAATTAAAAACAGGCTCAGTCTTCGCGCACCGCAATCGGAAAGTCTGGAGATCTTGTCCAAATTAGCTAATGAACTAGAACTTAACAACGAAGTGGACTTAATAGCTGAGTTTAAAAAAGTCCGTGCACTGTATCCAACCTGCTCAGATTTTGAACGTGATTTTCCATCAATTACCTTTGCCTTGGCAACAGGTGTGGGTAAAACAAGATTGATGGGGGCTTTTATCGCTTATTTGTATTTGGAAAAAGGGATTAAAAACTTTTTTGTTTTGGCTCCGGGTACGACTATTTACAATAAGCTGGTTGAGGATTTTTCTAATCTAAATAACCCGAAATACGTTTTTCAGGGCATTAGTGAATTCGTTCAATCACCGCCTCGAATCATTACCAGTGATAATTACACAGAAGCGAGACAAGCAACACTTTTTACTGAATCCGTGAAAATCAATGTTTTCAATATTCAGCGTATTAGCTCGGAAATGCGTGGAGGCAGAGAGCCGAGGATTAAAAGGCTTTCCGAATATCTTGGCGAATCGTATTTCAACTATCTTTCTGAGTTAGATGATCTTGTTATTTTAATGGATGAATCACATCATTACCGTGCTGTAGCTGGTATGAAAGCAATTAATGAACTTAAAGCGGTACTCGGTCTAGAGTTAACAGCAACGCCAATTGATACGCGGGGAAATAAGTTTAAAAATGTTGTATACGAATATTCTCTAGCTCATGGACTCAGAGATGGTTTTTTGAAAGATCCGGCCGTGGCTACACGACGTGATTTTAATCCTGATCAATATAAAAATGACCCAAAAGAGCTCGATTTAATTAAGTTGGAAGACGGTATTCGTATTCATGAAGATACAAAAGTAGCTCTTGATATTTATTCTCGTGATACGGGAAACCGACTAGTGAAACCATTTGTTCTTGTTGTCGCAAGAGATACTGCGCACGCTAACGAACTAAAGGAGGTTATTGAGTCTGATAGATTTTTTGAAGGTAGACATAAGGGCGTTGTCATGGAAATCCACTCTAATCAGAGTGGAAGTGAAAAAGAGGAAAACGTACAAAAGCTGGTTGATCTGGAGAAACCTGAAAATACCATCGAAATAGTGATTCACGTAAATATGCTTAAGGAGGGGTGGGATGTAACAAATCTGTACACCATCATTCCATTACGAGCTTCAAATGCACAAATCCTGACAGAACAAACAATCGGGCGTGGTTTGCGTCTGCCGTATGGCAAGAAAACAGGCGTTGATAAGGTAGATAAGCTCACTATTATTGCTCATGATCGTTTTCAGGCAATAGTTGATGCCGCCAATGATCCGAACTCTATTATTAGGAAAGAAAATATTATCGAAATTGATCCTGATAACTTGCCAGAAGATCAAACTATCGTTACCTCAATATCAATCTATGGTGAGATTTTACAAAAACAAGAAAAATCTCTTGAAACGATTTCTAACCAAAAAGAAAAAGAAGAAGCCAGTATCAATCTGCAAGCAAAACAGGTTATTTTTGATACAGTTTCCAATTTGGGGGGTGAAATAACAAATATTAATGATCTTAAAACCGAAGAAGTAAAAAAAATTGTTTTTGAGCGAATGATCGAAAGAGTTGAGAGCGAGCCACAGCAAAACCTTTTTCGGCATGAAATTATTGAAGCGGCTAAAAAAGAGTATGAAGAAGTGATAGAAGAAGTGATAGAAAAAACAATTTCCATTCCACGTATTCTCATTCAGCAAAGCAATGAAGTGGCAACTGGCTACAATGAATTCGAACTTGATACCTCAAACCTGAATTACCAGCCTGTCTCCGAAGAGATTATTCGTGCCACGCTCCGAACCAATGAATTAGAGGTTCTTCAAAGTGAGAGTGGTGGGGTTGTTCGTGATATTCCTATCAATATTTTGGTGAACGAGCTTATAAACTACCCTGATATTGATTACGATCAGGCTAGTGACTTACTATACAAACTTGCCAATCAGGCAGTACTGAAACTAGGGAAAAACCGCCCTGATGATGAGTTAAGAAATATTGTTCTTTACCACAAGCGTGAAATTGCAAAATATATATACTCAACTGAAAGAACATTTTTACATGGAGCAAGCAGGTTTTGAGGAGCCTGTGGTTCATCCATTTACAAAAATTGAGCCACATAACTTTTCCATGTATACCAAAGATAGTGTTCATCATTACAGTGAGACGATACATCCAACCAATACTATACCCACAAAGGTATTCGGTGGTTTTAAGCGTGCTTGTCATAATTTATACAAATTTGACTCCAAAGCTGAAAAAGATTTAGCAACAATTCTAGAAAAAGATGGTTCAATTAAAAAATGGCTTCGCCCCGCAAGATCACAGTTCCGTATTTATTATGCCCATAATTCTAAGAGGTACGAGACTGATTTCGTTGTAGAAACGACGGATGCTCTCTATATGATTGAAGTTAAAAAGGAAAATGATATGGAAAATCCAGAAGTGCAAGAGAAGGCAGCGGCTGGAAAGAAATTTTGTGAATCTGCAACTGAATTCAATTTGAAGAATGGAGGTAAAAAATGGGAGTATGTTTTAATACCACATAATGTGATTGGGCTTAGTATGAGCTTTGAGGGGTTGGTGGAAAGGTATAAATATTAAATAATGTCCCATGTACATAACTGCCTCAACTCTATACGACTACATTCAATGTCCTCATAAGGTTTGGCGTGATAAATATGGTCCTAAGGATGAAAAGATTGAGGAGACAAACCCTTTTGTAGAGTTACTTTGGAATAAAGGTGTTCAGCATGAAGAAAAAGTAATTCGTAAGCTAGGTGATTTTCTAGATTTAAGTGATGGCACCCTGGAGGAACGGTTTGAAAAGACATTGGCGGCAATGAAATCAGGTATGAATTTAATCTATCAAGGGGTAATTAAGGCCGATAATTTATTGGGGATTCCAGATCTGTTAAGAAAAGTGTCTGAGGGAAATTATATTCCTGTCGACATTAAGTCTGGAATGGCGACAGAAGGAGGAGATGATTTTGAGGAAGAAGGAAAGCTAAAGAAGCATTATGCCGTTCAGCTTTGCTTGTATTTTGAAATACTTAATCGATTGGGGTTCTCTCAACAAAAAATAGGTAAGGTTATTGATGTTCATGAGAATGAAGTTTTGTATGAGTTTGATATTCCTATGGGAAAGAGAACACCTCAGTCTTATTGGGAATTTTATGAAGAAATCAAACAAAAATCATCGTTGTTAATTCAGAATAAGGATAAAAATAAACCAGCCATGGCTGGAGCATGTAAGCTTTGTCCATGGTATAATAGTTGTAAAAAATGGTGTGAAAACACTCAGGATCTAACAAAAGTATTTTATCTTGGGCGGAGTGTTAGGGATAAGATTAATGATGATCTAGGAATTGATAAGGTTGAGGAATTATTAGATTTAGATGTAGAGGAAATTATTCAGAAAAAGAAAGAAGACAAAAGTTTTATGAAAGGATTGGGCGAAAAAAGTTTATTAAAAACAATTCGACGAGCAGAAATATTGGTGAAAACTAAGAAACCGGTTGTCTATGAACCGATTGTTTTCCCTAAAGTCTCTCATGAGTTGTTTTTTGATATAGAGGACGATCCAACACAAGAATTTGTTTATTTACATGGTGTATACGAACGAACAGCAGTGGGGGAAAGATTTCTTGATTTCACCGCAACAGAAATTTCCGATGAGGCAGAGGAAGATGCATGGCAAAGATTTTGGGACTACATTCGTTCCCTTCCTCAGGATGATTTTTCTGTTTATTATTATTCTGCCCATGAAAAGACAACATATCGCAGGATGCAAAAGAAATATCCTAATGTTGTTTCTGAACAGGAATTAGAGGTTTTTTTCGCAAATCAAAATGTGATCGACTTATACACAGATGTAGTTCTAAAGAACACAGATTGGCCTGTTGGAAGTTATTCATTGAAAGCGCTTGCTGTTTATTTAGGATTTAATTGGCGTGACGAGAGTCCCTCTGGCGCATTGTCTATTCAGTGGTTTAATAATTATATAGACACGAAAGACCCCAAAATACTAGAAAGAATTCTTTTGTATAACGAAGATGACTGCAAGGCCACTATGGTTTTGAAAGATGGGATTGAGAAAATTCAAAAAAACGAAAGATGAATATTACTACTCCTGCTCCAAAAGAAATTCAATATTATCTCAAAAAATGGGACTCATTGGATAGCTATGTGTCACAAGAAAGTAGCTTGAAAAAACTATTTTCAAAAACATATCCTCAAAATATAGAACTAGATGATGTGCTTATAAAAGTATGTGCTCTTAATGATTTCTACAGTACCAATATTTTTTCACCATTTGCTGTAGCAAAGCATATCGTCGCCTTAAATATAGACAAAAAATTAGATAAAAATGATCTAGAAATTGTAAATAAAATAGCCTATGTGGAGGTAAAAGAGGGGGTTTTTAAAAACTTTTATTCCTTTGCGACAAAATACTGCAGTCATCACAAACCCACAGTATATCCTATCTATGACTCGTATTTAGAAAAGATTCTGATGTATTTTAAAAAGAAAGATAAGTTTTGCACTTTCAAAAATGCTGATTTGAAAACGTATTCAGAATTCAAAAGGATTCTTATGAAGTTTAGAGAATTCTATGAATTAGAGGATTTTGATCTCAAGCAAATTGATAAATATCTCTGGCAACTAGGGAAAGAACATTTTCCAAGAAAGTATTAATGCTGTATTTAGAAAATTCACTTACCGCCCCATCCCCCTAGGGCAAAGGGACACTCACTCCCTTCTTCAAGCCATCCAATCTCCGAAAGCCCCAAATAATTCGGGTCACGAAACAGCACAAAGAGCTAGAGAGTGAATCACTATCTCGCTTAGTGCATAATTTGGCTGGGGCGGAGGGATTCGAACCCCCGAATGCTGGTACCAGAAACCAGTGCCTTACCACTTGGCGACGCCCCATCGTCGGAACTGCCTCTGTCGTTTCATTTTTTTCAAAGAAAAAAAGTTTCACGACTCCGGCAATTCCTCCTCTCCTCGCAAAACACATTTTAACTTTCGTCTTGGGAATTTTGCTCGGTTGTTTTCTGTCTTTTCAAAAAGAGCACCGAGATTGTATTTTTTTCAAAACCGAAATCAAGTTTTCTCGGCGATATTCCACATCATTTCAAAAATCTGTCGCTGCGTATTTGCGAATGTTGGTGACTGAAAAAAGTTTTGACACTCAAAAGTTTTGGGTATAAATTCAAAATGTAGTTTTTCATTTTCAAAAAATGCCTGGAAAAGATCGAACCGGTCCCGACGGAAACGGCGAGCGCACCGGACGCTGTTGCGGAGATTGTGCGCCCAAAGAAGCGGAAAAAACTGATTCGTCGAAAAAACCAGTTTCGCGCGGAGGATTCGGATGCGGACGCGGATGTTCTCGATTTCTCGACGAGTGATGCCGAGACCGCGTGGACGGCGACGAGTTGATTTTAATCACGGGAAAAAATTTTTCAAACCCGCGGGGATTTCGTTGTCGCAGCTTCAAATTTCCAAAATTTCACACGAAGAAATTGAAGCGCTGCGGCTGCGGCACGTGGAAAACCTGGATCAAGTTTCCGCTGCGAAAAAAATGAACACGAGTCAGTCGACGTTTCAGCGGATTTTATCTGCCGCGCACAAAAAAATTTCCACGGCACTCGTTCAAAATCAGGGGATCGAGATCGACGACTTTTCTGCGTAAAAAGTTGCGAAAATTCCTCGGAGTTGTCAAAATTTGAGCGAACTTACAAAAATGCTTTATTTGACTTCAGCTTCATTTCCAAATTATGGATTAGATCGATTTTTCCGCATCGCGGCGCACTTGCAGTTTGACGGTGTTGAAATTATGGTCTGCGACGATTTTGACACGCAGGATCCGGTGTATTTGAAAGAATTATCCGAACGGTACAAAATTCCGATCAAACTTTTTTCGCTGCCGATTGTGAATCCAGGAAAATACGTCGAAGCGTTTGAAAAAGTTGTTCGAGAGTTTCCAAACACGACGATCAATCTCGCGCCGCCCGAGACGCTCGCTTCCAACTACAAAAAATGGATGGAAACGATGGCACCGAAATTGGCGCAGGTCAACAAACTTCAATTTAATCGTCGAAATGTTGAATTTAAAATGCGGTTCGGATTTCTTCCCAGCCACACCGAATCGTCGCTCCACTCGCTGCGTGAATCCGGCGATGTGAGTTTGGATTTGTGTGCGCTGTGGAAAATTCAAGAAGACGTGATCCGTGCGACGAATTTGCTCGCGTTGAAACTCAAACACGTGTACCTCGGAAATGTGTACCAAGGACAGACGTACACGTCGCTCACGCACGGACTTTTGCCCGTTGAAAGTTTGCTCACAAAACTCGCGCGCGAAAATTTCTCTGGCGAATTTACACTCAAACTTTCTCCAAAAAGTTTGCACGAGGGAAATGGCGAAAAAATGCTGGCGGTTCTCAAAGAATCCAAAGATTTTTTTGAAAAATATTTCCGTGCAGACTAAACTCCGCTCGTGAAATTTATTCTCAACACGGCTGTCGATCCACATTTCTGCGCGATGTTTTCTGCGGATAACGAAATTTTGAAATTTCACTCGTGGACGGATCGGCGTGCGGATGGCCACGAAGTTTTCGATTTTCTCAAAAATTTCGACGCAAAAAAAATTACGTTCGCCGGCGGCGTGGCGGGGCCGGGCGGATTTTCCTCGCTGCGCGCGGCAGCTGGGATTTTGAACGCGATCGCGTTCGCTGCAGAAATTCCTGTGCACCAAATTCGCGCCGATCACTGGATTTCCGCGTTTCTCGGGCACGAAAATTTTTTGCTGAATTCGTTCGGTTCTGCCGTTTGGAAAATTAAAAATGGCGAAATTTTTCGCACCGAAATTTCTGAACTTCCGAAAAAAGAATTTTTTACAAAACTTTTGCCGCCGGAAAAATCTGAGAAAATTTCATCGATTCCGGGAGACTCGTCTGGTTCCGAAAAAACGTTGCTTTCCGTTCTCGAAAAAACAAAACCGCAGGACGGATTTCATCCGGATTACGAGTTTCCGCCTGTGTGAAATGAGCGGAGAGTTTAGAGTTTGGAAAAGTTTAGAGTTTCGAGTTGAGAGTTTTAAAAAAAGCAGGGAACGCAGATCTGCGTTCTTTTTAAAAATAATAAAAATTCTCATTCCCGTGAAAACGGGAATCTATTTTATTGGATTCCCAATCGAGTTGGGAATGAGGAAAAACAACCTCCTCGCCCCCTTGTCAGGGGGGAAAGTTTAGAGTTGGGAAAAGTTTAGAGTTTCGAGTTTGGAGTTGAGAGTTAAAAAGTAGGGAACACCTATTTGTGTTCCGGAAAATTTTAAAAAAAATAGGGAACGCAGATCTGCGTTCTTTGAATTTCAAAGTTGCGAGTTCTGCGTGGAAAATTTACATGGGCAGTTCGATGCCGAGATTTTTGAGCAGCGATCGGTAAAAAATCAGTACGATCACAAACAGAAAAATAAAAATCAAAATTCGGTGGTGATGTTTGTGTTTCTGGTGCAAAACGCGTTCGTGGTGCCGCGATTTGTCCATCAGTTCGTCGCCAAATTTCACGGAAAAAAATGTTCCGAATCCGGAAATCAAAACGATGCTCCAGAATGGAATTGGTTGCGCGAGGATTTGGTGAAAAAATTCGAGCAGTCTCGTTTTTTCGTACATTTCTGGATGCAGAAAAAATGCGTACAAATTTACAAAAATTGCGAGAATCCAGACAATAATTTCCGATAAAAACATTCGCAATCGCGTGATCAGCCGGATCGGAAAATCCAATAAAAATCCTGCGTCGGCGATCGGCGTGCACAGCACAAAAAATGACCACGACAGCGCCGTCACAAAAAATCCCTGCTGCAGTCCGTACCGGTACGCGATGAACGCGAAGTACGCAAAAAATACAGCGACGATCAACAAAAATTTCAGCATGACGTGCCGTTTTGTTTCGTGTTTCGTGAGATCCGCGTAGTTTGTTTTTTCGGGAGCAAGAAGTGGGTGCTGTTTCATCGAAGAATTATTCTTTCGAAATTAACGGTGCAATCACGAGCCCGGCACCGATTCCGATCATGATGGATGCCACAAAAAGGAGCGCCGATGTTTGTAAAAAAATAAATCCAACTCCGATTCCGATCATTGTCATGCCGCCGATGGCCCACGAACTTTTGTCATTTTTTTTCTTTTTCATTTTGAAGATTTTTTATTACTCAAATTGTACGCAAGAAAAGAGTTTTGTCAGAAAAATTTATAATTTTGGTAAAATTTCTAAAATTTCTTCGACGCAATTTTCCAGAGATTTTGTCGCATCGATTGAGTTCCCAAATTCGAATTCTGTTGATTTTTTGTACACGACAGTGGCGGCGATTTCTCCGTGTGAGATTTCCCGATTTTTATCGCGCTCGATACACGTTTTCAGCGGGACTTTCAGTGTGAAAATAAAATGCGGGAACGGCAGTGTTTGCACCAAGTTTTCAATTTGTGATTTCCAATAAAAATTTCCGTCAAAAATTACGGGCGTTCCAGATTTCAAACTTTTTTCTGCAGTGTCGTGCGTGATTTCATTCGCTTTCAAAAAACTTTTTTGCGAAATGTATCCGTCCTCTTTTTCTTCGGTCAAAAAATTTTCATCCAAAAGTTTGTCGATTGAAAAAAGTTCGCCTTGAATTTTTTGTGCGAGTGCGGCGCAAATCGTTGATTTTCCAGATCCCAGCGGGCCGCGAACGATCAAAAAATAGCTCATATTTTCAAAAAATCACAACTCCGTCCATTTCTCGCTGAACCGGTCGGACGCTTCTCCGTGCGGTTTTGCAAAAAGTTGGATTCGTGTTTCGCCAGCGAAATTTCTCGGAATTTGAAATACTGCAAATTTTGCCGGAGATTCGATGCGCTGCGTGAAAATTTCCGCGTCTGCCTGCGTGGCGGTCAATTCGATCCAGTCGTAATTTTCTGCGTTCGGGACGACGACGTCGACGGAAATGGATTGGCGGTACATTTTGACGCTGCTGATTTCTATCGTGGTCGACAAAATTATTTTTTCGCGTTCAAGTTGGATCGGAACGGATTTTTCTGTCCGGTTGCCGTGCATGTCCCAGGCGCGAGCGGTGAGCGTTTTTCTTCCGATGTGATCTGGCGCGACAAAACTTTTTTCGAATGGCGGTGTGTCGTCGTGTCCGAGCGAAACATCGTTCACCAAAAATTCAACAACTTTTACTCCAGATTCAAAATCTTGGACATCGAGTAGCCAGTGCACATTTGAGTTGATCGGAATTTTTTGGTTCGGGAGCGGTCCAAGAAAAACAATATTTGGGCCGTTTGTGTCGCGGGCGATACTCACTTCGATCGTGGCACTGGAAGTGCGAAAAAGTTTGTCCACCGCGACGGTGGTGATCGTATGTTTTGTTCCTGGCGTAACTTTTCCAGGAATATTTATTTTTCTTGACCACGGCGCGTACGTTGCGTACGTGATGAGATCATTGTCGAAATAAAATTCTACTTCGCGGATTCCTGATTTTGAGTTGGCGTTCACCACTATTTCCACCGTTCCGGGCGCGATTGCGCCGCCATTTTTTGGGGAAGAAATGCTGATTTTTGGAGCGTTGGCGGTTGTTTTTTCAACGTTGCGCGGGACGCGACTCCACGAAGTGCGACGTTCGGTGCGATCGGTGAGTGTCATTTCTGGATCTCTTCCCATTTCGGGTGTTTCGGTTTCCTCGAACGAAAGTCCCAAACTTGTCAAAAATCGCGGATGTTCGTCGAGCCATTCTTTGACTGGTTCATTCCAGTTGGGCATATTTGGACGGATGGATTTCAGATTCAGCACGGATTTTTTTTCTCGTGAATAAAATGGCGTGAGATTTGTTGCCACACGTCCGGTGTATTTATTGACATCGACTTTTTTCACGCTGTCGTCCAGTTCGATTGGAACCGCAAAACTGGCAAAAACTTCTTCTTTCACAAGTTGTCGCGGCGTTTCATCGGTTGCGAGTTTTCCCGAAAATTTATTAATTTTTCGTGTTTCGAGTGGAACATTTGGATATTTTTTTTCTGGATCGGCACCGTTTTCCACCAGCAACTCGTGCGCATCCAGCATAAATCTTTTCCAAATTGGTGCGGCCACAGCGAGTCCGGTCGCTCCCGGTTTCATTGGTTCTCCGCGATTGTTTCCCACCCAGACGCCGGTCACGAGATGCGGCGTAAATCCGATCGTCCAGCTGTCTCCGGGAGCGGTGATTTTTTGTGGATTTTCATCTTCGTCTTCGGGTTTTGTCGGATCAAAATCAGGATTTTCCACGTTTCGGTTTGAGGTTCCAGTTTTTGCGCCGTTGTCCCATTCTTCGAGTTGGAGCAATTTATTCCAGTCAAAATCGTCGGTCGTGGGACGCGTCGTTTCATCCGTGAGAATGTTGCGCACGAGCGCGCTAATTTCAGGATCAAGTCCGTCGCGGAGTGTTTTTGTCGGATCAAAATTTTCTAGTATTTTTCCTTCCGAGTTTTCAATTTTCAAAATAGTTGTCGGTTCGTACCAGCTGCCGTCGCGTGCAAAAACTTGGTACGCGGAAATGTGCGAGAGCGGTTCTATTTCTGCGACACCGATTCCGATCGCAACGCCGTGATCTTCGGGACTTCCCTCGATTTTGATGCCGATTTTTTCTGAGATTTCAAAAATTTTTTTCGGAGTTGCCAGATACGCCATTTTTACTGCGGGAATGTTGACGCTGCGATTGAGCGCATCGCGGACTGCGATGGGGCCGACGAATTCTCCGTCAAAATTTTGCGGAATATAATTTGCGCCAAAATCTGTTTCCACATCAAATAAAACGGTCGATGGGGAGTATCCTTTTTCAAATCCCGCAGCGTACACGATCGGCTTGAAACTGGATCCAGGTTGTCGTCGCGATGCGAGTACGTCCACTTGTCCGTCGTGCGCTTCGTCAAAATAATCTTTGCCGCCGACGTACGCCAGCACTTCGCCGTTTTCCGGATCGATCGTGGCGAGTGCGACATTTCGTGCGCCGTATGTGGATTCGTAGTGCGGTGTTTTGACCGCGATTGTTTCCTCGGCGATTCGTTGCAACTCCGGATCGAGCGTTGTAAAAATTTGAAGTCCGCCGTATTTCAAAAAATCTTTGCCGTATTTATTTTCCAATTGTTCTCGCACGTGAAACACAAAATGCGGGGCGCGAATATCCGTTCGGTTCTGTTTAAATTCCAGTTCTTTTGATTCAGAAAACGCCGTTTTGAAATCTTCGAATGTGATTTTGTGCGTGTCCAAAAGTCGTTCGAGAACGAGATCTTTTCGACCTTTTTTGTACATGCGTTCGCTTGAATTTTCGTCGTACTCGTAAAATCCGAGCAACAAATCTTTGTTTGATCCGTACGGCGAAAATCGTGTCGGTGCCACGGGAAGGCTCGTGAGAACAGACGCTTCGGCGAGCGTGAGATCGCGAGACGATTTTCCAAAAAATGTTTTGCTTGCCGCCTCGATTCCGTGCGAGTTGCTTCCGTACGGAATTTTGTTGAGATACATTTCTAAAATTTCATCTTTTGAGTACGCCAATTCCATTTTGATCGACAGTAAAATTTCTTTGAATTTTCGCGTGAAAGTTCGTTCCTGTGACAAAAATGTATTTTTCACCAATTGCTGCGTGATCGTCGATCCGCCGCGTCGTTCGCCAATTCCAAAAACTTCGTACATCGTGGCTTTCAAAATTCCGCCGATGTCGAACCCAAAATGTCGATAAAATCGATCGTCTTCGATTGCAACGGTGGCTTTTCGTACCCACGGACTGATTTCGTCCAGCGGAACAAATTCCCGATTTTCGTCGCCGTGAATAATGTACAAAACGTGATTTTCGGGTTTTTCCTCTGGATCGAGCGCGCCGCGATCGTAAATTACCGTTGATTCTTCAAAAATCAGCTGCGCGGCTTCGTCCACGTCGGGCAAAAAAATCCACGCGTACGCGATCATCACTGCAAAAAATATTGCCGCGGTGATTCCAATTCTCCGGAGCCAGCGACGCCACCAGCCACCGCGTTTTTCTCGGAAAAATTTTGGGAGTGGTGGAAATTTTCGAGACGAAATCGTCTTGATTCCGTTGGCTCGGTGACGAACTTCACGTTTGTTGAATCGTCGAAACTTCATCGCGCACGTTTTACCAGAATTTGAAAAAAAAACAATTTTTTGGTAGAATTGTCGCGTAAAAAATGAAAATTTCTCCTTCGATTCTCGACGCAGATTTTTCCCAACTCGGAGAAGAATTGGATTCGATTTCCGGCGCAGACCGGATTCACCTCGACGTGATGGACGGACAGTACGTCCCAAATCTCACGCTGGGCGCGGGGATTTTGAAAAAAGTAAAATTTCCACGCGAGATCGAAGCGCATTTGATGGTTTTGAATCCCGAAAATTTCATCGAAAGTTTCATCGCGCTCGGCTGCAAAACAATCACGTTTCACATCGAAGCGACGGGGATTCCTCGGGCGATTTCACTTTTGAAAAAATTAAAATCTCGTGGCGTTCTCGCGGGAATCACGATCGACGGATTCACTGATCCGGATTGGATTTCCGACGAAATTTTGTCGCTGGCGGATCAGATTTTGGTGATGTCGGTAAAATCCGGATTTGGCGGACAAAAATTTATGGACGCGGCACTTTTGAAAGTTGAAGATTTGCGCGCGCGCGGTTTCACCGGCGAAATTGAAATGGACGGCGGAATAAATTTAGAAAATGCGAGCGAAGTTTCAAAATCCGGTGTGGACATCGCGGTGGTGGGGAGTTTTCTTTTCAAAAAAGATCCGAAAGAACGGGGCGAAATTATTCGTGCGTTTCACGTGGTTTGAGTCGACTGTGATTGATTTTTTCTTGATTTTCTGGTACAATCACCAGAATTTTTTTAAAAAATGGAAAAATCACATAAAAATTTCGAATTTGAAAATACTTCAAAGAAAGATTTATTTGCTAAGGAGCGGAAAGAACTTGAATCATTGGATCTTTCAATTCTTTCTACGGAACTTACTGGAAGGATTCAGTCATCAGAAAAAATTTCAGAAAAACAATTCGTAAAAGTACGGCTCAATTGGACACAAACCTTGTTAGATGCGAATTGGAAAAATGGGAAAGCTGGACTGTTTCGACTGACAAAGAAACAGATTGAAATTTTTGCGGCATACATTGTGAAACAAAATATTTTTTGTGGGAAAAATGACAAATTAGCGTTGATTTTTGAAGGAGAAAATCCTTGTATTGTCATTAAAAAATCAGGAAAACCTGAGCTGATATTTTTGCGAGATCTTCCTGTTTTGAAAGACAAAGAAAAAAAACAAAAAGAGACTGTGGAGAAAAAATTAGATATTCCTGTTTCGTATGAAAAATATGGAAAACAGGTTTTTTCATGTGAAGAAATAACGGTTGAAAAAGGAGATACCTTGTATAGTATTTTGCGAAAAAAACGATGGGTTGATCCGAATGAGAGCGGATTGTTGGATCAAATTCGTTCAATAAATAATCTTGATGCAAAGATGAATTTAAAAGTTGGAATGAAGTTAAAAATTCCGATTTGGGCGTATTCAACAGTGCGTATTGATATGATTTATCGCAAGGCAAACGTGGTTATAAAAGCGAAGGATGGAGATAATTTGAAAGATTTATATCAAGAAATTGATGAGATCGGTGCGATACATGAATCTGAAGATGCTTTTTCTGAGATATTTCAAAAAGTAAATACCCAGGAGGTTTCATCGATAAAATCAGGAGAAGCATATATTTTACCAGGAGTTATTTCTTTAGAAATAAAACCGAAACAAGGATTGCACGCACTTCTCAGCAGTTATGGATTTTATGGAGAGAAAAGCGTACATCAGGCAGTTTTTGATTTTAATAAAAAAAGAAATGCTGAGTTTGAAAAAATAAAAAATTCCACAAGTATTCCGGTTGGAGTAAATATCTGGGTGCCGTTGGGATTGCTTTCTACTGGGGTTGCAGGAAACGAGGAAGAAGAACAGGATGAAATAGAAGAAAGAGAGGAGCGCGAAGATCGAGAGGAGGAGCGCGAAGAGGAGCGAGAGGTTGTTTCTGTTGGAATTGAAAATTTTCAGAAATGGTTTGATTCTATTGAGGTAAAAAACCATTCATTGAAAAAGTTATACGTTGTTATTGATCCAGGTCATGGAGCAAAAACACGGAATTCAGTTCGCATGAAAATATCTGATTTGGAGAATAATACAGGAGCGGTTCATGAGTATAATCTATCAAAAGAAATTGTTATGAACGAACATGAAATAAATTATGATATCTCAATGCGGTTATTGAAAAAACTCAAAGAAAATGGTGCTCACGTAACTACGACCGTGGTAGATAAAAATCAAGAAAAAGGACAAATTCGGGATGGGCAAGTTTTACCAGATGGGTTTTCAAAAAAATCTATTCAGGGAAAACCGGATGAAGTTTTTTCGAATGGAAAATCTATTCTACCAGAATCGACAACAGGAAATAGAACGAAGAACTTTAAACGGAGAATGAAAATTGCAAAAAAGTTTTTTGCCAAACAAAAAAATGTTTGTGAATTATTATTATATTTGCACGCAGATGCTCGTACAGGAAAAGGAAATGATGGAATGGGAAGTTTATATCCACCAGGTGTTTCAAAAAAACAACATAAAAATGATCAGGCTTTTTCAGATATTATTTTGAAAGAAGCTGTAAAACAAGAAATTAAAAAAGCGAATGGAGCTGGTTATAAAGATGGGAAATTAAAAACACGCAATGCAAATATTATGAAGTATCGGGGCTCTGAGGCAGATGCTCGTGCCTTTTTGGAAGTTGGAGACATGCTTGATTCGAGAGAATCGTATCTTCTACGAACGTCAAAATATCGTCAAAAAATTGCCAACGTTTTATTTGAGGCAATGAAAATTCAATACAAAAAGTTGGGATACTAGTTACAAGATTTTGTGTGCGTCCTTTAAATATTGTTTGATTTGATTTGCGTATTTTGGGTTTTTTGTTTTCCAATTTTTCCCATTGTGCATTTCGGCAATTTTTTCTGGATTATCGTGAAGATCTTCCATGTATTTGGCGATATCTTTTTCGGTGCAGCCTGGTTTTGAACTTCGATAATCTTCACAAAATTTTCCGATAAATAATTTTGCGGCATTTTTGGGATGCATCGATTGCCCGGGTGTCATTCCCATATTTTGTGCGGCTACGAGTCCTGATGTTGGTTTTTTTGTTTTTGGATCGGTGTGTATCAAAATCTGAAACATTGAGTAGGCAAATTTCTTTTTTGATGATTCCCATCGATGAAAAACAAATTGTCCAACTGGGACTCCGGATTCTTGTTTTGCGATTGCGATCATGAGCGCGAGAAGATTATCTTCTCCGATTTCATCTAAAATTGCATTGAGTTCTTTTTTGTATGCGATATCCCGAGAGGAATCATTCGTCAAAATTTCAACAATTGCTTCGTGGCAGTGATTAAAAAATTGTTTATCTGTGAGTTCGCGCGTTTCTTTACTTTCCGGCAGCGGAATCCAAATATTTTTTTGAAGTTCATCAGGTGGAATGTTGATTGATTTTAATTTTGGTGCGTTCGGATCGAGGTGCGAAAGATCTCGTCCGTTTGGTTTGATATCACGGAGCTTGGTAGAGAGTTTGTACACACTGTCGTTGGAACGAACTTTTACAAAAGTTGCGCCTGCATCGAGTTTGAATTCAAATCCTTCAATTTTACGGATTTGTTCTGGCGGGCATTCTGCATTTTTGTGAAATCCATCGATTTGCCATTTTTGCCATTTTTTCCATCCGGATTCCGGTTCATTTGTAAAATATTGTTTTATTTCTTCTTGTAATTCTTTTCGTTGAGTGCAGGTATTTTTTTCTTTTTCATCAAAATTTGGTTTTGTTTCTGCGCGCAGATTTTCAAAATTATTTTCGTATTTTTCAAATTTCATCTCTGAATTGTACCAAAAAATCGAAATTTTTTCAACTTGGAAATTTCGCGAAAATCAGTACGCTGAGCGCGATGTTCACAGGAATTGTGGAATCGGTTGGCAAAATTTCTCGGATCGACGGGAACCTTTTTTCGATCGCGCACAATTTTTCTGAAAAATTCAAAATCGGAGACTCGATCGCGATTTCCGGAATGTGCGCGACGGTTTTGGAATCTTCACTCGAAAATTTCACGGTCGAAATTATGCTGGAGTCGCGCCGGCGTACTGTTTTTGGGAATTCAAAAATGGGAGATTCGGTAAATCTTGAGCGCTCGGCGAAAATCGGCGACCGAAACTCGGGACATTTTGTCACCGGGCACATCGACGAAGTTGGAAAAATTTCAAAGATTTCTCGAGACGGTGACGCGTGGAAATTTCGGATCGGATTTTCTCCGGAAAATGCGGCGCTCGTGGTTGAAAAAGGGTCGGTCGCGGTCGACGGAACTTCGATGACCGTTTCCGCGGTTTCTCCGAAAAATTCTGCGGAATGTTTTTTTGAAATCTGCGTGATTTCGCACACATTTTCGCACACACTTTTTGGCAAAAAAAATATCGGAGATTCGGTGAATTTGGAATTCGATATTTTGGGAAAATATATTTTACGGCAGAATGAACTGCGGGAAATGAAAAATTAAAAGTTAAAAATTAAAAATGTTGGATTTTTTAAATTTGGCTGCGGAACTTGCGGCAAAAATCGATCCGCATTTTGTTTCGCCGAATCCGCGCGTCGGGTGCGTGATTTCTCGTGGAGAAAAAGTTTTGGCGACGGGTGCGCACGAAAAAATTGGTGAACCGCACGCGGAAGTTTTGGCGACGAAAAATTTCGACTCGCTCGCTGGCTGCACCGTTTCGATCACGCTCGAACCGTGTGACGATTTTCCCGGGAAAAAAACGCCGAGTTGCGCGCAGCGACTGATTTCTCTCGCGCCAGAAAAAATTTTTGTCGGATCGCTCGATCCGCACTTTTGTGGAAAAAATGTGGAAAAAATTCGTGCCGCAGGAATTTCCGTGGAAGTTTTGGCGCACGTGCCGAGTCAAAATTTGAATCCGTTTTTTTCACACTGGATTTCTCAAAATCGTCCGTACGTGATCGTGAAACTCGCACAATCTTTGGACGGAAAAATTACCGCGCCGGGCGGCGACTGGTTTTCGTCCGAACTTTCCCGAAAAAAAGTACACGCACTTCGCGCCGAAGTTTCTGCGATTTTGACGACAACCGAAACCGTTTTCACCGACGATCCGCGGCTCGACTGCCGACTTTCGGATTTCCCGCGAAAATTTTCTGCGCCGGAAGCGATCGTGATTGGCGACCGAAAAATTTCACCCGATTCCAAAATTTTTGCTGCGACTCGAAAAATACATTTTTTCCTGCGCACCGATTTTTCCAAAATTCTCGAAACCTGCGCTGCGAACGGAATTGATTCGATTTTGGTCGAGGCGGGCGCGCAATTTTGTTCCGAAATTTTACGCCAAAATTTTGTGGACGAACTCCAAATTTTCACCGCACCAAAAATTTTCGGTTCAGGAAAAAATATTTTTGATTCCGAGATTTCGCTCGAAAAGTTTCAGCTCGCGGATTTTGAAAATTCTGGCGGCGATTTTTGGCAGCGATTTTTGCGATTTTCGAGTTGAAAAAAATACGTGCGCGACTACACTGCGAGCGATGAATCATGAAAAAATTATCATTCTCGACTTCGGTGGGCAGTACGCGCATTTGATCGCCAGCCGGATTCGGCGGCTCGGCGTTCTCGCGGAAATCATGCTGCCGCGCGAAACTACCGCGACGGATTTGGCGGACGATTCGATCCGCGGAATTATTTTGTCCGGCGGCCCGCAGTCGGTTTTTGCCGATGATTCGCCGCAAACGGACAACGAAATTTTCGCACTCGGAAAACCCGTGCTCGGGTTGTGCTACGGACACCAATATTTTGCACAGGCGCTCGGCGGAAAAGTCGCTCCGGGAACGACGGGAGAATTTGGGCGATCTGAATTTACGCAGGACGGAAAATGTCCGATTTTCAAAAATGTTCCCGAAAAATCTGTCGTCTGGATGAATCACGTCGATGCGGTCGAAACATTTGCGCCGGGATTTGAAATCTGTGGAACGACGCCACACTGCGCGACGGCGGCCGCGTGGGATTCGTCGCGAAATTTTTTCTCGTTGCAGTGCCACGTTGAGGTGACACACACCGAATTTGGAGAAAAAATGCTGGAAAATTTTCTCGATCTCTGCGGATGTTCGCGGGATTGGAGCGTGGAGAAATTTTATCAAGAACAGGAAAAAAAATTATTGGAAAAAGTTGGCGACAAAAATGTTTTTCTTTTTGTCTCGGGCGGCGTCGACAGCACGGTGACGTTCGCACTTTTGACCAAGGTTTTGGGCGCGGATCGCGTGCGCGGACTTTTTGTTGACACGGGACTTTTGCGGCAGGGCGAAGTTTCTCAGGTCGAAAAATCCATCCGCGCGATCGGAGCGGATTTGACGACGCTGCGAGAAGCAGATTATTTTTTGAAAAAACTCGCCGGACAGACCGATCCCGAACAAAAACGCGAAACAATCGGACACGCGTTTCTTGACGTGCAGCAGGAATTTTTCAAAAAAAACGGACTCGATGAATCGTGGCTGCTCGCGCAGGGAACAATTTATCCGGACACGATTGAATCGGGCGGAACCAAAAATGCCGCGAAAATTAAAACGCACCACAACCGCGCGCCGGAAGTTCAAAAATTGATCGACGCGGGAAAAGTGATCGAGCCGGTCGCGGAATTGTACAAAGACGAAGTGCGCGCGCTTGGAGAACTGCTCGGGTTGCCGCACGAACTCGTGTGGCGGCATCCGTTTCCTGGACCGGGACTCGGCGTGCGGATTTTGTGCTCCGACGAAAATTTTGATGAAACGCTTGTTGAAAAAATTGATGCGTTCACGATGCAGCCGAAAAAACGTCCGTTTGTTCAGCTCCCGATCAAATCGGTCGGCGTGCAGGGAGATTTTCGAACGTATCGGCATCCGGCGGTTTTGACTTCCATTCCGGGAGAAAAAACGATCGACAATCTTGAAAAATTTTCAACAAAACTGATCAATCACTACGACGAAATTAATCGTTGTACGCTTTTGCTCGGAAAAAATTACGACGGAAATATTTCAAAAATCTCTGTCAAAAAATGCGATCTTTCTCCGGAGCGAGTTGCGCGGCTGCAGGCTGCTGACGCAGTTGTGACGCGGCTTCTTCGCGAAATGAACGCGTACGAAAAAGTCTGGCAATTTCCGGTGGTGCTGCTGCCGATTTTTTTCAATTCTGTGGGATCGGAGACGATCGTGCTGCGTCCGGTGGATTCGATCGACGCGATGTCCGCGAGCGTCGGAAAACTTTCGTGGGAATTTTTTGATCGAGCGGCGAAAGAAATTTTGGAAAACGATCCGGAAATTTCTGCGGTACTTTTGGACTGCACGTCGAAACCGCCGGGAACGATCGAGTGGGAATGAGTTTTTGAGTGCGCGGTTTTTTGATGAAAATTGAAAACTTCTTGACTTTTTCTCGAAAAAGTTTTAGATCGGGAGAGATGAAAAATATTGAAACCGTGATTTCGCCCGAAAAAACTTCCGAAGAAATTCCAGAAAATCTGGAAGTTTCGCGCGTTCCGAAAAACGGAATTTTTGGAAAAGTAAAATTGGCGGTTTTTTTGCTGCTGATCGCGGCCGCCGGAAAAGCGTTTTCGCAGGAGACGAAAGAAGATCGAGCGCTTTCGACGGCGAGAAAAGAATTGGTGAAAGAATATTCTGGAAAATATAAAAATTGGATTGACACGATTTGTTCTTTGGTGGAAAATTATGATTCGCGGCTGGACAAATTGGATAAAAAATTTGGATTTGATTCATATATTTTTTGGGGCGCCGCGAACGATTTGTGTACGGATGAAGAATTGCGGAAAGAACTTGAAAAATCGCAACAGCGCGCAGCAGAATCGCAACAGCGCGCAGCAGAATCAGAGGAGGAAGCAAATGAAGCCTTCGACAAGTGGAACATTCTTGCAAAATTTGAAAATAATATGAAGTTGGACAGCGATCAAAAACCGTCGCAGGCGGCAGTGGAAGCGGCGACGTGGAAGAAAATTAAAGAATATCCAAATTTGAAAGGACTCAAAGATGCGTTTCGAAAAAAACTCAAAGTATTTGAGTACGACACGAAGTTTTTGGAAAACTAAATTTCCCGCTCGGGGAGCGACTGCGTGCGCCAGAAATTTTCGAAAACTTTTCCGTTCGGTTCGCCGGAAATGGATAAAATTCCTGAGACTTGCAGGTCTTCTTTTTTCAAAAAACCGCCATCGTGCCGGATCGGATCGCGGTACAAAAATTTCAGTTTTTTGCCGAGTTCGTCGAGCCGCGCCGCGGATAAAATTTCGCCGGAATCGGTCACGCCCAGCCAGTTCAAAATTTTCGCGCTGCGATCGAGTTGCGTCGGCGACATCGGCTGATTTTGTGGAAAAGCTCCCAAAAATTCGTCGTCGAGTTTGAATTTTTTCAACTCGCGGGCGAGAAAAAGTCCGTTGAACGTGCGGCGCGCGGTTCGCGGATCAAAAATGTGCTGCGTCGGTGCGAGCACGTTCCAGTCGTCAAGCGAGATTTTCAAGTTTTTTCCTGCGCGCGACACGCGCGATCCGCGCACGAAAATTTCTCGAAATTCTGGTTCGAGCATTTTTTCCACTTCGGCGGACTGCGACTGCAACGCGAGTTTTTGTTTTTTGAGCGCGGCGATGTCGGCGGTCAATTTTTCGCGTTCGTCCGGCGTGGCGGCGTCCCATTTTTTTTCCAACTCCAAAATCTGGTCGTCGACGTTCCGGAGCGACGCGTCGATTTTTGTTTTTTGTTTTTCGGCTTTTTTCGCGGCTCGGTCGCGGGTTTTTGCCTCCGCGATCGCATCGCTGGCGGTGACGATTTTTGGCGGTTTGAAATCCAGAAACGAGCGTTCGATTTTTTCCCGCGCGTCCGCCGAAACATCGGGCGATTCGCAGATCTGGCGCAGCGTGTGCTCGAAACTTCCCGTCGCGGACAGATTTGCCGCGTTCACGATTTTTTGCACCGCCGCGCGATCTTTTTCCCCCGGAAGTTGCGTCGCGATGCCGATCAATTTTTGAAAATTTTGAAACGTCGATTTTTGTTCTGGATTTAATTTTTTCCAAAATTTAGTTTTTTGTTCGGGTGAAAAATTTTGAAATCGTGCCAGAAAATCAGTATTTTTTTCTTCGAATCCTTGTTCGAAAATTTCAGTTTTTTGTTCGTTCTGCACCACGGTCGTTTCGTTCTGCTCTACGGTCGCTTCGTTGGTTTTAACTTTTTGATTTTTTTCGCGGATTTTGTCGGCTTCTTTTTTCAATAATTTTCCGGCGAGCGCGGGATTTTTGGCGTAGATTTTTTCGAATTTTTTGAAAATTTTGTCGCGCGTTTCGTCCGAGATTTCCGTGGAAGTGAAAATTTGATCGAGAACTTTGTCAAAACTTTTCTCACTCGCCGAAAGTGTCGCTCCGGAGAGAATTGTGCCAAAGGCCTTTCGTTCGGCTGGATCAGAGGACTGTGTGCCGATCTGTGCCAACTCGTAAAAATTCAGAATTGTTAGCATCGGTTCGACGGATGGACCCAGGTTAAGTGATTCAGCAAAATCTTTCAGTTTTGAAAATTTCACAAACGGATCTTCATTTTTGAGTTGCAAATATTCAGTCTTAATTTTCTTTTTATTTTCGATTTCTAGATTTTCTTCTCTGTTTTCATGTGTTTCCCATTCGTTTGTTTCTGGCGTTTCATTTTCCTCCGGGGTGTCGGGAGCATTCCACGGGTCAGTTTCATTTTTCAGAGTGGGATCAGTGGACCAGGGATCGGGTTGCGTTGTGGTTGTCGTACCCCACGGATCATTGTTTGCTAAAATCAAATTCGGATCGGCCAGCTGTTGATTTTCGACGGTTCGGATTTCCTCAATTTCTTTCTTCGTATCTGCGTGCTGGTCATTAATTTCGTCGAGTGTTTTTGGGGCAGGTGGGGGTGTTCCCGGACTTTCGGGTACATCAAAATTTTGGAATTGTGATTCAAGTCCCATTTTTTCTAAAATACCTTTTATTTTACCAGAAAAAAATCAACTTTGCAATGAGTCGTGAGATCAAAAATTATTTCTTTTTTCTGAGTTCTGCTTCCTCCTCCCGGATATCTTGTACAACACGACAACCAACCCAATCTGAATATTGCGCAAAAAGATACTGACCGGCAGGCTTAGAAAGACTCAATTTCCCAATGAATTTTCCAGTAGCTTCGTACGCAGCGTCAAAATCACCATCTGTTTCCGCGTACGCCTTTTCAGCAATGTCATACATCTGGAGTTCCCATTTTTTGAGGAGCCAGGAGGTCTGGACGCGTTGTTTGAGTTGATCTTCGGGCGTGGAGGGGGTGTTGTGTTTTTTTGCGTACTCTAAGATGGTAGTTTTGTTCTGGTCAAAAAGATTAGTGAATTGAGCCAAGCTTTCTATTTCCTTGATGAGTTTCTGATCCACGCCAAAAACAGTTCCGGCAGTGTTATCAAATCCCTCAGGTGTGGAGTCCGGTTCGGTGTCGACATTTGGTTGTTGATCGGAGATTGTCGCTTTTGCAGCGTCGTTGAAGAGTGTAGAAAATTCTTCGACGGGGAGCGTCTTTTTTAAAAGCTGTCCGGATTCGTCGACCTGTCCGTTTTCGATAATTGCTAAAGCTTCTGCCGACAACTGAAGATCATTCTTTGATTTTGTATGAGCTATGACGTCCGGAGAGACAGCGAGAGAAGGAAAGACCATTTTTAAATACACAAAAAACAGTATCAAAAAAAAAGATACCTCAAAACATCGATAAACTTTTCTGGAGAAAAAGTCAATTTATTTTGCGATTTCTTTGCAAAAACGGTACAACTCCGGCGATGAAATTTGAACTGGCGGAGATTCCTGTTTGGATCCAGATCGGTACGACTGCTGCAGAGCGCGCCGCGCCGCAGGAGATTCTCGTGACGCTGCGGTGGGATTTTGACGCGACCAGAGCGTCCCAATCAGACGAAATCGCCGATGCGCTGGATTATTTCCCAGTGCGGCAACATGTCGAGCGGTTTGGGCTCGAAAAAGAGTTTCAGTTGCTGGAAAAATTTTTGGCGGAGTTGCGAAAAAGCTTGGAATCAGGATTTCCACAAATGCAAAACCTAAAGATTGAAGTGAAAAAATTTCCGTTTGAATCTGGATGGGTGAAAATATCTGATTGACATTTTTACTGGGAAGTTCTAAAAGATCCCTCGATGGGAATAGATTTGAATAAAAAACGGGAGGTATGTACCGACCGAAGCGAAAAGTCGGTTGATTTATACTTATCAGAAGTTGATAAAATTCCGTTAATCACACAAGAAGAAGAAGTTGACTTGGCACAACAAATCAAAAAAGGCGACAGTGTTGCGCTTGAAAAATTAGTGAAAGCAAATTTGCGATTTGTGGTATCTGTTGCCAAAGAGTATCAATTTCAAGGATTAGCACTTCCAGATTTGATTAATGAAGGGAATCTTGGATTGATAAAAGCTGCTCAGAAATTTGACGAAACGCGTGGTTTCAAATTTATTTCATATGCAGTGTGGTGGATTCGGCAATCGATTTTACAAGCATTGGCTGAACAATCTCGGCTTGTTCGATTGCCGTTGAATAAAATTGGGAAGAATAACAAAGCAAAGAAAGCAAGGAACGAATTAGAAAAAAGGTTTGGACGAGAGCCAACTCCTGAAGAAATTGCGGAGGCGCTTGATATTTTGCCAAAAAAAATAAATGGAATTCTCCACATAGGGAAGTCGAATGTTCATTTGGATGCACCGATAAATGGTGAGGGAGATAATACATCAATGATCGATCGCTTGGAATCTCCACCAGATGAACAAAAAGGCTTGGAGTGGGAGGCAGTTATAGAATTGATAAAAGATGTTTTGAAAAAACTAAAAGAAGTAACTCCTGTTGCGGTCGAAATTTTTGAAAAGAAGTATTTCGGATTCGAATCACCAACAAATAAGGCATTGGCGAGGTCTTTTGGTATTTCTGATACTACGATTAATACGCGATTAAAGGAAGTTAAAAAACATGTTTTAACAGAACTTAAAAGAATATTGTCTCCAGCGGAGTTTGTTGAACTTAAATTTTTGAAAAAATAGCTGTGAGACCATTTTACGATAAAAACCAGTTAGCATTTTATGGTTCAGGTGGGGCGCGAAAAACATGATCGTTCTGCGACAATCATTGATAATGATATAAAAAAAGAAGAAAATATTAAGTTAGGCTGAAGATGCTTGTTTTTCCGCATAAATTCTGGTACAATGACATGATTTTTCTTGTAAAATAAAAAATGCCAGATAAAAAAATTCCGTTTTCGGTCGAAATAAAAAGTTCGGATTTGGAGCCAGGAGAGGCGCCCAATAATTTGGATTTAGAAAATAATATTGAAGTGATTCCCAGCGAAAAAGATCCGCTCGATGCAGCAGACGAAAAAGATTCGCGCGGAGATTTTGTACTTTTCACGGTTTTGATGATTCTCATCGTCGGAGCGCTGGCGTGGTATTTTTTCCACTACCGGAGCGGACTCGAGCAGCGATTGGAACATATGCAAAACGAAATTTTGACAACGACGAGCGGAGTGACGCAGATCGTGATCGGCGATGAGAATGCGGAGGAACGCGACAAAAAATTGGAACAACTTGCGACACAAGATGCCGCGTTGGAAGAAAAAAATGGAAAAATTGAAACAGGACTTTTGTCGGTGCAGGAGCAGTTAAAATCGCTCGAAACCGAATTTCAAAATGTAAAAAAAACGCCGGAAGTTGCGTTGCCGTCGGAAGATTTTCAAAAACTCGAATCGCAGATTCAGTCGCTCCAAAAGACGATTTCCGATTTGCAGAAAAATATGAAAACGCCGCAGCCGATTTTGGAATCAAGCGGAGATTCGGAACTTTTGAAATCGCTTCAAAAAGAAGTCGCTGCGCTCAAATCGCAGATCGCATCCGTTTCAAAACCAGATTCAAAACCAGACACGACGGAACTCGAAACATTGAAAAAAGAAATTGCAAATCTCCGCGCAGGAATGGCAGAAGTCAAAGGTTTGCTTTCTCAGCCCGCCGGAATGAATGTGCAACAAAATATTATCACGTCAGAAAAAGTGTACATCGCGCCTGTCGACACGCGAGCGTTCGACACGTGTGGAAAAATTCAAAACTACGCGAACGAGTACTGGTTTTCTGCATTTTCAGAAAAAGCAGCGGCGCTTCCTCGGTTCAACGAATTTGAGTCGGGCGTCGATCACACTTCAAAACTCGCGCTCGATGACATCGATCAGGCGTGTTATTCGCGCAACGGAAAAATGGTCATTGCGCTCGTGGCAGCACCGTACGGAAATGTGAACGGATTTCAGATGTTGCGATACGACACGGCGCGCAATGTTTTGTCGCCGGCGATTCGCGAAGATTTTGCGGGAGCAGAAACCAATTGGTACCAAAAAAACCTGGAACAACTTTCCGATGCTGAAAAACAAAATTTAGAAAATTTCCGCTGGTTTCCAACTCCGAGTGAAATTGGACCGCGACGGGGCGGAGTGATCGAAATGTACGGCGAATTTACGCACGACGATGGCGTGCAGGAAACGAGCACGTTTTGGTACGATTTCGAAAAAAATGAAATCTGGATCAAACATCGTTGTCTTGAAGTCACGGGTGAAACAGTTCCTGCGTGCTACGATTACTGATATTTTGAAAGTTAAGAGTTTCGAGTTGATAGTTTTTAGTTCTCGTAAAAATTTTAAAAAAAGCTCGACTCTGCGGAGTGGAGTTTTTTTTGCCAATCGAGTCGGAGTGCCGAAAAAACAATTCGAACGGAAACAGAATAATGCCCGTCTTCGTTGGCACGAAAACGGGTGGAGTTGCGGGGAATCTTTCACACGTCCTGCACCGCGGAACGGTTCAAGGATTTCGGCATTCTCTCCCGCTGTCGTGGAATCGGTGCGAAATATCGAACCCAGGATTCGATTCCCTTTTTTCAAAAATGGTGGAGTTGCGGGGAATCGAACCCCGGACCTTGCGATTGCGAACCGCACGCTCTAGCCAACTGAGCTACAACCCCTCGTCGCTGGATGATTTCATCCGTGGTTCGTTTCGCTGCCGCGGAACTTGCACTGGATTTCATCAC
>JABGQW010000016.1:86582-110999 GCA_018648585.1 bacterium | reverse complement strand
ATCGCAACGAAAATCTTTATGGTAAAATGTTAGAAATTCTTAAAAATAACTCGCTTAAGTTGTCTTGACCCCTCTTTTATTTTCATATAGCCTCTTAATTTCTTCTTCGTCTTCCGGTCGAATTAATCCAGAGACCGTTGTGTCGGTTGTTTCAATGTTATCTTCTTTCCCTTGTCTCATTTTTTGTCCGCGATCAAATTCTCTGCCGGTCCCGCGTCCACCGCGATGTCGTTCATCGAGGAAATTTTTTGCGTGCGAGAAGTGTCCGGATTGTAGCACTGGTAAAAAAGCTGAATAATTTGTTCCGTCCCGAGCTGCGTCACGTTCAAATTACAGTTTTCGAGCGCCACTTTTGCCGTGGAAACACGAGAATCGAGTTCTTTTTTTGTCTGCCCAAACTCACGCTTTCGGCTCATCAAATCTGCCACCGTGTCAGCAGGCGAAATGTACGAAAGAAAGTCTGCAAAAATCCCACTTTTTCGCGCACGGAGCGGTTCGTACGGCACCACCACGTAAAACTTTTTTTCCATGATGTCGGAGAATTCCACGAGTTTTTGAACGTACTCGATGTAATTCGACATTTGTTCGCGGAGCAATTCGTTTTCAATATTTCGTTCTTTTTCTCGCAAATCGTCCAAATAATGATCGATGTCGAGTTTTCGAGATTTTATCAAAATCTGAACCGGAAAATTCACCGCGTTCAAAAACTGCTGGTACGACTGGATAATCGCCGTCTGTTCTGCGTCCGATTTGAGATTGAAATTGATCGAAGAAACTTCAAGCACTGCACGGAGTTCCCCGTTTTTGAGAACGAGCACGTCGTCGTGCACTTCTGAAAATTGCAAATATCGCTGCGTTGCGAGCATCGCAGGTTTTGTTCCATTTTTTACGCCGGGCTTGAGCTCGAGCGCAGGTGTCTGATTTTTGGGAGTTTTTTTTGCCATTTTTACGATGCAGAATGAGAAATTTTTTCAACGGAAGTTCCTGACGAATCCAGAACTCGTGCGAGTTTTTTAATTTTTTCCGAGGAAACTTCTTTTTCCTGGGCGGGTTCGGATTCCTCCGTTTTAATTTTCATGGAAAACGGAACCGTCGTCGAAACGAACTGCTCGCCCTGTCCCATCGACCAACGACGACGCGGCGGCCGAAAAAATATTTGCTCGACCAGCAACAAAATAAATTTGAAAAGCGAAACGCCTTTGACTTTGAGAAACGAAAACGCGGCAGAAATCGCTGCCGGCAGCCAAATAAAAACAATTTCAAATTCGTTCAGATCGTACTGTTTGGACAGCGACGAGTACAACGTGTACGAAATCGCGAATCCCACGACCAACGCGATCACCTGCCGCAGCGTGAGAAACCACAGGATTTGATCTGCTCGCTGGACGTCTTGCGGAACTTTGTATCGCATTTTCAAAAAATTCAATAAATTCTACCACAGAATTTGCGAAAAATCAAGTCCACTGCTACAATTCGAGCGTTTTTTTGAGAATTTAAAAAATGTCCGAAGAAAATAAACTCATCGCCGAGCGCCGCGCGAAAATCACGCAGTGGGAATCCGCTGGATTTGCGCCGTACGCGCAGAAATTTGACCGCACGCACACCGCCGCCGAAGCCCGCGAATTTTGTGGAAAAACGAAATTGCGCGACGCAGCGGAAATCATGGAAAAACCGAAACCCAACGGAAAACTCTGCGGCCGGATCGTCAATTTTCGGTCGATGGGCAAACTCGCGTTTTTGAAAATGCGCGACGCGAGTGGCGATTTTCAGATTTGTTTTGCGAAAAATGTGCTCGGCGACGCGATGAAAAATTTTGAGAAAATTTTGGATCTCGGAGATTTCTGCGGATTTGATGGCGAATTCTTTTTGACGAAACACGGCGAACCGACGCTGCTGGCGACGGAAATTTTTCCGCTGGCGAAATCGCTCCGCCCGCTGCCGGAAAAATGGCACGGAATCGCCGACCGCGAAGCGTGCTACCGCCAGCGATATTTGGATTTGATGACGAACGATGAAACGTTCGAACGATTTCAAATTCGATCGAAAATTATTCGAATGATCCGTGATTTTTTGCACGCGAAAGATTTTGTCGAAGTGGAAACTCGCACGCTCCAGCCGCAGGCCGGCGGCGCGATGGCAAAAGTTTTTGAAACCCACCACAACGCACTCGACCAAGAATTTGTGCTGCGAATCGCGCTCGAACTCGAACACAAAATGTTGCTCGCGGGACGATTTGAACGCGTTTTTGAAATCGGAAAATGTTTCCGAAACGAAGGAATGGATCCATCGCATTTGCAAGAATTCACAATGCTGGAGTGGTACGCGGCGTACGCCGATTTGGAAAAAAACATGAACTGGACGCAGGAAATGATCCAGAAAATCGTGCCGAAAGTTTTGGGAACGACGAAATGTTCGATTTTGGATAAAAATGAAAAACCGGTGGAAATCGAGTGGGCGGGCGACTGGCCGCGCGTGAAGTTTGGGGATTTATTGAAAAAATACGCGAAAATCGATCTGCACAAAATCACGATCGACGAGCTGCGAATTTTTTCGGTGAAAAATTGCGAATTACCAAAAAGCGAGGCGGCAAAAATGAGTCGCGGAAATTTGCTCGATCACGTGTACAAAAAAACCGCGCGCCCAAATCTCGTGCAACCAACTTTTGTGACAGACTGGCCGACCGATTTGAAACCGCTCGCGCGCCCGAACGGCGACGGAACGTCGGACGTGTACCAACTTTTGGTCGCGGGCTGGGAAATCGTGAATTCGTACGGCGAACTCATCGATCCGAGCGAGCAGCGCCGACTTTTGGAAGAACAATCCGCGGCGAAAAAAAACGGCGACGAAGAAGCGATGGAAATCGACGAAGATTTTTTGACGGCGATGGAACACGGATTTCCGCCGATGACAGGATTTGGAATGGGAATCGATCGATTCGTCGCACTGATCACCGGACAGCCGAATTTGCGAGACGTGGTGCTTTTTCCGTTGATGCGCCCAGAACAAGAAAAACTTTCTGCAAAAGCGGAAGAAAAATAATCGGCCATTTCAAAAATTCAAATTTTTAAAAAACCCGCCGAAGCGGGTTTTTCTATTTTTCAAGTTTTGAGAAAAATTATTCCTCCATCATTGGTTCGTCTGGCAGCGGTGCTTCCTCTTCTTCCATCACATCTTCTTCAGTGACAACTGCTTCTTCCATTTCAACTACTGGTGCTTCTTCTTCGATGACGGGAGTCAAGCTCTCCGTGTCAAGCTGAAGCAAAACTTCTTCCTCCGCAACTGGCTCGACAACTGGTGCGTCTTCGTCAGCTGGCAAACAACCGGTGAGAAATAATCCTGCACCGACCAAAGCAACCACGGCCATGAAAGCGGGTACTTTTTTCATCATGTTGTGTAAAAATTTAAAAATTACAGTCGAGAACATTTTAGGTGAGGCGCCGCCACATTGTCAAGTTGCAAATTTTTTCTTCCAAAACAATCTGGCCACGCTTTTTCAAAAAATTTTATTCGAAACAAAATTCAAATCCCAACGGAAATGACGTGCTGCACGTTTCAGCTGTTTCGAAACAAAATGGAAAACTGAGCGAAAACGACGTGCTGCAACTCGTCGGCGTCGGAATCAAAATACAAATGGAATTCCCGTTCAAATTCGTTTCCAATTTGTATCCGCTGGGACATTCGCCCTCCACGCATTTTCCCGACTCACTGTAAAATCCGAGAGAAAAATCCTCCGTCATGCACGGCGCGGGCGCTGCGCAAACTCCCGAAATTAAATTGAAATCGTCACTATTTTCACACGCCGGCACGGAACTCGGCGGATCAATCGTCCCGCCAGAATCCGTCGCGACCAGCGACAAAATGTACTGCGACACCGCTTTCATCGTTGCTTCTCCGGAGGAAGTTGAAATCGTGCGATCCACACTCTCGTCGTCATCGTCAAATCCTTTCAACGAAATCGCAGAAATTTCTGGCGGAGATTTGTCGATCGCCGTCATTTGAAATTCGGTCGCCGTTGTCGTCGCGCAATTTCCCACCCAATCACAAATTTCAAATTGACGAATCCCCGACGAACACGCCGCAGAATCTTCGCAGTAATTTTCAAAAATCTGAAACGCGTTCGGCTGAATCACGCAGCCGCTCCCCGCGTCTCCGCACTCGGGAACCGCCCACACATTTTGTGCGGATTCAAAATCTTCCAACAGCATTTCTCCACTTTTTGCGCCAAACCAAAAAGACAAATCCGGCGGCGACTGATCGAGCAAAACGCTTCCCAGCAAAAGTGGAATTTCTTCGTTCTCATTCAAAAGATCGTTTTGAATCACCCACGGTTTGAACGCTTCCCCCGACTGCGGAACGCTAAACGTCAATTGCACCGCGTACTCGCCATCGTTCATTCTTTCCAAATCGCCGGGCAATTCCACAGAAACCTGAAATTCTGAATCCAGCGTTTCTCCCTCCAAAACCTGAAAAGAATCCGGCGAAACGGAAATTTCGTACACCGGCGATTCTCCCTCCGGCGCGTCTTCTCGAAAAAATTTCAACGTTGCGAGAATCGTCGCACCGCCATCGTTGAGAATTTCGCTTTGAAATGGTCCCTCCAAATTCTGGTGCAGCAGCGCGCCGCGAATTTGGATCGTTCGAAATCCAGCAGAAATAGAATCTAACTTTTGCGGATTGTACGCCGCTCGAAGTTCTTGAACCGAGTTTTCCCAAACTTCGCTGTTCCACTCTGCGTGCACCTGCGCGCCGAAACTTCCGATCGCCACGACCAAAATCAAAACCAGTGTTTTTCGCGAACGCCGCGCAAAAATAATTCCCAGAAAAATGATCAACAAAAATCCGATCGCCCCCGCGAGCAGCGCGATTTTTTGTTCCAACGACGCTTCTGAAAATTCGCCGACCGCTTTTTCAATTTCGAATGAAACGGTGGACTGACCTTCGTTTCGCACCCATTTTTCAGATTCGATCGTTTCGAAATTTCGTTCACCCAAAACGATTTCGCCGCGCGCGATGGAAATTTTCCCCAAAAGTTTCCCCGTCTCGTGCAAAATCGTGACTTCTTTTTCGTCGGAAAAATCTCCACTTTTTCGATCAGAATAAATTTGGTACGACTCGGAAATTTGCTCGAATTTTTCGCCATTTTCCTCCGACCAAATTGAAAAGGAAACGTCCAACGGATCCTCCGTCATCGGCACCAGTGCACCAGAAAATTGGAGCGTCGCGGTCTCGCCCGCCCGCCAAAATTTTTCCGCGGAAACCCCCGCGCGATGAATTTCACCGAACGCGCCGTCGACAAGAAATGTTTTTTTTAAAACGCCCGTGACCGCTTCGCCCATTTTTTTCGCCACCCGCGCCTCAACTTCGTACACCTGCGGCCGCGCCGGACGATCGAACGAAACGGAAAATTCCTGCTCGCCGCCGTGATCAATATTTTGAAAATCAGAGCGCGCAAAAAATATTTTGGGGCGGTCGGGCGACGATTCGTACACGGAAATTTCTCCCTGAAAATCTCCAAATTCGCCGCGATTGAAAAACGAAAACTGCGCGGTGGATTTTTCGTCGGACGTGTCGAGCGTGAGATTTGAAATTTCGGAAAACCGGACGACAGATTTTTCTGCCACGGGAAATAAAATTTTCTGGCGATTTTGTGCCAAAACGACATTTTCGCGATCCAGCAGCGATATTTTGAAATTCAGATCGCCGGAGAATTTTTGAGTTGAAAAATCAAAACTGAACGGAACGATCACTTGTTTTCCCTGGGAAAAAGCGTCCCGCCAATCCCACGTTTCCGCCCAAACTTCTGCAAAATTTTTGTCAAAAAGTCGGAACGAAATCGCGTGCACGTCGCCCGACAATTTTTCAGAAACGACAAACGCAGTTCCCCGAACCTGAGAAATTTTTTGTGTTCCCGGCGTCGTCAGAGAAATTTTGAGCATCGGAAGAATTCGATTCGTCGCAGAATCCGCTGTGGACGTGGGAAAAACCCCAATCACAAAAAGTACCGCGAGAAATCCCACGCCGAGGCTGTGCCATTTTTTAAACATTCGGAAAATTTATTTCTATTTTTCATTCGAAATTTTATATTTTTAAGGACAAAAAAACAAAAAATTTGCCAACAAGCTAATTTTTCGGAAAAATACCCCGCGATGATGAGACACCGATCGCCCCGCCGAAAATACGCAAAACACCGTTTTCACTCACGACAACGGCCGCGAAATTACCGCCCGCTGGTCAGTTTTTTTATCGTCGTGCTGGTGATTTGGGGCGGTGTGAAGTTTTTTCAGGCAATTTTTTCCGAAGGACGATCCGAAACCAGCGCCGCGGTTTTGCAAATTCAAAAAGGCGTCGCCGAATTTTCACTGGACGAGACCGAAACGTGGACACGCGCGTACTCAGAACAACAATTTTTGGAAGGAGATTCGCTCCGGACGAGCCCAAACTCACGAATTTCGCTGGAAATTTTTGGCGGAAATACGATTTTTTTGGGCGGCGACACCGAACTTTTTTTTGAAAAACTGAATCAGCGATCAGAAAAAAAGACCGTCGTGCTCCGACTCGATCGCGGAAATATCTGGGCAACGGTGAGCGAAGACGATTTTGCTTCGAACCAAAAATCAAAATTTGTCGTGGAAACGGCGCATTCTCGATTGCAAGTGACCGGAACGGTTTTTGATCTGCAAGTCGGAGAAACCGAAGACACGATTCGACTCGTGAAAGGCGGCGCGAACGTGGAAATTTTGGACGAAACGGGCGACACACTCGATTCGATTGAAATGGGCGTGGGACAAAAACTCGTCGCAAATCCCGCCACCGCAAAAACGATAAAATCTGGTCAAGATCCGCTCACGATTTTGGATTCTGAGTTTGTCGAGTCGGAATGGCATTTGCAAAATCTGGAAAACTTTGCCCCACAAGAAGCGGCACAGATTCGGCGAAAAATTGAAATTTCCGCGGTACAAACAGGAGCCGGTCTCGAGGTAAACACGGAAATCGAAGCGCCAAAAATTTTATCCCCAAATCCGGACACGAATTTCCCCGGACACACGGAATCGATGACGATCGAAGGAACGGCACCCGACGAAGCGTTTCAAATCGTGGTCAACGGGTACACGCTGACAAAATTTCGTCCCGGCGACCGAAAATGGTCGTACTTCGCCAGCCGAAAATTTGGGACGCTGATTCCCGGAGAAAATGTGTACTCCGCCGTCGCCGTCACACGCGAGGGAAAACAATCGCCCGCCACCAGCGTTCGGGTTTTTTATGAGGGAACGCAAATCCCGCCAAAAGCCACCGCGCCCGCAGAACCCGCTCCAAATCTGACTGACGAAATTAATAATTTTTCAAATCCGGTCGTGCTCGAACCCGCGATCCCTGCCGACGGAGAAGCGTTTGAAACAACGGAATCCGTGGTAAAAATTTCTGGACTCGTCGATCCAAAAACAAACGCCGTGGAAGTGAACGGATTTCGGCTGCAAAAATTCAGAGTCGGCAACACAAAATTTCAGTACACGGCAAACGCTCAGTACGGAAATATGAAATCCGGCGAAAATCTGTACGCGATCAAAGCGTTCGGCCCCGACGGGAAAACCGCGCAAACCGAAATCCGCGTCATTTACACTCCGCAGTGATGTCGTTTAAATTATTCGAATTTGAAAAATCTCGGGCAAAAGAATGGGACGATTTTGTACTGAAATGTTCGCGCGGCAGCGTGCACCAACTTTCCGCGTGGAAAAACCTGCAGGAAAAAATTCCCGGGCGCGGTCCGGTGCACGGCTGGGGCGTAAAAAAGAATTGCAAAATAGTTGCAACAACTTTCTGTGTGTCGATGAACACTGGGTTTTTTGGAAAAAAATGGACGTACTCGGCACGCGGTCCGGTGTGGGAAAATGAAAATTTGGACGCGGCAAAATTCCTGGTTTCAGAGATTGCGAAAAGGTTGCAAAAATCCGGAGAAGTTTTTTGGAGAGCGGATCCGTACACAAAAGAACCCGGGATCTTAGATCCCGGGTTCGGATTTAAAAGTCGCCCCGCAACCCAAAATTATCAGCCGACCGACACGCTCGAGCTGGATTTAAAAAAATCGGAAGAAGAACTTCTCGCGGAAATGAAACGAAAAGGTCGGTACAACATTCGGCTCGCGGAAAAACACAACGTAAAATTTCGAAAAACAGAAAGCGCGAACTTTTCGCAAAAAACGCTGGATGCCTTTTGGAGTCTGAACTTGGAAACAACGGGACGCGATGAATTTTCGGGACACGAAAAATCGTACTACGAAAAATTTTTAAAATCGTTGCCGGAACACGCCGTTCTTTTTTTGGCAGAAAAAGACGAAACACCGATCGCCGGCGCGATCACAACTTTTTGTGGAAAAAAAGCGATTTATTATTTTGGCGCGTCGACCTCTGCTCCGCGGTTTCGTCCGCTGATGGCGCCGTACGGATTGCAGTGGGAAATGATCCGCGAGGCGAAAAAACGCGGCTGCGAGTCGTACGATTTTTTGGGAATCGCGCCAGAAAATGAACCAAAACACGCGTACGCGGGAATTTCAGAATTCAAATGGAAATTTGGCGGCGCACGAAAAAAATACCTCCCGGGGCGCGAAATTGTTTTTCGAAAATTCTGGTACGCGCTGTACCGAGTTGCAAAAAAGTTTCGGTGATTATTTTTCCAAAAATACTTTTTTATCCGTCTGATAATTTTTTTCACCGGGAAAATATTTCGTGGAAGAAATCGCCACCACGACCGCGTCGTCGGAAAAATCGTGCAGCTCGTGCCAACAATTTTTTTTGACCCAAACCGCGCGATTTGGTGCGTCGAGAAAAATTCGCTGATCGCCCGAACCGTCGTTGACGAGAAGTGAAATCGAACCGCGCGCCGCGACAAAAATTTCTTCTTCGACAAAATGTGCATGCCCGCCACGAACTGCACCATTTTTTGCGGTGACGAAATAAACGCGTTCTGGCGCGAACGGAAGATTTTCAAATTCAAATGGCGTCAACGTTCCGCGATCGTCTTCAAGATGTGGAAATTCCAGAATTTCAAATTTTTCAGTCATCCGTCTTTTTCAAAAAAGATGGCGGCGAAAACCGCGATCGAAATCTGTACCCGGAGTACATTGGTCGCGACGGTTTGTCGACTTCGGTGGGCGAGCGTTCTTGTTCGGAAACATTTTCTCGGTGTCGATTTGCTCCGAGCGAATATTTGTACTGTGGCGTCCGGGTCACCCGCTCGCCAGTTCCGCGATTGAGCGCATCCCAATTATCTTCAACCATCGTTTTTCGATCATCCCATTTTACAAATGTGGATTGATCGCTGTCCAGTGATTCGTTTTCTCGTCGCGGAATCCCGCGCTTGACTCCGAGATCGCGATTAAAAATCGTCGTTGATTTCAAATCGGTCGCGCCAGCTCGCAAATGTTGCTGATAAAAATCCAAAACTTCTTCCGCCACGTACGGAAATCCGTCCCGATTTTCGTCGATCCAATCAGTAAGCTGGCTCACCGCCAAAATCAGCGCGTTGTACTCGGTGTCGCGGAGCGTCGGAACGCCCACGAAATTCCCAGACTGGTCAAACGCCGCGCCGCCAGAATTTCCGTAATTTGCTTTTACGTCTGTGAGAAAATATTTTTCTTCTGTCGTCTGCAAAATTCCTATTTTTTTCACTTTTCCGCGTGTGACCGTGATGTGATCGCCGCGCATTTTTAATTCTCCGCCGTCGGTGAGCCAGGTTTTTATGGATTCCATCGTCTGCGTTCCGCCGAAATTTGAAAATTTTTCAGTCGTGATCGGGAATCCTTCGACGCGCAACTGATCTCCCACCCGCGGATCGGTCGACACAAACCGCACGGACGGGAAAAAAACTTCCGAATCCAGCGGCCGCACGAGCGCCACGTCCCAGGTTGGATGCGTCGCGACCACCGCCGCAGAAATCGTGCAGTTCACCGGCAGCGACGATTTTGTCTGCGCGGGGCAGAGCAAAATAAAATCGGACGGCGCATTGTTTTCTGTCACGACGTGTTTGTTGGTCAGAATTAAATTTTTTTCAATCGCGGTTCCCGACCCGAGCGACGTAAATTCGAGCGCTCCATTTTTCCATTCAAAATTGACGATCTGCACCAATTCCGGAGATGCGTGCGCCACGGAAGCCAGAAATAAAATCGCCGTCGCCAAAAAATATTTCTTCATTACTTCAAAAATACTCATTTTTTTTTCTGACACAACGTTTTTCCGGAAATTGTATTTTCAAAAAAAATCTGCAAAAATATCGGCGAGTGAATTCACTTCAAAATAAAATGAAAAAATTATCGATTGTTTTCGGTGCGTTTCTGCTGATCCCGGGAATAATTTTGGCAGACGAAATTCCCGCCGCGGGACTCGATCTGGAACTTTCTCAAATTGAAATTACTTTTTCGCCAGACATTCCCAACACCGTTTTAAATTGCTTCGGACAATCTGGAAATATTTTCACCACAACTCTGGAAGATTTTGGAATGACCGAAGCGGACGGAGAATTTCAAGCAGAATTCCTCGCCGGAAATCACTGTTTTCGGCAGGCGGGAGATTATTCGGTGAAAATCACGCCCGTCGACGGTGCGGAAAACACCGGAACTCCGGTGGAATTTAATTTTGAAATAAATCCCGGAACACCGAGCGACGCAACTTCGACGCTCACAAAAAATGAAAATTGCAACGACGCGGTCGCCACCGGATCTTCGAAAGTTGGAGACGTCAAAAACGAGTGCGAACTCACGCTCGTCGTGAAAGATAAATTTGAAAATCCCGTGACACAACTCAACGACACAGAAAAAACGCTGTCTGTTTCCGATTTGGAAACGACCGAAAGTAATCCCGATCCCGCGGCAGAAATTGGCGGAACTTCGTTTCTCGGCGGACTGCTCGCGGGCGGAAGTTCGACGATGGATTCACTTCCGTTCGATTTCGAACAGAATGCTCCCGAAAAAATATTCAAAATCACCGCGAAAGTTCCCTCGCTCAAAAAAGCCACGACAAATTCGATTCCCGAAACTGCCGCGCGAGAAATTCAATTTCAGTTTTCGCTCCCGACGATCAAACTCAGCGGATTGCTCGGCGACAGTGGCGACGGCGATATTTTCAAAACGATTCCGCTGCAATTCGCGCATCCCTTTTCGCAGACGGCCGAAGCAATTTCCACCGAAATAATTTCTGCCGAGGGCGATCCCACCACAAAAATCACGGCAAATCTCTCGCTCACCGATCCGACCGAACCCGCAACCTGGGCCGGAAGTTTTCCCACCGGATTTTCTGGAATTACCGGGAGTATTTTTGGTGCCGCGCAAAGCGGACTCGACAGTTTTTCGTTCGGAGCTTTTTCTGAATTCGGAACTCCGATTTCAAATTTTGCAAATAATTTTGACGCCGGAATTTCCACGACAGATATTTCATTTTCAACAAAAATCGGGTACAGCATCGGCGACACTCCGGTCGGCTACGAAACCTGTCCCGTCCCATCGCCAAACGTAGAAAATCCCGTGCAGGCGTTTGACTGCGGAGCGACGACGTGCTCGAGCGTGACCGAAGAAAATTGCGTTCCCGTCGCGGAAAACGTCGGCGTCGACATCGAGGGCAACGCGCAGGGCGACATTTCGAAAAACTTTTTTGTCGACGAAAACAGTGAAACGCCCGTTTTAAATATTGGAGCGGTCACGGCAACTGACATTCGCGAAGAAATTACGCAAAACGCGTTTCGAATGATCCGCGGAATTGTTGCCGATTCGAGTTTTGCTTTGGAAACTTCGTTCAACGACACGGACGTCGTGCTCGTGAATTTGGAAAATGGAAGTCTGACAATTTCCGGCGAACTTCCCGCCGGGCAAAATACGCTCATCGTCCACAACGGAAATCTGATTATTTCTGGCGATTTGACGTACGCGACCGCAACCGAAAATCAAGATTCGTTCGGCGTGATTTTGATCAACGACGACGCCACGACGCCACCGACAACAGGAAATATTTTTGTCCGCCCAGCCGTGAAAGAAATCAGCGGATCATTTTATGCCGACGGCGCGATTTTGACAAACACAACCGACATAATTTCTGGCTGGACAGAATCCGGACTTGAAAACCAACTGCGGCTCACCGGCGCACTTTTGACGCACAACACGATCGGCGGCGCGAACGACGAAACTGCGTTGAAAACTCCGTGGGGCGACACGATCAACGACACACTGGCGAAAAAATACGATCTCAACTTCGTGCGACAATTCCCGCTGGGCGGCGGCGACTGCACAGAAATTTCGGCAAATCAGTGCGACGAAAACGGATCGTCGTTCATCATCCGTCTCGACGGAAAAGCGTCCTCGCAGCTCGCGCCTCCGGGATTTCGACTCGCGGAAGAAGTTCGCCGATAATTTTGAAAACGAGGAAATTGTCGAGGAGAGGAGCCCGGACTTTTTACCTTTTTAAAACTCGTAACCCTGAACTTTTAATTTTTTCCCCCCTGACAAGGGGGACCGGGGGTTGTTTTTTCAACTCTGAACTTTTAACTTTTTTTCAAAAACTCGCACACCGTGCGGACAATCGCGCCCGTCGCGCCGCGCGGAGAAAGTTCGTCGCCCGATTTTTCGTTGAACGCGGTTCCCGCGATGTCGACGTGCAACCAGTCGATTTTTTTGCCGACAAATTCCTGCAAAAACGCGCCCGCCATCGAACTTCCCGCGTTGACGCCGGCCGTCCAATTTTGGAGATCCGCCTGCTCGGCTTTCACTTTTTCTCGGAAAAAATCGGTGATCGGCAACTCCCAAACAAGTTCGTCTGATTTTTCAGCGGCGACCGAAAATTCTTTCAAAAGTTTTTTATCGTTTCCCATCACGCCAGTAATTTGTGTTCCGAGCGCCGCAACCACCGCACCGGTCAGCGTCGCAAAATCAAAAATCTGCGCCGGTTTGTAATTTTGAGAAACAAAATGCAGACAATCTGCCAGCACCAATCGCCCCTCCGCGTCCGTGTTTGTGACGTGAACGGTTTTTCCGTTCGACATTTTCAAAATATCGCCCGGCCGGTACGCGTGCCCAGAAATCGAGTTTTCGACGAGTCCCAAAACTCCGACAACATTTTTTTTCGGCTGCGCGTCCGCCAGCCAGCGAAACGCCCCCAAAACCGTCGCTGCGCCCGCCATGTCCTGGTGCATTGTTTCAATGTGATTCACCGGTTTGAGATTGTAGCCGCCGGAATCAAAAACGACGCCTTTTCCCACGAGCGCGATCGGCGCATCTGATTTTTTTCCATTTGAAAATTCCAAAATCGCCACGCGCGCTTCCTGATCCGATCCCTGCGCCACGCCGAGCACGCCGCCCATTCCGAGTTTTTCCAGTTTTTTTCGATCGAGAATTTTGAGCGAAATATTTTTCGTTTTCGCAATTTTTTTCGCCTCCCCGACGAGAAAATCAATCGTCGCAAAATTACTCGGCAAATTCACCAGTTCGCGCGTAAAATTGGTCGCCTCCGCGGCAGAAATCTCCGCGTCCAACTCGGATTTTGAAATTTTTTGCTCGGTCACCAGTTGCATTTTTTGAATTTCGAATCGCTCAGAAATGTCGCCGATTTTAAATTCGTACGCGCCCAAAATTGCGCCCGACGCGATCCTCAGAACATCAAAATTTTTCGAAAATAAAAATGCGACACTTTTGCATTTCTGTTTTTTCGCCGCTCGCACCGCGAGTCCGGAAATTTTTCGTTGCTCCAATTTGTCATCTTTTTTTCCAGCACCGATCAGCAGGATTTTTTTTGCGGAAATATTTTTTACAAAAATCTGAAACACTTCCCCAAATTTTCCCGTGAAATCTCCCGCCCCCATTCGCGCCAAAATTTCGTCCACGAGCGGTTTTGGCAATAATTTTCCAAAAACTTTTGCGTCGAATTTTTTTTCTGGCAAAAACACACAAAGCGCGTCGCACACCGGAATTTTGGAGGTCACAGAAATTTTCATTTTGTTTGAAATTTAAAAAAAAATACGCGAGCGGAGTGTACGACAAATCAGAAATTTTGAAAATGAATTTTAAAACTTCAAAACTTCATTTCTTCGGTATTTCAAAACTTTTTTATTTCCAAAAAATCTGCTTCGGAATCCTGAGATCAATGTGCTCGAGCGAGTTTGAACCCAGATCAATTTCGTTCTCCGCCAGGACAAGTTTTTGAATTTGTGGTTCGATCGGCAACGACAGATCAATCCAAATCGCAACTTCGCCACGCGTGACCAGGTGCAATTCGTTTGCCCGAGAAAGAATTCGCACTTCTGAAATCGGGAGTCCGAGCTCGCGCAACAGCATTTTTTGTGCGTCCAAAATTTTTTGCAAACTATTCGCATTTATGAATTCTTGCCGCTCCAGCAGCGGTTCTGGATGCTGAAAAACTTTCACCACCGAAAGATTTTCACCGAGCGACTCTGCCAAAATCACTCCGTCCTCCGAAACGGTAGAAAAGTTCGCGGTTTCTGTGTTGAAAAGTGTGAACATCGGCGGCGAAACCTGGATTTTCAACTCAATCGTGGACGGCCATTTTTCGTTCACAGAAATTTCTCGAAACTCGGGAAACTCCGCGTGCAATCGCGAACGAACGTCCGCGTCGCGGAGAAACAACATATTTTTTTCATAAAAATCGGTCAAAACCGCTTCAATTGCGGCCGGAGAAATGTTTGGATTGTCGCGAACGACGTCAATTTTTTTGATATTAAAATAAGGCGAAGCTGTCGCAAAAACTACGAATCCAAGCATCAAAAAAAGAACGACACTCAAAATCAGCGAACGACTGCAAAATTTTACCAATCTCTTGATCCAAAAAAACTTCACAATCGAATTCAAAAACGGATTTCGAAAACGTCGCACGCGCCGCGTACTTTGATTGGAAGAAATAAGCAGCTCCCGTTTTCGTGTTTGTGTGCGCCGGCGATTGTTCATCAGACGGTTAAAATATCGGACTCTTTTTTCTTCGACAACTCATCAATTTTTTTGTTGGTGTCGTCGACTTTTTCCTGGATTTGTTTTTCAAATCGTTTCTGATCGTCTTCTGAAATTTCACCCGAATCTTTTTGAGATTTCACTTTTTTCATCGTGTCCTGTCGCAAATTTCGAACGACAATTCTCGCCGCTTCGGATTCTTCGTGCACGATTTTCACCAATTTTTTTCGGCGTTCCTCCGTCATCGGCGGAACCGGCAAAATCAAATAATCACCAAAATTCTGCGGCATAATTCCAATATCTGCCGCAATCACAGCTTTTTCAACCACAGAAACTAAATTTTTATCCCACGGCTCGATCCGAATTGTTTTTGAATCCGGACACGAAATATTTGCCACGGAGCGAAGCGGCATCGCAGAACCGTAACTTTCGACGGACAAATCTTCCACCATCGACGCGCTCGCACGCCCCGCCTGCAGCGACGAAAATTGCGATTTCATGTGTTCGATGGCTTTTTCCATCGCAGCGGTGAGTTCGTTCAGCATTTTGGAAATTTTTAAAAAAATCTTTCACCTCCACATTTGCCGATTTTTGTGAAATTTTCAAGTATTTTTTCTTTCTCGAAACTTCCAAACTTCAAGACTTCCCCGCTATTTTTTTTTCTCCAGCAAGTTCTGTTTTTCTGCGAACTCCAAAATCTCGCGCGCAACATCTCGATCGTCAAACACGATATTTTTTTTGCCAATTTTCTGGATTTTTTCGTGTCCACGTCCCGCGATCAAAACGGTGTCGCCCGGTTCTGCTGCGTAAATTGCGTACCGGATCGCCTCGTACCGATCCTCGATTTCGAAAAATCGGTCGCCCTCTTTTCGATTTATTTTTTTAGAAATTTCTTTCGCAATTTTTTTCGGATCGGTGTCGCCCGGATCGTCGGTTGTCAAAATAATTTCGTCAGATTTTTTATCCAAAATTTCCGCGCACGCGTGCCAATTTTCTGCCGCACGTCCGCCCGCACCGCCCCAGACGACGATCAATTTTCCTTTTGTGATTTGTTGCAACGCGCTGGTGATCGCCGCGAGCGCGCTGGGTTTGTACGAAAAATCCACCACCACGCCAAATTTTTGTCCGCGATCGATCGACTCGAGTCGCCCGGGAATTCCGCGCAATTTTGGTAAATTTTTCGCAATCGCGCCCAAATCTACTTTTGCGCTGCGCGCCACCGCAATCGCCGCGAGCAAGTTTTCGAGATTGTGCGCACCCACCAGCGGCACGGAAATTTTTTCCTCGTGATTCGGCACGCGCAGCAAAAATTCGGTTTTTTGCGCCGAAAGTTTGACGTCCGACGGACGAAAATCTGCAGAATTTCTCCGCGCAAATGTCCAAAATTGATCCGCTGCGATGTCGCGAAATCGGTCGTACTGCGGATCGTCCGCGTTCAAAATTATTTGTTTCGGCACGTGCGGTTTTCGAAAACTGAGATTTAGATTTTGAAAAAGCTGCATTTTTGTCCGCACATAATCTGCGAAATCGCCGTGATAATCCAAATGTTCGTTGTCGGAAATATTTGTCAAAACTGCGGTGTCGACGGGAATTCCCCAGATCCGGTGCTGGTCGATCGCGTGCGACGAAACTTCGAGCACCGCGCACTCGCATTTTTCAGAAACCATTTTTCGAAGAAATTTCTGCGTTTTCCACGCACGGAGCGTGGTGCGGAGCGAAATATTTGAGAAAATTTCGTCGCCGATGTGAAACTGAATCGTCGACAGCGCGCCGCATTTTTTACCGCCCGACTGCAGCAGAAAATGAATTAACTCCACCGTCGTGGATTTTCCAGAAGTTCCAGTCACCGCAATGACTTTCAATTTTTTTGCGGGAAATCGGAAACACATCGCCGCCACAATCGCAGAAAATTTGTGGTACGTCAGCCGCACCCACGATCGCTCCGGAACCAATTTTCGAAGAAAACTCAGCATCGTAAAAATTGTACCACAAAAAAAAGCGGCACGAAGTCGCGTTTGAAAGGTTTTGCGGACGGGCGATGAAAAATATTCACTGCCCGCCCAAGTTTTTACAATTTTTTTTCCGGAAAACTCTCTGGGAATTTATTCTGAAGTTCCTTCACTAATTCTTCCCGAAGTTTCTTCCGGAATTGTCTTCTTAAAAGAAAATAAACCGGAATCATCAACCCGATCGCGATGACAAAGACATAAGCAGCACAATCTGTCACAAAACAGTCACAAATCTGGGAATTGTTTTTTTCTCCCCACCTCCCCAAACCAAGGATTATCAATAATTCGGCAAGACCAAAAAGCAGTGTCCCGAGTTCAGCCTTCTGTGCGGCGTTAAGTCCATTTTTAAAAGCGATGAGTCCATTTTTTAAATTCATAATTTTTATTTATTTTTACGTTTGAAAAATTTTTTGAGAGAGTTCTGCCCGCACACGCGAACAAAATTCTCCCAAAAAATCCGGAAAAAAAATTGTAAAAGATCTGTCCCACGACGGCGAAATTTTATTTCCCATCGAAAGAAACAGATCATTTATCGTGAAAAAATGAATTTTGTCAACTCTCGACTTGTAATTTCCTGAAAAATCGCTACTTTCCCCGCGATGCAAACTCACCTTCCCACCGTCGCGATCATCGGCCGCCCAAATGTCGGCAAATCCACGCTCTGGAACGCGCTTCTCGGCGAACGCCGAGCGATCGTGTCGCCCACGCCGGGCACGACTCGTGACAGCCTCGTGACGAAACTCGAGGGCGAAGTTTTCAATTTTTTGCTCGTGGACACCGCTGGACTGACGAGCGACACCGGAGAAAGTTTGGAAAAAGAAATCCAGGCGCAGGCCGAACTCGCCGGACGAAACGCCGACGTGCTGGTTTTTCTCGTGGACGGAAAAGCCGAACTCACGCAGGACGATTTTGAAATCGTGGAAAAACTCCGCCGCGCAAGAAAACCAGTGATTTTTGCGATGAACAAACTCGACGACGGAACAATTCGAAACTGGGAAGCGATGAAACTGGGACTGGGCGAACCGCACATTTTGTCCGCGAAAAATTTTCTCGGAACCGACGATTTGATCGACGCGATCGAGAAACATTTGGAAAAACTAAAATTTCTTCCGGCAGCGCCAGAACCTCCGACGGAGAAAATTCGTCTCGCGATTGTCGGGCGCCCAAATGTTGGGAAATCTTCGCTTTTCAACAAATTGCTCGGAAAAGCGGTTTCCGTGGTTTCAGGAATTGCCGGCACCACGCGAGACACACTCGACACAGAAGTGAAATTTGAAAACGAAAATCCGATCGTGCTGATCGACACCGCGGGACTGCGTCGCCCGGGAAAAACGGCGCGAAAACCCGGAACAAAAGACGACCAGCGCGATTTGGAATTTTGGAGTCGGGTGCGCTCGACCGACGCGATCGAACGCGCCGACGTTTGCGCCGTTTTGATCGATGCGCTCGACGGAGTGACGCACCAGGACGCAGCCATCGCCGGGAAAATTTTGGAAGCGGGAAAGTCGATTATTTTCTGCGTGAACAAGTTTGATCTCGCGATCGAAAAATCCCGCGCCCGCGAAGAAACTGATGAACGCGAACTCGACGAAGTTCCGATGTGGGACGAAGACGTGGATAAAATTCGCACGAAATATCACGATTATTTGATGCAAAAAGTAAAATTTTTGCCGCCGTGTCCGGTGCTGTTTTTTTCAGCGAAAACCGGGCGCGGACTGAAAGATTTTTGGGGAACGGTGCGAGAACTCGCCGCCGAACGGAAAAAACGAATTCCCACCGCGGACTTGAATCGAATTTTGCCAGAAATCGTGTACGGACACGTGATGCCGGCGATCGGAACGAAACGCGGAAAAATCAAGCTCGTCAGCCAGGTCGCGAGCGCGCCACCAAAATTTTTGTTCCACGTCAACAACGCGCGAGCGTTTCACCTCTCGTACCGCCGGTACATCGAAAATCAGCTGCGCGATCGGTACGGATTTTTTGGAACGCCGATGACGATCGAGATGCGCGACGCGATGAATGATTTTAAAGGGCGGCGGAAAAAATAATTTTTGTGCTAAAATATTTCTGCGTTTTCTCAAATTTTCTGAACTGAAAATGAATTTTTTTCGACTCGGATTTCTCGTTTTTGCCGCACTGCTGACCGCGTGCGCGTCGCCAGAAAAAGTTGCACCCGCACCAGAAATTCGTGCGGAAACGTCGGTCGCCGTGCCAGAGAATATTCTGGAAAAATTCAAAACCACGGAACAAAATTTTACGGCGTACAAAAATATTCCGTACGAAAAAAAAATTTCGGAAAACGTGCTGATCGATGTTTTTTTGCCAGATAAAAATGTGTTCCCGGGAAAATCGCCAGTGATTTTGTGGATCCACGGCGGCGGATTTCGGCAGGGCGACAAAGGCAAAATTACCGAAAAAATTCCGCTGCTCAAAAACGGATTCGCGGTCGCCGCGATAAATTATCGACTGCTCGACGAAGCCGCGTGGCCAGCGCAAATTCACGACGCGAAAACGGCCGTTCGATTTCTCCGCGCCGGTGCAAAAGTTTTTGAAATCGATTCAGAAAAAATCGGTGCGCTCGGATTTTCTGCTGGCGGAAATCTCGCCGCACTGCTCGGCACGACCGCGGGCGTGGAAATTTTTGAGGGAAAAAATCTCGGGTTCCCAAATTTTTCGAGCGAAGTTGTTGCCGTCGCGGATTTGTACGGATCGGCCGGATTTGCGGAGCAGAAAATCGCGTGCCGAAAAAACACGCTGCGCTGCGGCGCGATCGAATTTGTGGGGAAAAATAATGCGGCGTTTTTGTTGATTCACGGAGATCTGGACAAAATTGTTCCGGTCGAAGAAAGTCAGGAATTTCACAAAAAACTCACCGCCGCGGGCGCCGATTCGAAATTGATCGTGGCAAAAAATCGCGGACACGGCGATGGAATTTTGGAAAATTACGCGGCAGAAATTCTGGAATTTTTTGAAAAAAAACTGAAAAACTAAATTTTAATTTTTTGAACATCGCCGTCGAACCGCGCGAAATGTTCCTCGTGCGTGGTCGTGAAAAACGCCTGCGTGCCGACGCAGAGTTTTTGGAGCGCCGCCTGCCGATCGTCGTCGAGTTCGGAAAAACAGTCGTCCAGCAGCAGCACCGGAACTTGGCCAGAAAAATCGGACAAAATGTTTTTTTGTGCCGCCAAAAGTGCCAGCAACACCGATCGTTCCTCGCCGCGGCTCGCCGTCGTGATCAGCGATCGCTCGCGCAGGGAAAAAAGAAAATCGTCGCGATGCGGTCCGAGCAAACATTTTTTGGCCGCGGATTCGCGAGCAAAATTTTGAGAAAAAAACGCGCGCACGCCGTCTGGACTCGGATCGAAATGTTCGGGAGAAACCAGGGAAACCGCAACCGGATCGGACGCGGCAGAAATTTCAGAAAGTTGCGTCTGCAGCGGCTCCGCGAGCGACGCGAGAAATTTTGTTCGCAACCGCCAAACTTCCGGAATCGATTCCGCGAGAATTTCGTTCCACGGTCGGATTGCGTTTTCGAACCCGGGTTCTGAAATCCCAGAATTATCTTTCCAGACTTCGCGAAACAACGCATTTTTTTGGCGCACGGCGCGATCGGCGCGAGCGAGATTTTCTCGGTACGTTGGCCAGAGTTGCGCGAGAAATCGGTCGAAAAATTTTTGGCGTTCGCGTTTTGCTCCAGAAAAAAGTGACAAATGTTCTGGCGCAAAAAGCAGCGACGGAATCTGTCCAAAAAATTTGTGGCGCGGTATTTTTTTGTCGTTGCGAAAAAACGTCCGGCTCCGCGGCTGGATCTGCACGCGAAATTGATCGCCGTTGTGAACCACGCTACGAATTTGCGCTGATTCTGCGTCGTCGCGGAGCAAGTCCACCGCCGCGGTTTCACGCCAACTTTTGCCGACGCTCAGAATTGAAATCGCTTCCAGAATATTCGTTTTTCCGCGCCCGTTTCCGCCGAAAAAAACGATCTTTTTTTCCTCAAATTCGAGTGATTTTTCCGAATAATTTCGAAAGTCGTCTAAAATTAATTTCTCGATCATCTCGCAGAGTGTACCAGATTTTTTGAAAATTTTTTGTGTGTGGCAATTTCTTTTCTGCTACAATTTTTGTGAAAATTTTTTCCTTTTTTAAATGAAACTTGAATTTTCTGGCGCAGCTCTCGGAGTCACAGGTTCGAAACATTTGCTCACGGTAAACGGCAAAAAGATCCTGATGGACTGTGGTCTTTTTCAGGGACGCCGCCTGCAATCGATCAAAGCAAATATGACATTTCCGTTTGATCCGGCCGAAATCGATGCGGTCGTGCTCAGCCACGCGCACATCGATCACTCCGGCGCGCTGCCAGCACTGGTGAAAAATGGGTTTTCCGGTCCGATTTTTTGCACGCACGCGACACGCGATTTGTGCACAATAATGCTCAAAGATTCTGGGTACATTCAAGAAAAAGACGCCGAGTGGCTCAAAAAGAAATTGAAAGACAAATCCGCCGAACCACTGTACACGATCGCGGACGCAGAAAAATCAATCACGCAGTTTCGTTCGGTAAATTACGACCAAACTTTTCGCGTGGTTCCCGGCGTCAACGTGACTTTTCACGATGCAGGACATTTGCTCGGAAGCGCGATGGTCGAGTGGGACATCGTCGACGACGAAACGCACGAAATGGTGAAACTTGGATTCACCGGCGATCTGGGACGACACCATTTGCCGATTTTGAAAAACCCAGAACAGCTCAAAAATCTCGACGTGCTCATCACCGAATCCACGTACGGCGACCGATTCCACGATGAAATTGCGGATGTTGAAGATAAATTTGCAGAAAAAGTGAACGAGACAATCAAGCGCGGTGGAAAAATTTTTATTCCCGCGTTTGCCGTCGAACGCACGCAGGAAATTTTGTACGTGATCCGCGAATTGCAGCACAAAAAAAAGTTACCCCAAATTCCAATTTTTGTGGATTCGCCGCTGGCAGCAAACGCGACGGAAATTTTTCGGCTGCACCCAGAATGTTTTGACGACGAAATGCGAGAAATGGCAGAACGCGGACAGGCGCCATTTTTGGACGAGCGCGACGGACTGCAATTCACGCGCAGCGTCGAAGATTCAAAAGCGCTCAACGATTTTCCCGGATCGGCGATTATTCTTTCCGCCAGCGGAATGTGCGAGGCGGGACGCATTCGGCACCATTTGAAAAATAATATTTCGAATCCAAAAAACACGATTCTGATCGTGGGATTTATGGCACAAAACACACTCGGGCGAAAAATCGTCGAAGGCGAAAGTCCGGTAAATATTTACGGAATTCCGCACGAAGTGCGCGCAGACGTTGTGATTTTCAACGCGTTTTCGGGACACGCCGATCAAAAAGGATTGTTGAAATTTGCAGAAAATTGTGGAACGCCAAAACAAGTTTTTTGTGTGCACGGCGAAGAGTCTCAAATCCAAGTTTTTCAAACAAAACTCGGCGAATTGCCAAACCTAAAAACCGCGACAATTTCTGCCCCCACTCCCGGAGAAAACTTTGAAATGCAGCGCGACAAAGTCTGGAAAAAACTCGCGTGGGTCAATCCGGTCGCCGCAGAACTTTTTGCAGAACCAGCGGAAGCGGAAAAAAAATAAAAATCACGAGTTACAAATTTTTAAATTCCCAAGTCCGACCTGGATCCGCATAGTTTGACTTTTTTACGAATGGCTGTATTTTGAGATTATGAAAAACGAGGAGCCCGAACTAATTGCGTTTGTAGATGATCGTTTTTCCGAGGTAAAAACTCTTTTCCGCGCAGCAAAAATTAATTTTCCAGATCACGAAGTGATATGTTTTCAATATCCAGAACAACTCCTGAAACATTTGGAAGTAGTTCAACAAAAAGTCGCACTCGTGGTCTCGGGAATGTGGTTTCAGGGGGACGGAGAATATCCAACTAAAAAATATGGTGGACAACATTTATTTGAAAGAAAATTAAAACAAACGAAAACGCCAACAATCATATTCACACATTCAGACGCCGACAGCGTCCTACAACTTCAAAGTTTCCGACAACGCCATTCGCAAGACCCAAATTTTGACTTTTTTCAGAAATGGGAATGGGAGGTTATTTCCAAGGTAATCGCAAAAATGAAAGAATTGATCGAGCGATCAACGCCCCCCGACATAAAAACTTGACGCATTTTATTTTTTTCGTAGACTCCGCGTGCTTTTTTAGGAATTTTAAAGATGTCTCGACAGTGTCAACTCACCGGCAAAAAAACAACTTCTGGGCAGAATCGTCCGTTTTCGTTGAAAGCAACAAAACGTACCTTCCGACCAAATTTGTTTCTGAAAAAAATGTTCAATCCGCTGACAGGAAAAGTCGAGCGAATGAAACTTTCTGCAAAAGCGATCAAAACTTTGAAAAAATGGGCAAAAGAAAAAGGATTTGAAACCGAGGTGGAAAAAATTGCGGCAGCAGAACGGCTCGCTGCGAAAAAAAATAACACGCAAAAAACAACGAACGAAGAAAAAGGACGCGTCAAAAAAGTGAAACTCACGCCAAAACAGAAAAAAGAAATCGCTGAAAAAGAAGCCGCTGAAAATACTGGAAAAGACGGAAAAACATTGGAAGAGGCGCTCGAAGTAAAAAAAGAAGAAACAAAATGATCGCATTCCCGCGCAGGCGGGGATCCCGGTCCCGGATCAAGTCCGGGATGACAAAACGGATCGTGATCCTGGAAAATATCCGATCGCTCCACAATGTGGGAGCGATTTTTCGAACCGCCGACGGCGCCGGCTGGGACAAAGTTTTTTTAACCGGGTACACCGGATGTCCGCCCGACCGGAGAATTGAAAAAGTTTCGCTCGGCGCTGAAAATTTCATCGAATGGGAACACGCGGAAAACACACGAAATTTGTGCAAAATTTTGAAAAACGACGGATTTGAAATCTGCGCGCTGGAACAGACGGAAAAATCCGAGAATTTATTTTCGGCAAAAAATTTTGGAAAAAAAATTGCGCTCGTCCTCGGAAACGAAGTCGAGGGAGTGACTCCGGAAGTTTTGGAAATGTGTGATCGATATTTTGAAATCCCGATGCACGGACAAAAAAAATCGCTGAATGTTTCGGTCGCCGCGGGCGTTGCGCTGTACGAACTTGGGAGAAAAAATTGACTTTCCTTCTGAGAAAAATAGAATCCTGTCGCTCTTTTTGAGAAATTTAAAACTTCCCAAGCAAAATTCGCACCGCGTGTTTTGCGCGGAGAAAGGAGCGATGATGAAATCTTGTGTGAGTTTCGCCAACAGCGGAACGAACCACCGATGAAATCATCCAGCGACGTCGGGTCGATGGCGGAGTGGTCAATCGCAGCAGACTGTAAATCTGCCGACTTAGTCTACGATGGTTCGAATCCATCTCGGCCCACCAGATAAAAATCAAAAAGCTCCCCTGCGGAGTTTTTTTATTTTTAATTCGCGAAGCGAATGATTTGA
>JABGQW010000016.1:0-86482 GCA_018648585.1 bacterium | reverse complement strand
CGAGCGAAGCGAGGAGTAATCCATCTCGACATTTTTTAAAAAGCTCCCCTGCGGAGTTTTTTTATTTTTAATTCGCGAAGCGAATGATTTGAACCATTTGGTTCGATGCGCAGCCACGACGAGCGAAGCGAGGAGTAATCCATCTCGACATTTTTTAAAAAGCTCCCCTGCGGAATTTTTTTTTTAATTCGCGGAGCGAACGATTTGAACCATTTGGTTCGATGCGCAGCCACGACGAACGAAGTGAGGAGTAATCCATCTCGGCCTCAAAATTTGCAAATAAAAACAGCAGATTCTTTCGAACCCGCTGTTTCTGTTTTATTGCTTCATCACACTTGAAAAATTTCCTGCGTATTTTTTTCTTGTGCTGGGATCGCCTGATTCGGAACCATTCTTTTTTGATTGGTCCCGTGAATGTAGCGATAAAGAATTTTTCGAAACCAACCACGCGCTGGTTCATGATCGCCGGAAATAATTACCGCACCTCCTTGCAAAATAAGATAGTTGTTCACCTGTTTTTTCCACAATCTTTTTTGTCTTTTGGACATTTTACATCGAAGCGCGTTCCCAAGTTGGAACAAATTGTATTCCGCATAATTCACAAATTCGAGCAAAACCTGATGCTTTGCCATAATTGAATCCCACGCGATCGTGTCAGTAAGATACAATGTCTCGAGCTTATAAAAATATGAATCAAAAAAAGATTCATAAACACCAATTTGGCTTGGAACTTTCCAAGTCAAAAGAGAGTAAATCCTTCTCGGCAACCTTCTTCGCGAACTCTCTCGACTCGCATATTTCGCCAGGGTGTTAAGATTTTTCATGACGGACTTTTCCATCTTTGCAAGCCGCGCAGAATCTTTCTCAATTTCTTTCAAAAGATCCCAACTTCCGCCTTTTTTTAAAAATGGCCAATCGGTTGACGCGGAAACAAGATCTGAAGAAAGATTGTTTCCAGAAAAAATTTCAACATCCACAATTTCACCGTTCTTTTTGGCTGTGAAAACGCGCTGCTCCAAGTTTTTCATCAACGAATCCTGCATGAATTTAAAGTCATTCAAAATTTCTTTCTGATAATTTCGCAACGCAAACAGAAAACTATCTGCTTCAACTGTCCCTGGAATCAAAGAATCATTTCGTCGAATTTCCTTCGGAAGAAATTCAAAACCAAAATACAAATTGCGCCATAATAAATCTGGACGCACGATCGGATTTTCTGCCAGAGTTTTTTGATTTATTTCCATAAACCGCAACGCGTACTCAAGACGAAAAATCTGTACTTTTTCTGGAAACGCTCTCACGCTGTCCGGAACTGTCGGTAAAACAAAACGAAACGGTGGATACAACTCCTTCGTTTCAGAATTTTGTCCCATTGCGCCCAAAACCATAGCGCTCATTAAAATTACTAAAATTACATTTTTCCTGTTCATAATAAAATCTTTTTTGTTTGGTTAAAAAATATAGTTAAATTTAAAAATTTCTAATTTCGTGTCTGATGATGAAGCTGTCAAACAACGGATTTCACACGAAAAAAATTTTGTGCAAAATCATAGTTATTTTTTAGCACTTTTCAGGAAAAAGTCAACATTTTCTCAAACTTGCGAAAATCTCGATTCCGAGGCACACTCCGGGACGTGAAAAAGATCCTGATGTCCGGTGGCGCACTTTTGATGGGATCGGCCGTCGTGTCGAAACTTTTGGGGCTGTGGCGCGACCGACTTTTTGTGCAAAATTTCGCCGACGCAGGACAACTCGATTTTATTTTTGCAGCGTTTCGAATTCCAGATTTTTTCTTTTTTTTGCTGGTCGGCGGCACCGTCGCGACGCTGTTTTTGCCACGAGCGGCAGAACTGCGCGGAAAAAATTTCGTGAAATTTTTTTCCAGTTTTTTCTGGGGCGTCGTCGTTTTTTTCGGAATTTTGTGCGGAGTGGGCGCGATTTTCCCAGGAATTTTAGTGAAAATTTTTGCGACCGGATTTGATCCCACTGCGCAGGGAGAAATCGCAAACTTGGCGCGACTGCTTTTTGGATCGGTATTTTTGCTCGGTACGAGCGCGGTTTTTTCGGCAGCGCAGCAGTTTCGAGAAAAATTTTTGTCGGTGGCGATCGCTCCAATTTTGTACACCGGCGCGATCTGCGTCGGGATTTTTTGGTTCGCGGAAAAATTTGGACTGGCGGCGATCGGTCTCGCAGCCATCGCTGGAGCCGCGCTGCACCTGCTGGCGAACGCGAGCGCGTATTTTTTTGTGGGGAAAAATCGTGTCAGCGGGCTCGGATTTTTTTGGAAAAAACCAGACTCCGCGTGGAAAAACTTCGGCTCGGATCTTGCGTTCCGCACGACAAACAACGCGAGTTTTCAGATCAATCAATCCGCCGACGTGTGGATCGCGAGTTTTTTGGCGGCGGGAACGGTCGGCGCGTTTTCGATCGGAACAAATCTCGGGCACGCGCTGCTGTCGATCGTCGGGCTGCCGCTGGCGAGTGCGAGTTTTCCGCGCCTGTCGAAATTGAAACACCAGCACGCGGCGCAGCGAAAAATCGTGCGCGACACGCTCGCGTGGATTTTTTTGGCGACGATTCCCGCGGCGATCGTGGGGATTTTTTGGGCGCAAGAAATTTTGGAAATTTTATTCGATCTCTCCGGCGAACCGCTGCGCGGTGCAGCGCTGGTTTTTCGGTGGACTGTCGCGAGTCTGCCGGCGGCGTGCGCGATTCCGGTGCTGTCGCGAATTTTTATGGCGAACGACGACGTAAAAACTCCGATGAAAATTTCGGCGGTTTCGTTGATTTTTGCGACCGGGCTGGCGGCGATTTTGAGTTTGAAAATTTTACCGGAAAACACGGCAATTCTCGGGCTCGCACTCGGAACGTTTTCGGCGAATTTTTTGAGCGCGGGACTTTTTGGGATCACCGCGTGGAAACGATTTTTTCAGACGAAAAATGCAAAATTTTGAAATCCGCACCGAGCAACTTTTTCTCCGGACGATTGAAAAATCGGACGTGCCGGAAATTTTTCGGGTCGCGAGAAAAAATCCGGATTTGCCAAAATTTATGTCGTGGAATCCGCCGGAACAAATTAAGGAAACGCTGACTTTTTTTGAATCCACGCAAAAAGATTTTCCCGAAAAATCCGTGGTCTGGTCGATTTTTTTTGAAGAAAAATTTGTCGGAATTGTGTCGCTGGAAAAAATCGAACGAAAATACGGAGTACTCCAAACCGATCGCGCAGAAATCGGGTACTGGCTCGATCCGGAATTTCACGGAAACGGAATTATGCCAGAAGCCGCTCGCGCCGTTTTGAGTTTTGGATTTGAAAATCTCGATCTGCACAAAATTATCGCGCACCATTTTTCGGAAAATATTCCGAGCAAAAAAGTGATCGAAAAACTCGGATTCCGATTCGTCGGCACGCTCGAAAAAGATTTTGGAAAAAACGGCCGCTGGCACGACGCGAAATTGTACGAACTTTTAAAAAAAAATTTTAAAAAATGATCGACGCAAAAATCACAGTCGCGGAAAAAAATGCCGGAAAAAGAATTGAAATCCTGGCGGCGGAAACTTTTCCTGAAATTTCGCGGACGCGCTGGCAGCGGCACGGCGAATTTTTTTTGAAAAAAGTGGAGAAAAAAGGAAAAAACAAAATCGCCGCGGGCGAAATCTGGACGGTGAAATTTTGTCCCCCCGCCGAGCTGGAGAAAAAATTGGCGCCGTGGAATTTTGAGTTGAAAATTTTGGCGGAGGAAAAAAATTGGATCGCGATCGAAAAACCGATCGGAATTTCGGTGCACCCCTCCGCGAGCGAAAATTCGGATGAAACGATCGTGAACGCGCTCGTCGCGCAGTTTCCGGAAATTGGGAAAAACTTCGACGACGCCGAACGCCCCGGAATCGTGCACCGCCTGGACAAACCGACGAGCGGAATTTTGCTCGTGGCAAAAACGCCGGAGGCGCACGCCGCGCTGCAGAAAAATTGGAAAAAAGTCGAAAAAACGTACGTCGCGATCGTGTGCGGCCAGCCACCGAAATCTGGAAAAATCGAAGCCGGAATTTCGCGGGACAAAAAAGATCGGCAAAAAATGGCGGTTTCAAGTTCGTCTCGCGCCAAATCTGCGGAAAGTTTTTTTGAGCGACTCAAAACCGACACCACTGAAAATCTGAGTTTGATCGAGGTGAAAATTCCCACCGGGCGCACGCACCAGATCCGCGTGCATTTTTCCGCGATCGGGTTCCCGATTCTGGGAGATGAAAAATACGGAGGGAAAAAAGCGGATCGTGTTTTTTTGCACGCGTGGAAATTAAAATTTCCCGATCCGGACTCCGCGAAAACACTCGAAATCGAATCGCCGATCCCGACCGAGTTTGAAATAGTTTGACATTTTCCGAAAAACAACGAAAAAGGATTTGTACTGCGAACGAAAATTTTTCGTGTGTGGTCGTGATGATTTGGTTCTTTGACAGATTTGAGGATTTAATTTGGCATTCCGAACAGTTCGTGAAATTCGCGGATTGAGGGAATGCGAAATTATTAATCAACTAAATTTTTTTAAAAAAATGAAAAACTTTATTTACAACAATAAAATTTCAAAATCCGACATCGAAAAAATTGCGAACTGGCGCAAATCCAGAGAAAAAATTGAAATTCTTTTTCCAAAGGACTTTACGATCGAAAAAGAAATCGTGACAAGCATGAAATTAGATATCAGCGGAAGATGGAATATTTTTATTTCTGTTGGGCCCAAGCTCATTTCCCTTCCCAAGATTATTAAATTTTCTTACAAAAAAAATCGCATCGAACTCAAAAAATCCATATCTTCAACTTTCATCGAAGGAAGCTCTCCAGAAAAAGCCGAGAAATTATTTGATTTTCTCAAATCCATCAATCTGACCTAAATTAATTGTCCCACGGTTTTAACACTGCGGGACACTTTTTTCTGTGCGATTTTTTTGCATTTTTTTGACAAATTGAAAATTTTTTGCAAAATGCGCTTGAAATGAAAAAATTCAAAGTGCTCTCCCGAAAAATGATCGTGGACGAGCCATTTTGCCACATCGAGAAACAAAAAATTGAACTGCACGACGGAAGTTCGACAAACTGGTTTTTGCGAAAAAGTCCGGATGCAGTGGTGATCGTTCCGACTTTTCAGTCGGGAGAAGTAATGTTGCAGCGCGCGTACAAAAACGGATCGGGAACAATCGTGACCGAATTCCCCGCAGGAATGGTGAACGAAAAAGAAACGCCCGCACTGACCGCCGCGCGAGAACTTCGGGAAGAAACCGGTCTCGTCGCAGAAAAATTACATAAAATTGGAACCGTGTTCGCCGATCCAACTGGCAGCCCGATGCGGTACCATTTTTTTCTGGCGGAAATTTGTCGCCCAATCGCAGACACCGAATACGACAAAGCCGAACAAATCGAAACTTTTTTGGTTCCCAACTTTGAAGCAGCGAAACAATTTTTGACCGACACCACCGACCAAAAAGATAAAAATACGCCAGCCGCCGCATCACTCTGCGTGATTCCGTTCGTGGAAACGTTTTTGGAAAATCAAAAAAAAGTTTGACATTTTTTGTTCAAACCGTAAATTCACTCTGGTCGAAGACAACTGGCGGCGCTCACGCGCAAAAGACCAGTCGAGACGAAACAAGAATTGACGAGGAGTGTGGCCAAAGAACTGTTGCCAAACCTCGTCTCCAAAATTGTCTCAAGTCTTCGGTCAACCGAAGATTTTTTTAATCATTCTAAAACATGGCAACGCCACGAAGTAAAAAATCAACACAGCTGGAAGCCCTCGAAACAAAATTTCGGGACGCTGCTGGCGTGGCGTTTGTGAAGTTTGATCAGGTCACCGTGGAAGAAGCGCAAACGGTGCGACGAGATTTGCGATCGAAGGGAATGAGTTACTCCGTCATCAAAAAAACGCTGATGGCTCTCGCGGCAAAAAACGTGGGGCTCGCAGATTTTGATTCGGATTTGCTCCCAGGTTCTGTCGCCGTGATCGTTTCACCCGATGACACTGTTCTCCCCTCCCAGGAAGTCAAACGCCTGAAAAAAGAGTTTTTCGATAAAAAGAAAGACTTGGCAAAATTTGATTTTGCGGGAGCGATTTTTGACGGAAATTTTCTCGACGTGGCTGCAAGCACCGAGTTTGCAAACACCTCCACTCGCGAGGAAAGTCTGGCAAAAATTGTGGGAATGCTCCGATCAGGACCACAAAAACTTCACAACGTTTTCAACTCCGGATTCCAACGACTGTACAACGTCCTGGAAAACGCAGACAAATTCTCTTCCTAACTTTTCACTCCTTTTTAATTTTTTTAAAAAATGACCGAAGAAAACACCGTCACCGTCACGCTTGGAAAAACCGAGCAAACAGTCGTCGACTCAATTGAAAAATTGACCGTCGTCGAAGCCAACAACGTCGCCAAATATTTTGAGGAAAAATACGGAATTTCCGCTGCTGCGCCCGTCGCAGCCGCTGCTGGTGCTCCTGCAGGAGACGACGCTGCCGAAGAAAAATCTGCATTCAATGTTGTTTTGAAAGACTGCGGCGCACAAAAAATCGCCGTGATCAAAATTGTTCGAGAACTCACCGGACTCGGACTTGGCGAAGCAAAAACACTTGCTGAAAGCGGAGGAATGATCAAGGAAAACGCAAAAAAAGCTGAAGCCGAAGAACTCAAAAAGAAATTTGAAGACGCAGGCGCAAAAATCGAACTCGAATAATTTTCGAAAAATTGCCTCCTCGAGGCAAAGAGGAACACCTGAAAAAACCGTTGGCGCAAGCTCGCGGTTTTTTTTATATTTTAAAAAAACAGGGTTCGCGAAATTCCCGGCGAGGCGCAAATGTTGTTGCATTTTTTTGAAATCGCGCTACAAAAAAGATGATGCTCAAAATCCAAACTGGCGAGGAAAATCCCATTCTCCGGAAAGTTTCTGTTCCGATTGAAAATTTTGACGACGAACTCAAAAAACTCGTTTTGGAAATGGAAGAAACGATGCTCGCGCCAGATCCAGAAACAGGAATCACCGGAATTGGACTTGCCGCACCGCAAGTCGGTGTAAATTTGCGAGTCGTTTTGATCACACAAAATGTCGGGACAAAAAAACCAATGAAAATCCTGCCGATGATCAATCCTGAAATTGTCGATTTTTCGCCGGTGCAGTCGACGATGGAAGAAGGCTGTTTGTCGCTGCCGAATATTTTTGAAAAAGTTTCGCGTCCCGCCAAAGTTCGCGTCCGCTGGCAAACACTCGAAGGAAACCACGCCGAACGAAAATTTGACGGATGGGAGGCGAGAGAAATCCAGCACGAACTCGATCATCTCGACGGAATTTTATTCACTGATTATTTGAAAAATTGAAAAACCAAAAAAACTGCGTACAATCGCGCTGATTTTGAATCTCCATTTTTATGAATAAACGAGGCCCCAAAAATCGTCCACAACAAAACCCGTTTAAAATTTTGTTGCTCGTCGCACTCGTTGCCGCGGCGCTGACACTTGTTTTTCAGCCGGGAAACACGCTAAAATTTGAAAAACCCGAGGAAATTCCACTCTCGGAATTGCTGCAAAAATACGAAGCCGACGAACTCAAAACGATCGAAATCAAAGATTCGAAAATTTCAGCCGAAAGCAAAAAAGGCGAAAAATTCAAAAGCGCAAAAGAGCCGCTCGCCACGACGATCGATCTCGGACTCAACGATCCGCTGAAAAGCGCGCAGGTGAAAATTATCGACACGTCGGGAACAAAAATGTGGACGAATATTTTGCTGGGCGCTGTCCCATTTATTTTGATCATCGCTTTTTTCATATTTTTGTCGCGCCGCGCGAGCGGAGGCGGCGGAGAGGGCGGACCGTTCGGATTTGGAAAATCCCGCGCAAAAGTGTACGACTCAAAAAAACACACGACAAAATTTGGAGACGTGGCCGGAGCGCAGGAAGCAAAAGACGAAACCGCGGAAGTGGTGGATTTTTTGAAAAATCCGGTGAAGTACCGAAAAATGGGCGCAAAAATTCCAAAAGGAATTCTGCTCGTCGGCCCTCCGGGAACGGGGAAAACGCTGCTGGCGCGCGCAATCGCCGGCGAAGCAAATGTTCCATTTTTCAGCGTTTCGGGTTCAGAATTTGTCGAAATGTTTGTCGGAGTGGGCGCCAGCCGCGTGCGAGATCTTTTCAAAACCGCGAAACGCAACGCGCCGTGTTTAATTTTTATCGATGAAATTGATGCGATCGGAAAAAAACGCGGAAATGGTTCTGGCGGCGGACACGATGAACGTGAACAAACGTTGAACCAGATTTTGACGGAAATGGACGGATTCGAGCCAGGAACCAACGTAATCGTTCTCGCTGCGACAAACCGACCAGATGTCCTCGACAACGCACTTTTGCGGCCAGGAAGATTCGATCGCCGCGTCCACATTGATCTGCCAGATTTGGAAGCGCGCGAGAAAATTTTGGAAGTGCACGCAAAAAATAAAATTCTGAACACGAAAATCGATCTTCGGAAAATCGCGAGCAAAACCGTTGGATTTTCGGGAGCGGATCTCGAAAACGTGATGAACGAAGCCGCGATCGCCGCGGTCAAAAATCGCGCGAAAAATATTTCTCAAAAAAATATCGACGACTCCGTCGAAAAAGTTTCGATGGGACCAGAACGCCGCAGCCGAAAAATTTCAGAAAAAGAAAAACAAATCATCGCGCACCACGAAGTTGGCCACGCGATCGCTGGACATTTTTCGAAAAATTGCGAACCCGTGCACAAAATCTCTGTGATCTCGCGCGGAAGCGCGCTCGGCGTGACGTGGTTTTTGCCGGAGGAAGACACGTACTTGCAGTCGGAACAAAAAATGAAAGACGAAATGGTGTCGCTCCACGGCGGACGCATCGCCGAACGACTGATTTTTGGTCAGACGACAACCGGCGCCAGCAGCGATCTGTCGCGGATTTCGAACATCGCCCGCGCGATGGTGATGACGTACGGAATGGGCAGCAAAAAACTCGGCGCCGTCGTTTTTGCAGAAAAAGCGCGGCAAAACGGATTCATGGATTTTAATGAAAAAGAACACTCCGAGGCCACCGCCCGCGTGATCGACGAAGAAGTGCAAACACTCGTCGAGGAAGCGGAAAAAACCTGCGGAGAGATTTTGAAAAAACACGAACCGATGCTGAAAAAAATCGCGACGGATTTGCTCAAAAAAGAAACAATGACGCGCGAAGAATTCTTGGCATATTTTGAATAAGAAAAAAACGCCACAAAATAACTAAGTATTTGTCGCGTTTTTTCTTTTTTCACTTTCGCTCAACAGCCTCTGCTGATCGCACAGCTAATATTGTTTGAAAAGATGCATGCATCTTTTTAACAAAGTTTCTGTGCCAGGGATCCCATCTCGCGTCAAAAATATCCCACCCTTTTTTCGCGTAGCCACCTTGCGGTGAAGCGGAAAAATGCCAACCTCCCGCCTTGTGATCCGTAATGCCCGCGATCTTATTTTTTTTCTTAGCCCCTCCAACAAAAAATTGGAGGTTATAGATGGCAAGTTCATCATCCCCGTACCAATCCGCCCAGCTCACCTGGACGGTGGTGTCTTGATTGTGATAGGACAGCAGGAGTTCTCTCCCATCATTCACGACTAATCCCCTCTTGTATAGCGGCACAACAATTGTGTCCACAATCGTCGTTTTTAGGGAAAATACCCACAAAAAAGGACGAGTCGTAACCCTTTTTTGTTTTTTTTCACAAAATGAACCCCGTGCCCGAACGGTCACCGAGTCATATCCAGCAATCGCTGGGTATGTTATTGCCTTCGCAAAATTGTAATACTTTGTCCCAAAACGAAACTTATTTGAGCTGCGCTGGACCCTGATCGCCTCCTTAATAAACGAAAAACTCCCCCACAGGGAGTCTAATACAGTTTGCATCCGAAAGCTGTCTCCCCGAAGCTCTCGGACGCCATAGCTTTCAAAAACAAACACCACCTGTCTGCATTTTCCGCGATTAATTTTTTCTTTTTCTAGCGTCGCTCGGCTTTTTTTGGGTTCGACTTTTTCAGGAACCCGTTCGATAATAATTGTTCTTGTGGTCGTGCTGCCACAACCACCAAGAGAAACAACCCAAATGGCAACTAAAAATGCCATCATTTTCATTGTTTTCATTGTTTTGTTTTTTTATTTTTTTATTTTGTGAAGCTCGTTTTTGTCTCCAACAAAATCCTCATTTTTCAAAAAAAAGATTTCGTTGAAGACAAATTACTGTTGATACGAAATTTTGAAAGAACGAACCATTGAAAATAAATATTTTCTACTGGCTACGGAAGCAACTATTAGACCAAGCCTACAAATTTGTCAATTTGTTTTTTTCCATAAAAGCAACTAAATGTTTTCATCTCCCTCAAAAAAGAAACTATGCCGCGCGAAGAATTCTTGGCGTATTTTGAAAAAAAATCGTGACGCAAATCACGTTTTTCGCTACGCTGGCCCCGAAATGAAACGCTGGATTTTTTTGCTGCTGCCGCTGATTTTTCTGGCAAAAACCGCCAGCGCAGCCGATGTGCCCCGGACGATCAACTTGATTTTTGACGATCGAACTTTGACGCTCGATTTTCAAATTCAGAACAAATTAATCCGCCGCGTGCCGCAACATTTTTTGGTGTGGAACGAGCAGCGCATTCCGATTGATTTGCGAAATTCGCTGCCGCCCGAGGACGCATTTTTGGAAGTTGAAACCAAATTTGTGCCAAAAATTTCTCCGGAAAAATTGCATCTTTTTTTGGAAGAAATCTCAATTTTTCGCACGGAAACCAGCCGTGCCGTGGAAATCCAACTCGACGAAAAAGAAAATGTTTTGTTTGAAGGATCGCCGCACGACGGCTACGAAATTGATTTTGAAAAACTCGTCCACCTGCTCGATGCCGCGATCGAAAATCACGTCCGCGACGTTCGCGTTCCCGCACGAAAAATTTTTTCACAAGTGATCGTCGATCCAAATCTGGCCACGCGCGGAATTCTCGAAGTCATCGCCATCGGAGAATCGAATTTTACCGGATCGAGCGACGCTCGGCGCCAAAATATTCTCGCCGGCGCGAAACTTTTTAACGGGAAAATTGTTCCGCAGGGAGAAATTTTTTCGTTCAATAAAATTCTCGAATCGGTCTCCGAGGAAAAAGGATTTGTCCGCGAGCTCGTGATCAAGGGCGACAAAACGGAAAAAGAACTCGGCGGCGGATTGTGCCAGGTTTCGACGACGGTTTTTCGTGCTGCGTTCAGCGGCGGATTCCCGATTCCCGTGCGGAGAAATCATTCGTACGCCGTCCCGTACTACAAACCGTTCGGACTCGACGCGACAATTTATTTGGGCGGACAGGATTTTCGATTTGAAAATGATTCGCCCAGCGATCTTTTAATTCAAACTTTTGTGGAAAATGATGATCTCTTTTTTGTGTTTTATGGCACAAACGACGATCGCAAAATTTCGTTCGAGGGCCCGTTCATTTCTGAATTTAAATCCGCTCCCGATCCGATCGTGTACAAAACGGAAGATTTGCCAGCCGGAGAAATGTTTGTGTTTGATCAGGCGCACGACGGATTCCGCGCCGAGTGGATTCGCCGCGTGAAAAAAAATGGAAACAGCTGGCTGGACAATTTTATTTCGGTGTACCGACCGTGGCCTGCCAAAATTCAAGTCGGAACGAAGAAAAATTAATTGTTTTTTTTCCTGAAAAAGCTAGAATCTGCCCGACTTTTTGCTTGATTTTAAATGACTGACGAAAACACAAACGACAACCTTTTTTCTTCTAAAAAAATTGAAGGAGACGATCCGAAAAAAAACACCGAAATTCCCGCGCCAGACGCGGAACTGGAAAAAGAGGAAAAAACTTCTGACGAAAAAGTTTTGGAAACAGAAGAAAAAACTGAACCGGAAACCGAGAACGAAAACACGCCAGAATCTGACGAAGATTCTCCGGCGCTTCCGCTTTCGCCCCCGGTGACTCTGGGAAAAAATCAGCTCGACATCGTGACCGACATGGAAGAATCGTATTTGTCGTACGCGATGAGTGTGATCGTGAGTCGCGCGCTGCCAGATGTTCGCGACGGATTGAAACCGGTGCATCGCCGCATTTTGTACGCGATGCACGAAAATGGGCTCCGCGCGAGCGCAAAATACCGAAAATCCGCCAACGTCGTGGGAGCCGTTTTGGGAAAATACCATCCGCACGGAGATTCTGCCGTGTACCAGTCGATGGTGCGAATGGCGCAAGATTTTAGCCTGCGATACCCGCTCGTCGACGGACAGGGAAACTTCGGATCGATCGACGGCGACAATGCCGCTGCGATGCGATACACCGAAGCAAAAATGACGCGCATCGCCGACACGATGCTGACAGATATTGAGAAAAAAACCGTTGATTTTCGTCCAAACTACGACGCGACTGCGTACGAACCGAGCGTGTTGCCGAGCATTTTGCCGCAGCTGCTGCTCAACGGAACAATGGGAATCGCCGTCGGAATGGCAACAAATATTCCCCCGCACAATCTGCGTGAAATTGTTGCCGCGACATCACATTTACTTTTCACTCCCGGGGCGACAATTGAAGATTTATTGAAATTTGTGAAAGGGCCTGATTTTCCAACCGGCGCAGAAATCTACGACGGCGGCTGTCTCACGGAAATGTACCACACCGGCCGCGGCGGCGTGATGATGCGCGCCCGAGCGCAGATCGAAGAAATGAAGGGCGGAAAACATGCGATCGTGGTGACGGAAATTCCGTATCAGGTCAATAAAGCTGAATTAATCATCAAAATTGCAGATCTCGTCCGCGACAAAAAAATCGCTGGAATCACCGATCTCCGCGACGAAACCGCGCGCGACGGAATTCGCGTCGTGATCGAACTGAAAAAAGACAGCTACCCAAAAAAGATTTTGAACCAGTTGTTCAAAATGACGCAGCTCCAAAAATCGTTCAATTTGAACATGATCGCGCTGGTGGACGGGATTCACCCGAAACTTTTGAATTTGAAAGAAGTGCTGCAGCATTTTATCGATCACCGATTTGAAGTGATCCGCCGCCGCACTGAATACGATTTGCAAGTGGCTCGCGATCGCGCGCATATTTTGGAGGGCTTGAAAATCGCCCTCGATCACATCGACGAAGTAATCGCCACGATCCGCGCGTCTGAGACAAAAGAAATCGCCGGAGAAAATTTGATAAAACAGTTTGGACTTTCCGAAAAACAAGCGAAAGCTATTTTGGAAATGCGACTCCAGACGCTGGCCGGACTCGAGCGAAAAAAGATCGAAGACGAGCTGGCAGAAGTCCTCGAAACGATTAAAAAACTCGAAGCAATTCTTTCGAATCGAGAACTCCAGGCAAAAATTATCAACGATGAAATGCTGGAAGCCGCGAAAAAATTTGGAGACGCGCGAAAAACAATCGTGCACAAACACGCGCTTGGAAAATTTGAAGCAAAAGACACGATCCCAGACGAAGAAATGTTGGCCGTGCTGACAAAAGAAAATTACATAAAACGCGTGAGCCCGAGCGCATTTCGAACGCAGCGCCGCGGCGGAGTCGGCGTGGTCGGCGTCAAAACAAAAGATGAAGACGTCATCGCAAAAGCGCGATACGGAACAAATCACAACGAACTTTTGTTTTTCACGAGCCAGGGGCGCGTATTTCAATTGCCAATGTACGAAATCCCAGAAGCCAGCCGGCAAGCAAAAGGCACGCCGATTGTCAATTTGCTGCAGCTGCAACAGGACGAACGAATCACTGAGATTTTGAATCTCAGCCAATCGATCGGAGAATATCTCTTTTTCTGCACGACAAAAGGAACCGTGAAAAAAACGGCACTCGAAGAATTTAAAAATGTTCGACGATCCGGACTCATCGCACAAAAAATAAAATCCGGGGAATCACTTCTCTGGGTCAGGGTTTCCAGCGGGGAAGACGAAGTTTTCATCGTTTCCCGCGAAGGAAAGTCTATCCGATTTCCAGAAAAAGACGTGCGCTCAATGGGACGATCTGCATCCGGCGTCCGCGGAATTAAATTGAAACCCGGCGACGAAGTTGTTGAAATGGAGCTGCTCCGAGACGATACCGCGAAACTTTTGGTTGTGATGGAAAACGGACTGGGAAAAATGTCGAAAGTCAGTCTGTACCGCGGACAATCTCGTGGAGGATCCGGAATAAAAGTGGCAAATGTCACCGCAAAAACAGGAAAAATCGCTGGCGCCAGAGTCGTTTCTCCCGATGTGAAAGGAGATTTGTTGATGGTTGCAGAAAAAGGACAAACGATTCGCGTCCCACTTGCTGACATCAAAACGTCTGGTCGTGCCACGCAGGGCGTGATTTTGATGCGACCGTCCGCCGGAGACAAAGTTTCTTCGGTCTCACTCCTCCTCGATCTCCCAGAGGGAAATGGCGATGCGCAAGAAAAATTACCTGAAAAATAATTTGAATTTTTTGGCGAAATCCTGAAAATCCGAACCGAGTGGATCAGTAGCTCAGTGGTAGAGCATCTGGCTCTTAACCAGTTGGTCGTGGGTTCGACCCCCACCTGATCCACCAACTTCTGGAAAAACACAATTTGAAAAATAGTTTCATTCGGAATTTCTCTTTTTTCATTGAAAACGTGACTTGTTTTTTTACGCAAATCGTGGTAGAATCACCTGATTTTATTGAAAATCATGAAATTACTAAAAAATCCGGCACAAAAAAACTTTGAATTTAACTCGAAATTCGTGTTTGAAAATAATTCCGCTGAAAAGCAAGAATCGCTTTCTCCGCAGGAATGGGCAAAAGAAAATTTGAAAAAAGACACCCAAGAGCGACTCGCCGCACTTGGTTATTCGGTTGCTGTCATGAGTGCCGCAAAAGAAGCAAACACACAAGTCGATGCAAAAATTGGTAGCGTGATGGCAGCGCTCACGAACAACGCAACCGTAGATCTGAAAAATTTAGCTGAAAAATATCTCGTAAATAAATCGCTTCCCGATCCAGAAATGCGAAAACTGTACCGAACAGAAATGTTTGCGACATTGCTCGAACAAATCAAAGAAAACCGCACAAAGATACAACTCACCGACGATCAGTTATCCGAATTTTTGTTGCACGGAATGGCCGCTGTTTACAGCTTTCCAAAATACGAACAAACGGTTTACAAATCGTTGTACAGCGCTTCTCGTATGATGAAATACGACAAGAACCATTCGGGCGTCAATGTAACAGAATGGACAAACGGCGGAAGCCTGATGCGATATGAAAAAAAAATGAGTCAGTCAAATGTAACGGCTACTTTTGAAAATGGAATGATGACACTCAGCTCTGGAGAAAAAGTCCAAATAACCGGATGTGAAATTTTGACCGGTGGCGCGATGGCAGAATACGATCCAATCTTGCTCAATAAGTTTGAAATGGGCAATGTTGTTTTTGATGGAGGTAAAACTCGGGTTTTGGCTCGCGTAAGTAATGGATGTCACGGAAATCTTGTCGCGATCAAATTGGGAAAATCTCCCAAGCCAAAACCAACTCCGCCCGATCCAGAAATCATCCACGAAAATAATGAATGTCTCAGCGCCGTCGTCAACGGAGTGGGAAACAAAGAACAACGAATCAAACTCGTGGAATCCACCAGGGCAGAAGCGGAAAAGTTTTTGACCGCAGACAAAAATATGTTCGATAAATTGTACGGCGAAGAAAAGAAAAACGGAAAAAGAAAAAAACGGAAATCTGCATTCAAAAATTTGGATGACATCGCCAACAACGCTGGATTAATCAAGGGCGGCGTTCTCGGCTGGGTCGACGCACTCGGAAAAACAATTGTCGGCGCAAAAACACCACGAGAAAAGTTTTTGAAAAAAACCGGACTCGACGGAAAAACTTTCAAAGATGCACAGGGAAACGAAATTGACGCGATCGAAGAATTGAAAAATCGTGAAGCACTCTGTCAAAAAATGACAAAACGATTCGAAAAAACCGGACATTTTGCTGGAGAAATGGAAACACTCACCCAAGACATCGCGCTCACCGTTTTGTCTTCTGCGCTGACTGGCGGTCTGGCGCTCGTCGCAACAAATATCAAAACTCCTTTTTTCAAAGATCTCCTCCGTGTCGGCGATCTCAACGTGATTTATTCAGGACTGATGGCGATGGAAGATAGGTCAATCGCAGCACTCGCAAACTCCGACAATCCGTACGAAAAGTTTATGAACTGGCAAACCGACGCGCAGTTTCAAATGATCGAGGCGCAGCAAAATCTGGGACGCGGCGGCGTCGTGGGAAACGAAACGCTCGTGAAAAATGCAGAACGCAACAAACAAACAATTTCAATGCTCGACGACGCGTTTGAACGCTACGAAGGCGCAACCGAGGACAAAGCCAAACAGGTGAAAAAAGCGTCGTTCGACACGTTTGGAGATCGGAAAAAACGCAAAACGTACCGCGAAAATAAACGAATTTTGAAAGATCCGTACGAACCCGATTTGGAAAAAACAAAAGCGGCGGAAAAAATGCTCGGCGTTCTCGTGACCGAACTCAACGACGATTTGAAAAAAGGATTTGATCGAAAATCGGAAAAAATTCAGAACTGGGAAATCATTCGATTTGAAAAATTGGGCGAAGGAATTTCTGGATTCAAAACAATCCCGCTCGGTGCCGAAAAAACTGGTCGTGGCGCGATCATTCCATTTTTTGCACAGCAACAAGAAGTCAACGGAAAAGCCGTTTGGAAATTTTACAAAAGCAATGAAAACGTATCATCGCAGGCACCAAATCTCACGAACGCCGAAGAAGTAAATTTTGAAAATTTGCCAAAAAAACACAAAAAACGATTCGACGAATTTTTGACACGCATCGCCGCGGTGAAAAATTTGTACAATCTCGCCACAAACGCGCAACAGCACGCAGAAACGAAAAACGATCTCACACAACTGACAAACGAACAGCAACTCACTTTTGACACGAAAAAAGGGCGAATGGAAACCGCCGAAGAAAATGTGTACCGAAATTCTGTTTTGGGATTTTTGCACAGTTTTGAAAATTGGAAAGATTTCAAAAATTCAGAATTGTTGCAATTTTTTGAATCAGAAACACACGATTCGCTCCAAAAATTCTTCGTCGAAGGACGCATAAATTCTTTTGGAAATGAAAATTTCACACAAATGATCGAATCGCCAGCTTTTGGAAAATCGCTCGAAAATATTCAGAAATTTTTCAAAAATGCAACATTCGAACTCGGAGACGAAATGGATCTCACGTACAGAGAACACGAGGAAAAACTAGAGACACTTTCGTCCAAAGAGCTCATGAACAATCTCACCGATTGCAGCGAATCGCACGCAAAAATTTATTATCCGGATCTCGTCGGACAACGAAATCGGTACGTTCCACTCATCGTTCCGGTCGACAGCATTCGTGCACTTTTTAAAACTCCGGCCGCCCCCCCCGTGTTCAAAACTCCGGCGGGCGCACACAATATTCTCAGTGCGTAAAATCATTCTGAGTTCACCAAAAGTTTGGGTTGCGCAAGTTCTGATTTTGCGTACAATCGCGGAGATTTTTTGAGACATAAAAGTTAAAAAATGCCGCACTACCGCCAGAATGTTCGCTTCATTCTTTTTCTCATTTTGCCCGTTTTGGCATTTTTGCTGGGATGGATTTTGAATGAAAAATACGCCCAATATTCTCCGGGACACGTCGAAAAACTGCCAACCGAAACGACGGAAAAAACAACAGAATCTTTTTTCCAAAAAACACTCAAACTCCCGATCCGACGAAAAACCGATCCAAAAAATGTCGATCTGTCGCTTTTTTGGGAAGTGTGGAACGAGCTGGACGACAATTTTTTGTACCAAGATCGACTCAAAGCACAAGATCAGTTGTACGGTGCCGCGGAAGGATTGGTGGGATCGGTGAGCGATCCGTACACGATTTTTATGACACCCGGAGAAACCAAAGAATTTGACGATTCCATTTCGGGAGAATTCGAGGGAATCGGAGCAGAAATTGCGATTAAAAACCAACAACTCGTCGTCGTCTCCCCGCTCAAAGGCGCGCCCGCAGAACTCGCAGGACTGCAATCGGGAGATCATATTTTCAAAATCAACGACGAACCAACTTTTGACATGACGATCACCGATGCGGTGATGAAAATTCGCGGACCAAAAGGCGAAAAAGTTGTTCTTGATATCACGCGAGACAGCGAACCAAATCCCATCACGATCACAATCGTGCGCGACAAAATCCAACTCAAAAACCTGGAATGGGAAATAAAAGACGACATCGCCGTGCTAGAAATTTCACAATTTGGAACCGATTTGGTCAAAGAATTTTTAAAAGCTGTCCCAGAAATTTCACTCGCCAAACCGAGCGGAATGATCATTGATTTGCGAAACGACGGCGGCGGATTACTCGACGCGTGTTTGCGATTGGGCGATGCGTTTTTTAGCCAGCAGGTTTTGGTCGCAACAAAAGGACGACAGTTTGGAGATTCTGGCGCGATGCAGAGCAACGCGGGTGGCGCATTTTTGGATATTCCGCTGATCGTTTTGGTCAATCGCGGATCCGCGTCTGCTTCTGAAATTTTTGCGGGAGCGGTTCAAGATCATCGCCGCGGAGTTTTGTTGGGCGAAACGACATTTGGAAAAGGTTCCGTTCAAAACGTGATTCCGCTCTCGGACGGATCGAGTTTGAAAGTCACAATCGCCGAATGGCTCACGCCAAATGGCCGCTCAATCCACGAAGCCGGCATCACGCCCGACGAAGAAATCAAGCGCACCACCGAAGATTTTGAAAATGGCATCGATCCGGTTTTGGATCGCGCGCGAGAACTTTTGAAAAATCCTGACGAAATGCAGGAAATTTTGAATCAAGATCCGCCATCCGCAGAAGAAGAAATTTTGTCGGAAGACTCCGCGCCCGAAACAATCAGTCCCGACGAAGCTTTTTAACGTTTCCTCGTTGCACCGGCAACTTCATCTCTGCAAACTCTAGCATTTTTGCGATTCGCACTCGCCCATGCTGAACAAATCCCGTCGCGGTGTTGATGCAAACTCCCATAATTTCTGCGACTTCCCGTCTTTTCTTTCCCCTAGCCACCAGTGAAATCGCCCGCGCCTGATCTGGAGAAAGAACCGCAACGAGCTTCTTCACCATCATCGCTGCAAGTTCTTCTGCCTCTATTTCATCTTGGAGAAATGCCGCGGCACCATCCGGAATAATTTCTTGCCACGTCATTCCGTTCGGATTAGAGATCACAGCTGAAAAAGCAATTCCCACTTCTTTCTTTTTTTTCTCGCGCAAAAAATCAATCGCTGCGTTGTTTGCAATTTGAAAAATCCACGCCCGAGGCGTTCCTTGATTTTTATATTTTCCCGCCCGAACCGCTTCCACTATTTTTATCGAAACGTTCTGAAAAACGTCCTCCGCGTCCGCTGGAATTTGTACGATCGAAAGAATTTTTTTGAACAAACTCGTACGAAACGGTTCGTCGAACAAAAACTCTAAAATTTCTTTTTCTTCTTTTTCCAAAAACTTTTTTTCTCCGTTCAATTTTTCCATCGCGCGGAGTTTAGAACGAGAAATACATTTGTCAACTTGTCTCTTTTGTTTTTTATCGTAGAATCTGATCGATGAAAAAGTCTCGCGGCAAAATTTTCTTTTTTTCTGGCCCCTCTGGCGTCGGAAAAGGCACGCTAATCGGAATGCTCCACGAGACGCATCCCGAGTGGAAATTTCCACCCAGCTGCACGACACGCGATCCGCGCCCAGGCGAAATCGACGGCGAAACGTACTATTTTATTTCTCAGGACGAATTTTTAGAAAAAATTGAACAGGATGCGTTTCTCGAGTGGGCAGAAGTTCATCACGAAAATTGGTACGGAACGCTGAAAAAACCGTTGCTGGACCCGATCGAGTGCGGCGAAATCGTGATCCGCGAATTTGATGTTCAGGGATTTTCTGCTGCACGAGAAAAACTAAATCGCTCGGATTTTGTGTCGATTTTTTTGAAACCCTCCGGCGGTGTCGGCGAACTCGCACACCGGATTCGGGACCGCGCGCCGATTTCCGATCGCGATCTCGCGCTCCGGATGGAATCGATGAAAGCGGAATTTGCGCAGGCAAAATTGTACGATTATGAAATTTCTGTCGAGGACGGAAATTTTGAAAAAATGAAATCAGACGCAGAAAAAATAATTTTTTCTGAACTCAAAAAATGAATGCAAGTGACTTGCAAAAACCACTGGGTGCTCGCGGAGAAGCGATCGCTGCAAAGTTTTTGCAGCAAAATTTTGGATTCGAACTCGTGCAAAAAAATTTTCACGCGCAGGGCGGCGAACTCGATCTCGTGATGAAAAACCCAGAAAACGACGAGTACGTTTTCGTCGAAGTCAAAACTCGAACCAACGACGCATTTGGTGGTGGAAAAGCCGCAATCACAGCTGCGAAATTTGAAAAAATGCTCCGCGCGATCGAAGATTTTTTTCTGAAAAAATTACAACGTTCGGACATTCCAGAGTTTCGCATCGATGCCGTAATTTTGAAAATCGAGGGCACAAAAGTTTTTTGCGAACACGTGGAAAATATCGGACCGGATGATTTTTGAGCCACGCAAATTTAAACCGCAATTTATTTTTGCACAAATTCGTACGCACTTTCCACCGCATCTTCAAAGTTCGTCTGGGAAAAATCAAGCACCGCAAAAAGTGGCGGCGTATTTTTTATTTCGTACGCTTTTTTCATCAATTTCTGAAACTGTTCCAATCGGGAAACTTTTAAAGCAAGAAAAGATTTCTCCGCAACCGAAACAGATTCCTGCATCTCTTTTTTAAATTCCTCAAAAAATTTTTTTATCACAAATTTTTTATCCTCACCAACGAACACCGCTTCCACCTCCTCCCGAATTTCTTCGAGAATTTGTTCTATTTTTTCCCCGAGATTCTTTTTTTGTTTTTGTCCCAGAAATTTTACGGCAAACACTTCGTACTCCTCCGGCGTTTTCAGTTTTTCAAGCTGCTCGAATAAATCAATCGCGCACTGGAGCAAATCTTCTCTTTTTTCAAATCGATCGGTTCCAAACATTGTGTTCTGTTAATTCCCACGCACCTTTACAGAAAACCCCGAACTTGTCAAGTTTTTTTAAAGATTTTTTCGCAGGTTTTGCAACGACTTCGCAGAAATAATCGTGCGCAGCTGTTCATCTTCTGCCGCACGAATTCCGGACACCGAACCAAAGGTTTTCAGTAACTTTTTTTTCGTCGTGGGACCGATTCCAGAAATTTCGTCGAGCGCCGAACGAATCGCCGTTTTTTCTCGCAACGACCGATTGAACGAAATCGCAAACCGGTGCGCCTCGTCCCGACACCGTTGCAAAAGTTTGGACGCCGCAGAATCCGCGGGCAAATCGATCGGATCCGATTGCCCCGGAACGAAAACTTCTTCCTCCTGTTTTGCGAGCGCCACGATCTGTTTTTTTGGATCGAATCCTGGATGCGAAATATTTGCAAAAACTTTCAAAACCGCAGAAAGCTGCCCTTTTCCACCGTCGATCACGATCAAGTCCGGAAGTTTTTCTCCGGTTTGAAATTCCGTCATAATTTTCAAATCACGCCCATCTTTCTCGTTTTCGCGAGACGCCGCGAGCGTGCGTTTTATTTCGAGCAGCGTTTGAAAATTCAACACCCGCGCCGAAGTTTCTCCAATTTTTTTGAGACCCGAATCGGTATTTTTTTTGGAAAATTTCCCGATCGGAAGCGTCACGCCGAGCGGAGAAACGTCGATCGGAGGAAATCCTTTTTTGGAAAATGTGAAAAAATTTTCGGTGTTTTCTGTTTTTTCAAATCCCGCAGCAATCAAAAGTTTCTGTGTTTTTTTCCAATTTTTTTTCTCCACCAAAACGTCGAAATCTTCGTGCTGCCGCCAAAATCGCCCGACAGAAAATGCCGCCGCCAATCCCCCCAACAACCAAAAATCAACCCCGGACATTATTTTTTGAAACTGGAGAAACTGCTGCAAAAGTTTTTTATTTTTCTGTAAAAAATCCGCGAAATTGTCCAATTTTTTATTTTGCAAGTTTTTCGCAAAAACCGAAAATCGTCGCGCCAGCACTTCGTTCATCGATTTGAAATCATCAATTTCTCCGGGCGCCAGCGACCGAATTTTGAAGCGCCGATATTCTGATTTTTTCGGTTCTCCGTCGACAAAAACGATCTGACTCGCAACGGTTTCTTTTCCCGCAAAATGTGAAATATCGTACCCCTCGATCCGCCGCGGCAACGCGGGGAGTTTCAAAATTTCAGCAAGTTCAGGAAGCGCGTTCGCAAAATTTTCCGCACGACTTTCGATTTCCAATTCCCGCGTTTTGAAAAACTTTTCAGCGTTTTTGCGAGCGAGTTGCAAAACTTTTTTCTTTTCCCCGCGCTCCGGAATCTGTAATTTTACGTGTAAAATTTCAGCCAATTCTTCCGCGTTTTCTGGCCGCTCCGGAAGAAAAATTTCCGACGGCATTTCATCGACCCGCTCGTAAAATTGCAGGAGAAATTTCTCAATCAACTCCGAGTCCGACTCGAATTTTTCAGCGTGAAATTCAACTTCATTTTGATCCAAAAATTTTCCGTTGCGAAACACCAGCCGGACGAAAAATGCCGATTTTCCATCGCGAAAAAAATGGACAAAATCGCGTGCCACCAGATCGGAAAACTGCACCGACTGCGACTGCGTCGAACTTTCGATCGACTGAATCAAGTCGCGCGTGCGAGCCGCCGTTTCGAAATTTTTTTCGGCAGCAAGTTTCATCATTTTTTCCCGCAACGAAACGAGAACTTCGCGCGTGTCGCCGCGGAGAAATTTCTTCATTCGCTCGACATCCGCTCGATAATTTTCTGTGGAAATTTTGGCCGCGCACGGCCCAGAACATTTTTTGATGTGAAAATCGAGACACGGCAGGCTGCGCTTTTCCGGGTTTTTTGCGACAGTTCCGCATTTTGAAAATTCGAGTCGGCACGTCCGAATTTGGAAAATTTTCTGACAAAACGCGATCGTGGCACGAAACTTTTTCGCACTCGTTTTTGGTCCGAGATAAAAACTTCCGTCCCGAACAATTCGGCGCGTAATTTCAAGCCGCGGAAAAAGTTCGTTCGTGATCCGCAGGTACAAAAAATTTTTGTCGTCGCGCAGCAAAATATTGTACCGCGGCTGCCATTTTTTGATCAGATTATTTTCGAGAATCAGCGCCTCGGTCTCCGATTCCACCACACGCGTTTCGATTCGAGAAATTTTTTTCACGAGCGACTCGGTTTTCGGCGATTTTTCGGTTTTTTGAAAATACGAACGCACGCGGTTCCGCAAATTTTTTGCTTTTCCGACGTACAAAATCGTCCCCGCCACGTCAAAAAAAAGGTAGCAGCCCGCATCCGTCGGGATTTTTTTCGCGGAAAAGGCGAATGCTGATTCCGTTTTTTTATCGTCTGCCACGGCCGCAGTTTACTTTTTTTCCGGAAAATTTAAAATGAACCCGATGACAGACAAAAAAACAACTCCAAAACCCGCCAGTTCTCCCAAAAAAACGACACCAAAAAAGGCGCCAATCGCGGCCACAAAAGCTGAATTTTCTGCGGAAATCCAAGCGCTCACTCGCGCACTCGAATCCACCGGATTGGACGATTTTATGAGTTTGCTCCGAAATCCACGGAAATTATTATTCTGGAATTTTGGGCTGGGAGTCGTCCGCGGGCTCGGCGTCGTCATCGGAATGACCGTCGTGGTCGCAAGCATTGTTTGGATTTTGACGCAACTCGTGGATTTCCCGCTGATCGGACAATATTTTGAAGAACTTTTGAATTTGCTCAAATCCTCCGCGCCGCAAAGTATGATCCCCTCGCTCGGATGACGGAAACTTTGATTCGATTCGCTATTTCGTTCGTTTCGATTTTGACAAAAATTTTGTACTGGGCAATTTTTATTTCGGTGATTTTATCGTGGTTTGCTCGTGGCCGCAGCCAACTCGGAAGTTGGTTGGATTCGATCGTTCAGCCGCTGTGCCGCCCGTTTCGCTGGGCGAGAATTGGAATGATGGATCTTTCACCGATCACGGCGCTGCTCGTGATTGATTTTGGCGGTCGATTTTTGACCGAACTTTTGATAAAATTGTTGGATTAAAAAAACACCGACCCGCGAAGATCGGTGCTCAAAATTTCATTGTGACACTTTTGTTTATTAATAAAGACCATAGATTTGTCTATTCTCTGGAGAAATTTTGTCAAAGTTTTCTTTCGATGAAACGTGTCCATTTTCTGGATTAACTTCAATTTCCTTTCCATCCACGATCCTTTTTCCTCCAGCGACAAAGCCCGGCATAAAGTTTTGAACAAAGCTTTCTTCGCTTTCAACCAATTCCGCAAAAAGCTTGGCCAAGTCAAAAAATTTCGCTACATCTTTCTGCTGAAGATTTTCAAGTGGTTGCATATTTGCCATTCTCTCAAAAACTCCTTTTAAAATAGGAACTACTTTTTGGGCGTCCCGCAGGAGCGTCGCTTTTTCTTGTAGAATTACAATTTCTTTTTTCCCGGAAACTACAAAATTGTCAATTATTTCGTTTATTTTTGATTTGCTGCCTTGGGATAAAAGTTCAATTTTTTGATTCTTTTCAATTTCGCGCTCAATTGAATATACAAAACTGTCCGCTTTGCGAATGATGTTTGTCATCAATCTTTTCCTTGTGGTGCCATAACTATTTTTCAACGTCTCATCATCTTCATTCAATCCTGAGACCATGTCTTTTAAGATTTCTAATTGAGACTCGGGCGTGCCAAATTTTTCCTCTACAATGGGAGTAACGATGTCATCCCAAGAGGGTTTTTCTTTCCAAATAAATTTTGCGGGATTTCCGCTCGCCGATGCCGATTTGAAAAGATTTTTCATTTTTATTTGGTTAAATTTTACGAACTTTTCTGTTTATTCTACATCAAAAAAAAAAAACGCAAGCGGAAATGTTTTTTTTATGCAAAATTTCGAAGAAGATGGCGGCGATGGAAATTTTTTTGACGAACACGCTGTCGGGAAAAAAAGAAAAATTCGTGCCGATCGAGCCAGAAAAGGTGAAAATTTATTCGTGCGGCCCGACCGTGTACAATTTTGCGCACATCGGAAATTTTCGCAGTTTTCTCGCGTCCGATCTGCTGACACGCGTGCTCGAGTACGCCGGATTTGAGGTGAAAAAAGTGATGAACATCACCGACGTCGGACATTTGACAAACGACGAAACGGCGGACGCTGGCGGCGAGGACAAAATTTCGAAAACCGCACGCGAGCAAAAAATCGATCCGTTTGAAATTGCGCGGAAATTTGAGAAATATTTTTTTGAAGATGAAAAAACGCTCCGAATCCGCCCGGCGAACGAATATCCGCGGGCAACAGAATTTATCGCGGAACAAATTGAGCTGGTGAAAAAATTGATCGCCGAAAATTTTGCGTACGAAAAAAATGGCTCGGTGTATTTTCGCACCCGGAAATTTGAAAAATACGGGCAACTGTCCGGCAATTCGCTGGAAAATCTGATCGCCGGCGCGCGCGTCGAAGTAAATTCTGAAAAAGAAGATCCGCTCGATTTTGCGCTGTGGAAAAAAGCCGACGAAAATCATTTGATGCAGTGGGAATTTTTATCGGGGAAACCGGTTTCCGCCGAAATTATTCAAAAATACGCCACGAAAAATTTTTCTTCAAAAAGCGCCAAATTCGAGGAACTCAAGCGAGATTTTAGTGAATCGTATTCTGAAATACGACAAGCGAATCCCGCGACGAGCGACGACGAAATTGGAGAACTTTTGGAGAAAAATCGCGGATTTCCCGGCTGGCACGTGGAGTGTTCGGCGATGAGCAAAAAATTACTCGGGTTCCCGTTCGACATTCACACCGGCGGCGAAGACAACGTTTTTCCCCACCACGAGTGCGAAATCGCACAAAATGAGTGCAGTTTCGACGGAAAAAACTCGGTGAATTTTTGGCTGCACACAAAACATTTGCAGGTCGAGGGGAAAAAAATGTCAAAATCCGCGGGAAATTTTTTCACGATCCGCGATCTTTTGGAAAAAAACTGGCAGGGAAACGAAATCCGGCTCGCGCTCCTCGGGGCGCACTACCGATCGACGCTGGATTTTTCGATGAAATCGCTCGAACAATCTCGCGCATCGATCGCACGAATCGTCGAGGCAAATCGCGCCTGTCTCGAAACCGAACACGAGCCGCCAAATAATTTTGCAGAAAGTTTTCGAGAAAAATTTCAAACCGCGCTCGCCGACGATTTGAATGTTTCCGGAGCGCTCGCGACTGTTTTTGAAATCACGAACGCCGTGCTGAAATTGAACGCAGAAAAAAAACTCGACGGCGCGACCGCGAGCGCTGCACTCAATTTTTTGCAGAACGATTTTGATCCGATTTTTGACTGCGTTCCGCAGAAAGTGGAAATCCACGAATTTGAAAAAAACGAAATCGAGTCGATTTTGGCAGAACGGAAAAACGCACGCGCGGAAAAAAATTGGGCAGAATCCGATCGGATCCGCGACGAACTTTTGGAAAAATTTCACGTTGAAGTTCGCGACGGAGCGGACGGGCAGACGTGGAATGTGAAAAATTAAAAAAAACTCCCAGCCGAAACTGGGAGCGCCGTTCTTCTTTTTTTGGTTTCTTTTTTTTAATTCCCTCGTGGAGAAAGAAACCGAGAAGAACAACTATTTGAGCGGGCGACGTGACTCGAACACGCGACCTCCGGGGTTGCAGCCCGGGACTCTACCAACTGAGCTACCCCCGCAATTGCGAGAAACAAAATCACCAATCTTGTTTCCACTGCTACCGCAATTTAGCTTCAAATTAATTCCTGTCAAGAATTATTTGCCAATTTTTCGAAAAAAACTACACTGCGCGCGATGTTGGAGTTTTTAATTTTTGCGTTGTTGCACGGTGGAAGTTCTGATTTTCTCACGAAATCAGCGCCCGGACCGACGCCGAAAATTGAAATTTTGAATCCGATCGAACTTCCTCGCAGACAGGCAGAAAAAATCGCCCCCGTTCTTTTCGAGGACGAGCGTACGGCAATTTTTGCGATTGATTTGCAATCAGGAAAAACACTCCTTTCGCAAAATGAAAATCGCCCGCAACCGATCGCGTCGCTGAGTAAAATTATGACCGCGCTGATTCTTTTGGAAAATCACGATCTCAACGATGTCGTCACCGTCGATCTCGCCGCCACCGAAGTCGTCGGCGCCCGAATCGATCTGTACGAGTACGAAAAACTCACCGTCCGCACGCTGCTCGAAGCCGCGCTGATCCCGTCGGCGAACGACGCGGCGGTCGCACTCGCGATTTTTCACGCGGGGAGCGAGAAAAATTTTGTGGAAGAAATGAACGCAAAAGCAAAAGAATTGCATCTCAATTCGGCGAAATTTGTGAACGCGACAGGGCTCGATTTATTCGATGAAAATGGACAACCGTTCGGAAATAAAATGTCGGCACGCGATATTTTGCAGTTGGTGCGAATCGCGATGCAGGATGATTTTTTTCGCGAAACAGTCGCAAAAAGACATTTTGACGGCACCAGCATTGACGAGCAATTTTATCACGAAAAAGATTCCACGAACGAATTGTTCGACACCTTTTTAAATCTGAAAGGCGTCAAAACCGGATTCACATTTTTGGCAGGACAATGTTTCGTCGCACTCGGAGAAACTCCCGACGGGCACGACGTTTTGACGGTGATTCTCGGTTCGTCCGATCGATTTGGGGAAACAAAAACGCTGTTGTCGTGGATTTACGACAGTTTTGAGTGGCGGTAGTTTTGGAAAAAAAATCGCACGAAATGAAAAATAAAAATCGAAAATTTTTAACTTTTAATTCTTCATTTTTCATTCCCCGCCGTTCAACGATTCAAACCAACGGTTCGTTGAAATCTTCTTCAAATTCAAGCGACGAATTTTTTGACGGTTTCGCGGGAGATTTCGAATCGTATTTTCCCTCCTCCCACTGCTGGAGAATTTTTTCAACTTCGGCAATCGGGCGACAGTATTTTTCGTGGGAAAAATTTTTGCACTCCTGCGCGTAACTTTTTTCTGGAAATTCCATCCCGAGCGTTCGCCCCGAAAACGCCTCACGAAGTTCGCCGTTCACCGACATTTTGCAGTAAAAATTCCGAACGCCGAGAGTCGCGCTCTTTGACGCGTGGCGTGTACTCGTTTTCGAGAATTTTTGCGTCGTTGCCGCCGACACGAAAACTCACCATCGATCCGACGTTGCCAAAAACCGTTGTGCGGATTTTTTCTGAAAGCTGTCCCAAAAACTGATGCGCGATCGTCAAATTTAATCGGTATTTTCGCGCCTCGGAAAGAATTTCATCGAACGTGTCGGTGGCGAAATTTTGAAATTCGTCGACGTAAAAATAAAAATCCACGCGATTTTCCTCCGCCGTGTCCGCGCGACTCATCGCCGCCTGGTAAATTTTCGTGATCGCGAGCGAGCCCATCAACGCCGCGTTTTCTTCGCCGAGAATTCCTTTTGAAACTTTCATCAAAACAATTTTTTGCCCGTCCATAATTTCCCGAAAATCGATTTTGTTGTCCGGTTGCCCGACAATATTTCGAATCATGTTGGTCGAAACAAACTGCCCAACTTTGTTGAGAAGTGGCGTGATCGCCTCGTTGTCGAATTTTTCTGACCAGCCGGCAAACTCGTTCACCCAAAAATTTTTGACGACGTTGTCCTGAATATTTCGAACCACCGTCTGGCGGTAATTTTTATCGGTCAGCATTTTGAGAATCGACAAAATCGTCGTGCCCGGCGTGTCGAGCAACGCCAACGTCGTGTACCGCAAAACGTGTTCGAGCCGCGGCGTCCAGTTGGCACCAAATAATTTTTTGAAAATCTCAATGAATCCGATCGTCACGCGAATTTTGAGTTCCGGCGGAACATCGCAGAGCGGGTTGAAACAGATCGGAAAATTCATGTCCGACGGATCGAAAATCACCACGTCTTTGATGCGATTTTCCGGAATGCATTTTAAAATGTTGTCGACCAAATCGCCGTGCGGATCGAGCACGCCGACGCCTTTTCCCTCCAAAATATCGTTCTGAATCAACAACTCCATCAACTTCGATTTTCCGGAACCGGATTTTCCCACCGTGTACAAATGTCGCCGTCGATCCGAACGCCGAACACCGAACGGAATCTGTTTTCCGTGGAAATTTGTTTCGCCGAAAAAGGAAATATCCGAATCTTTTTTGTCGACCGGCAAATCCGCCGGCGGCTCGCAGCGACGAGAAAGAACGTGAATCAGATTTGGAACTTTTTGTTCATTCGGCAAATGGTACAGCGTCGTCATTTCCCGCAGCGACAGCAAAAACCCGCCAGAAAGCTGGCGCGATCGAAACCGCTGCACGCCCATTTTTTTATTTTTGGAAATCCGTCCCGGTTTCATTTTGTTGTGATCCAACGTGTTGAAATTTTGGAGTCCGCCAAAAACCGCCTGCAATTTTATGCGCGGATCTTTTTTGGGGTCGTCGGAAAACGCCGCCACGCGGATGTTGCAGGTGAACATTTCGTTGGATGTTTTTTCACGAATTTTTTCTTTGAATCCTTTTTTAATTCCTTTTTTAAACCAAAATTTTGTACGAAAAATCCGGTGCAGCCGCTCAATTTTTTTTCGAATTCCGAGAACAAAATGCAGCGCACCCGTGTCTGCTCGCGGCTTCCCGACAATCTGAATCCAGACGCCCTCGTCCGGCGTACATTTTGCCAAAACATTCAGAATCCCCGACAGCGAATCCGTTTCGAATTCATCAAAAATTTTGATCGGGTACAAATCGTTGCGCATCAGCGCCACGTCTGCCCAGACGAAATTTGTGCTCGCTTTTATTTTTTTTGTGAAATCTGGAATTTCGCGGATGTCCGCGTCCGAATCCATCGCGTAAATTTGTCCGGCGATCACCTCGCAGGTCGCCGCGTCGGACGTGAAACAAAACCCAATATTTTGTCCAAAAACCACCAGCTCAAACGACATTTTTTTGCCGGGAAGTGATTCGTGGAGATTTGTGAAAACATCCATAAATCGCTCCGCGTTGCGCATATTTTCGTCTTTCGCCGTTTTCGCCAAAACCGTTTCGGCTTTGAACTGCGGAATCGTGATCAAATATGTTTTCATGCCCAGCGGGTACGCAAAAAATGGTGAGTACAAAACTCAAAAGATTTGTAGCACAATTCCGGTGATTTGACAAGTTTTGGTTTTGGTTTTTTGGGAAAAAACGCGCAAAATTTCCCCGCGCTATTTTTCCACCGGCGGAAATAAAATTTCTGGCGCACCAACTTTTTTTTCGTCGCCCAACATTTTTTGCATTTTCGGAAACGTTTCCGGGAGTAAAACTTCCGCCATCGACGCGAGAATTTCGAGTTTTTGCAAAAGTTTCGCGAAAACTTTTTCCGCCGCGGGCAGATCAACTTTTGCCAATTTCCACGGCTCGGTAGAATTCAAAAGTTCGTTCGCGCCGTCCACCGTTTCGAAAAATATTTCAATCGCGCTCCGGATTTTTTTCGTTTCCAAAAGCTTTTCAAAGTTTTTAAAAATTTCGTCATTTTCCGCGTTCAAATTTTCTGGTTTTTTGCCCGCGAGAAATTTGTGAATCAGCACGATCACGCGGTTGAAAAGATTTCCAACGCCGCCAGCAAGTTTTGTGCGGTAAAAATTTTCAAACTGCGCGAACGAAAAATCGCCGTCGTTCCCAAATTCAAACGCCGACAAAAGTCCGAGTCGCAGCGCGTCGTTGCCGAATTTTTGAGAAAGTTCGAGCGGCGAAATCACGTTGTCCAAACTTTTCGACATTTTTTCTCCGTCGACCGTAAAAAATCCGTGCGCAAATTCTTCCGCGGGCGTTGAAATTCCAGCGGAAATCAGCATCGCCGGCCAGATCACGCAGTGAAATCGCGTGATGTCTTTTCCAAGAAAATGGCAGGAATTTTTCCAAAAATCCTCGCTCGGACAACCCGATCGATAATTTATCAGCGCGTCGAACCAAACGTAAATTTTGTGCGATTCGTCCCACGGCAGCGGGATGCCGAATTCTGCGTTTTCGCGCGAGATCGAAATGTCGTCGAGCCCTCCGCGGATGAACGACAAAATTTCGTTCCGGCGTTTTTCTGGTTCCAAAAGTTTTGGATTTTTTTCGAAAAGTTCGAGCAGCGGTTTTTGAAATTTCGAGAGCCGGAAAAAATAATTTTTTTCCTGAATTTTTTGCGGCGGAACTTTGTGCGCGGGACAATTTCCGTGCTCGTCCAAATCCGATTTTTTGAGAAAACTTTCGCAGCCCGTGCAGTACAATCCGGAATATTCCCCAGGGAAAATGTCGCCCGCGTCGTAAATTTTTTGTAAAATTTCGTGCACCGTCCGGACGTGCCGCGGCTCGGTCGTGCGAATAAAATCGTCGAAATCGATCCCGCATTTTTCCCAGGTTTCGCGCCAAATCGTCGCCATTTTTTGCAAATATTTTTCGATCGGCTCGCCCAATTTTTCCGCGGCATCGACTGTTTTTTGAGAATTTTCATCCACGCCCGTCAGGAAAAAAACATTTTCGCGGCCAAGTTTTTTTCGCCAAAATCGCGCGATCGTGTCCGCCGCGAGCGTGCAGTACGCGTGCCCGATGTGCGGCACGTCGTTGATGTAAAAAATCGGTGTCGTAAAAAATTTTTTCATCGAGCTGATTCTCCGAGGTTTTTTTCTTCTGTCAACGATTTTTCGGGAATGTTCCGCGGCAAAAGAATTGTAATTTTTGTAAATTCTCCAAAAACCGATTTTACAACCACGTCGCCACCGCGACTGCGAATTAATTTTCGCACAATCGACAGTCCCAACCCAGATCCCTGCACGCGCCGAGATCCGCGAAAAAACGGTTCAAAAATTTTTTCTTGTTCCTCCTCCGGAATTCCTGCGCCCTCATCGTACACGGAAATTTTAATTTTATCCGCCGTCGCTTCCACCGAAACTTCAATCTTTGTCCCGGGCGAAGAATATTTTACAGAATTTTCAAGTAATGCCGTGAGAATGTGTTTTCCACGCTGGCGAGATGCCATTCCCCAAATCTCGCCCACCCCATGCGGAGATGAAAAAGAAACCAGGTGCTCTGGATATTTTTGCTGAAAATTTTGTGTGTTTTTTTGCGTTTCCGCCACCACGTCCACCTTTTCCAAATCTTCCACCGTCGGCGCCGCGTGCGCAAACAACATCATGTTTTGAACGAGCTCTGAAAGTTCAACGAGTGTTTGATCCAAATTTACATAATTTTGTTTCGATGGATCCGCAAGAAAAAGCTCAAGATACCCGCGCAAAATGCTGATCGGCGTCTGCATTTGGTGCGCCGCAAGTCGCAAAAATTCTTTTTGGCTTTCCGTGTTTCGTTCGATTTCTTCCACTTCCAAATGTTTTTTGAGTGCGTGTTGCTGAAGTCGTCGCCGTTCTTCTCGAACCCGAATCATTTCTTTGGTGGAGGCCTCCGGCACTTTTTTCTCCACGGCTGCCAGAGAAATTTCTTCTAAAATTGAAACGATTTCTCCATCCTCATCCAGTACGGGCTCCAGTGAAATAGCGAGCGGTGACAGATCTGAAAATGGCTGCAGAATTGCTTTTTTCGGTTGTTTGGTTTTTAAAACTTCGGCGAGTGGACATCCCTCGCACGGACAGTGCCGCCCAAAAGACTGCTGAAAACACCGCTCGGAAACACATCCCGCGTGCAACTGCGTCGAATCATTTTTCAACACTTGGTGCTGCGGAGAAATCTGGCGACGATATTTTTTTGATTTCATTTTTCAGGAGAAACAAGCCGAAACCCGATCCCTCGAACAGTTTTTATCATTTTTTCTCCGGCGGGATGAATCATTCCCAGCTTTCGGCGCAACGCGCAAAGATGCACTTCCAGCGCGTTTGATGTCTGTTTTACTTTTTCTCCCCAGAGATTTTCCAACAATTCTTTTCGAGAAACAACGCAGTCCTTTTTTTTGAGCAACGCAAACAACAGCGCAAATTCTTTTTTTGAAAGTTCAAGTTCCTGCTGATGAAATGTCACTTTCATCGTCGCCAAATTCAGCAGCAAATCGCCCGCGCTGAAAAAGTTTCGACGATTCGGCGTCTGTCGCCGCAGCAGCGCTCGTACGCGAGAGAGCAATTCTGTGAGCGAAAAACTTTTGACGAGATAATCGTCCGCCCCCAAATCCAAACCTTTGACGCGATCTTCCACGAGTCCATGCGCAGAAATGACCAAAATCGGCGTCGAATCACCGAGCGCTCGCAGCGCCGCGATCACTTCAAATCCCGATTTTTTCGGCATTTCGATGTCCAACACGATGAGATTAAATTTTCGTTGTTTCGCAAGCTGCAGCGCCATCTCGCCATCTTTTGCAAGTTCCACGTCAAATTTTTCCATTTTCAACGCTTTTTCGAGCAACGCCAACATTCGCTCGTCGTCCTCGGCAACTAAAACTCTCATGGAAAAATTTTTTGAAGAGTAAAAAAAACAGCGTCTGATTGTTCGGACGCGAGCAGCGGAACGAGTTCGTCGAGCTGAGAAAGATGCAACAATTCCAACAATTTTTTGACGCCCTCCGTGTCGTTTTTTGTTGTTAAATCGACCACCGCGCGATTTTTAATCTGTTTCATTTTTTCCTGCAATTCTGTTTCAATTCGAGTCGAAAGTTCTTGAAACTCGTTTTTTGGCCAGCCCTGCCCCAACCGAAAATTTCGGAAAATGGGAACTTTTTCAAGATGATGCCGAATTTCTTTTTCGTTCAATTCAAAAACGGGGTACTGCTGAAAAAAATCTCCCAAATCCTGCTCCAGCAAAATGCTGCCCTGCCGAGAAATCCACGGAAGTTGCGCAAGTTTTTTTGCCGCAAAAATTTTTTGGCGCAGCGGTTCTCGTTGTTTTTGAATTTTTTGAAGCGCTTCTTGCGACGTTTGAAGTTCTGAAAAATATCGGTCGATGTACGCTTTTTTGTATTCGAGAAAAACGGGGAAAAGCACGCTCTCGATCAACTGCGGCTGATGAAACAACCGATCCCGATCGAAATTTTGGCGCACGAGATTTTGTTTGAACCGAAGTTTTTCGTACGCATCGGAGTCTGGAAGTTCAATCAAAAAACGCTCGACTTCTTCGAATAAAAATCGTTTCGATCCGAGCCCAGTTTCTGCGCTGGCCAAACTCCCGCCGGAATCGGATTCGCCAGAAAAATCCGGCGACAATTTTTGAATCATTTTTTCCCACGCCGCCCGCTCGCTCTGCGCACAATTGCACACGGAAACCAGCTCCACCGTGCCCAGCGAAGAAACTGTTTTTTTAATATTTTTCAAAAAAGTTTCGGACGGCGCTTCCCCGGAAAAAACAATCGTGAGACTTCTGCGTTTTGGTTTCGTGTCCATTTCTGGAGAAATCATACTTATTTTTTTCTTTTTCTCGATTTTTTTTGGCAGAAGTGAAAAAAAATCTACAATCATCGTGATGATCAAGATGAAAACACAAAAATACGCATTCGTGCAAAAAAATTTTCGCCGACTAAATTTTGAGTCTCGCGTTTTGTTTTTTGCGCACGCGCTGACGCTCGTGTTTTGTTTTTTTCCGTGGATCGGCGTCGAACCGCTGTACGGAGATCCGTACTACCGATCTGCATTTGTCGGGCACATTTGGTTGATGGGCGCATTCATTTTTTTGATTTCTCTCGCGGGCGTGGGCGTTTTTTTGGACGAACTTTTGGAAAAAAGCTGGTTTCGCTGGCGCGTTTCGAAAAATAAACTTTTTTTTGTTGCCGGAATCCAGCAGTTAATTTTGATCGTGAGCGCGTGGTCGGTGCTGCAAGCAGAAAGTCGCGGATTTGAAAATTCACAAATTCGGTTTGGATTTTGGCTGTGCGCCGCGCTGCAATTGATGGGAATCGTCGCGGTGTGTCTTCGCTCGCAGCAGGCGAAAAAAGAATCTGTGACAAATTTTTTCCAACTCCCCACGCAGACGAAACCGACAGCGAAAAAAACACGGCTCCCGTTGACAATGCCCGAGAAAAACTTTAAAAATCCGAGCACCTCAGAAAAACGAAAATGACTCAAGAACCCGCCATCGTCACCGATCCAAACGCAAGCGCGAAACCGAACGATTCGGCTGCCCGAAGTTTTTTGAGCGAATCGCAGCAAGCGGGGCGCGCCGCTGGAGAAATTGACCTGAAAAATCTCGACGATGCAATCACCGCGGTAACACATATTTTGGATGAAAATGTTGCCGAAATGTACAAAACAGAAAAAGAAGAAAACTGGCCAACCTGCAAAATGGCGCTTTTTTGCCACGATTGCAGGGACATCGTTCCCGCCGGAATTGGGCAAACACTCCGCGGAAACCCAAGAACGGTCTGCGGACAATGCAAAAGCAAAAAAGTTTCAACCGGACGAGAAGACGCACTCGTAAAATTTTATCATCTCGAAGGAAAACGAGAAAAAAAAGAGAAAACTCCCGCGCGCGCACCAAAATCCTGAGCGAACGAGAATAATTTTCAACCGAAAAACGCGCACGACGACGCGCTTTTTTTGTTTTTTGAAAAAAAGTTTTGACGCGGTGTATGCTGGATGTATACTTCTGTGTGCAAAACAAAAATGACTGAAAATCTCACCGCCCGAGAAGCCGACGCACTGCGAGAAATCCGCAGCGCAATTCGATTGATGGGAAAATTCCCCTCCGTGCGAGAACTGATGACCGCGATGGGGTACCGATCGCCACGATCGACGGCAGTAATTTTGAAAAAACTTGAAACAAAAAACTTTCTCACCCGGGGTGACGGCGGAAAACTGAAGCTCGTCAAAAATTCCGATGACTCGCTCGACTCCGCAGACACCGTCGACATTCCTGTCGTCGGAAATGTCCGATGCGGCGTTCCCAGTTTCGCCGAAGAAAATATCGAAAGTTTTGTGCGCGTCAGTACACGACTGGCCCCACGCGATCAACAACATTTTTTGCTCCGCGCGGTTGGCGACTCAATGAACGAGGCCAACATTCAGCCCGGAGATCTCGTCCTCGTGCGCGTTCAAAAAAATGCAGAAAATGGTGATCGGGTTGTCGCGTTGGTGGACGACGAGGCCACAATCAAAGAATTTCATCGACGTGAAAACGTCGTCGTGCTCACTCCACGATCGAGCAATCCGCGGCACCAACCAATCATCGTCACCGATCAGCTCCAAATTCAGGGCGTCGTCGTGACCTCAATTCCAACCGTGTAATTATTTTTTAAACAATTTTTTAAAATGGCAGAAGATCCAAGAAAAGCCGCACTCCAAGCTGCTCTCGCGCAAATCGAAAAAAATTTCGGAAAAGGCGCCGTGATGAAAATGGGCGATCACGATCGACCAAAAATTGAAATGATTTCGTCGGGCGCGATCTCAATCGATCTTGCTCTCGGTGGCGGCTGGCCAAAAGGGCGTGTGATCGAAATTTATGGTCCAGAAAGTTCTGGAAAAACAACGCTGTCGCTGCACGCGGTTGCAGAGTTTCAGAAAAAAGGCGGCACGGTCGCATTTGTCGACGCAGAACACGCGCTCGATCCAGAATACGCGGAAAAAGTGGGCGTGAACGTTGACGAACTTTTATTGTCGCAACCCGATTCCGGCGAACAGGCACTGGAAATCGTCGAAGCACTCGTCCGTTCGGGCGGCGTGGATTTAATCATCGTGGATTCGGTGGCGGCGCTCACTCCGCGCGCAGAAATCGAAGGCGCGATGGGCGACGCACAAATGGGTTTGCAGGCGCGATTGATGAGCCAGGCGCTGCGAAAATTGACCGCAATTTCGAGTAAAATGGGCACGACGATTGTTTTCATCAACCAAATTCGAATGAAAATCGGTGTGATGTTTGGAAATCCAGAAACAACGACCGGCGGAAACGCACTGAAATTTTACGCATCGCTGCGCGTCGAGGTGCGAAAAGGCAGCAAACTCGAAACCGGAACCGGCGACGAAAAAGAGGCGCACGGAAACGAAATGCGCGTGAAAATCGTGAAAAATAAGGTGGCGCCACCGTTTCGAACGGCAAAAGTCGATATTTTCTTCAACGAGGGAATTTCCAAAATCAGCGATCTGCTCGACACCGCGGTGAAAATGGAAATCATCCAAAAATCCGGCGCATTTTATTCGTACGGAGAAATAAAACTTGGGCAGGGAAAACAAAAAGCCGTGGATTTTTTGAAAACGGATGAAAAAATGGTGAAAAAAATAGACACGGAGGTTCGAGCAACAGTTGCAAAAAAATAGAAATTTTAGAACCAGGGAAAAAAAGAGACGCAGTGTCAGTGCGTCTTTTTTCTGGTTTTTTAGCTGGAAAATGATTTTCCACGAAAAAAGAGTTGCCGCAATCTTTTTTGTGTGAAAAAATAGGCGCGATTTCTTATTTTGAAAAAATGAAATTTGTACTTCCCCCGCTCCCGTTCGCAAAAAATGCGCTCGAACCGCACATGTCCGCGCAGACGCTCGCGCTGCACCACGACAAACATCACGCCGCGTACGTGGCGAAAACAAACGCGCTGATTGAAAATTCTGAATTTGAAAATCTGTCGTCGCTCGAAAAAGTTTTTCTTGCGGCGTACGGAAAAAACGACGCTGTTTTTAACAACGCCGCACAGGCGTGGAATCACGAATTTTTTTGGAATTTGATGGCGCCCGGATCGCAGACTCCGTCCGGGAAAATGCAGAATTTGATCGAAAAAAATTTCGATTCGTGGGAAAACTTTGTCGCAGAATTTGTCAAAATCGGCAGCGCGCAGTTTGGATCGGGCTGGGTGTGGCTCACGGAAAAAAACGGGACGTTAGAAATTTTGAAAACCGAAAATGCAAAAAATCCGATCGTGCTCGGCAAAAAACCACTGATCGGCTGCGACGTTTGGGAACATTCGTATTATTTGGATTTTCAAAGTCGCCGCCCAGATTATCTGAAAAATTTTGTCGAAAATCTCGTGAACTGGGATTTTGTCGAACAACAACTCTCGCGATAAAATTCTCGGAAAATATTGTCACGAAATTTTTTTCGAAATACGCCAGAGCCCGAGCATCCCAAGAAATGCGATGAGAAACGCGAGCGCGGGAAAACTTTTTTCAAGTGCAAAATTGAACGCGGCATGCAATAAAATCGCGAACCACAATCCTTCCAAAATAACGGCGCGCGCGGAATGATCGTGCAGATTTTTTCGCAACTGAAAAACTAAATTTTTCCGCGTCACGCGCAGGGAAAACGCAAACCAGAGTTGGCGAAAATTCGGCGGAAAAAAAAACGCCCGCAGCGGAGATTCTTTTTTTGTGCGAAACAGCGTCGGAGACAAGTACGCGCCCGCGTACAAAAGACCAAAAAAACCAGTTGTAATCGCGTGCAACAACGACGAACTCCAAAATCGCCCCTGAAATGTCAGCCAAAATTCCGGCGAAAACGCCGCCAGCTCGTGAACTTTCGCAAGAAAAACAATATTTTCCGCGACAGCAAATCCCAGCCCAACTGCAAATCCGTACATAATTCCCTGCGAGATAAATCGGAACCGCGACCGCACGAGCTCCATCGCCAGCAGTGCGAAAAAAACTTTAAAAACTTCTTCGACGGCCACGCGACCAAAAAAGTTTTCGAGCCCAATAATTTCTGCAAAAAATCCGTACGCCACCGCGGACAAAATCCCCGCCACCAGCGCGAGAGACAAAAATCGCAGCGGTTCGCGGACGCGATCGGCACGGTCAAAAAACAGCAGCCAAAATCCGCCACCCAAAAAAGCGATCGGGAAAAAAGAGAGCCAAAAATATTCGTCAGCCAAAATTGAATTCCACATCGCGGGAATTGTACCGGTTTGTATTTTCAAAAAAAACTTTGACAAATTGCGCGCCGTGTGTGAAATTTAAAATTGATGTTGTTTTCTGCAAAAAATCAAGCTCGCCACGCGGAAAAATTTCGCGACGAAACGCCGGAACAAAAACAGAATCGAATAATTTTAAAACTTGGCGGCATTTCTTTTTTCATCGTGCTGTTTGGAATGCTGGTGCTCTCGCAACTTGAAAACTGCAGCGGAAAAAAAATTGACGATCCGTCCGCGATCAAAACAGAATTTCCGCAAAAAACTCCGAACGAAATTGAACCCGCCGCGCCCGTTTTTTAAAATTTTTTCCACGCGCCCTCGACGAGAAAAACATCGCGAATTCCGTTCTCGATCATTTTTTCCCAACAACTTTCGCAGCACCAAAAATGTCCCCACAAATATAAATCCGCGCCAGCAGAATTTTTTCCGCGCGCCGAAACGTCTGCAATCGCCGTTTGTTCCGCGTGATTTTTCGGGTCGCAGCCCGGACACAGCTCGTAATTTTTCCCCGTCGGAATTCCGAGTTTTTTTCTCCGACACCCGTTTTTTTCGTGAAAATCGGAACCGTTCGCGCCACGCCCAATTATTTTTCCGTCGCGCACGACAACTGCACCCGTCGGATGTTCTGGATCTTTGGAAAATTCGAGCGCCACTTTTTTCGCCGCAATTAAAAATTTATTTTTGTCGTCGAGAAATTTTATTTCGCTCCCCAGCGGGAGATACGGAAGTTTTTGCAAGTCGTTCGCACTCATCAGTACAAATGTTTTTTAAGTCCGTCCAGGTCGCCAGATTTGAGAAATCCAATTTCCGTTTCGGCATCTTTTTTGGAACAAAGTTCGTCCGCGGCCGCACCCTCATATTTTGCAGGACTCGCTCCGTGTCGGAGTGCGTCGATTTTTTGCAAGTCGCTCGCAAGTTTTTGAAACACGATCTGACAGATTCGCTCGCCCGGAAAAATGCGAATAATTTGGCTTGAAGTTCGGTTGTGAATCGGAATCATCAAAAACCCCGAATAATGAGCGTCGACAATTCCGGTCAAATCCACCGAAAGTCCTCGGCGATTGATCGAGCTGCGCGGGTACAAAACGCCCATCAAATCGTCCGCGCGGAGCGAAATTTTTTCGAGCGTCGAAGCGATGATCGATTCCCCCGGCGCGAGTTCGAAAAACTGTCCTGGCACAAGTTCAATTTTTTCAAAATTATCACCCGCGTCGCGCGTCACGTCGACGTTCAAAACCTCTCGACCGCGATCGGAAAGTTTCCAGATTTTTGGAAGATAAAATGCCGTCCCGAGCCGCAAATCCACCGCGTGCGGCTGATCCTGCCACTTGTCCAGCGGCGGCGAAAATTCAAGTTTTTTCGCAGAAATCAGCGCCGAAATTTCGTGTCGCGTGAGAATCATTTTTTCACGGTGTAAAAAAGTGCGAGCGAGTTTTCGCCGAGTTTTTCAAATTTTTCCAGCGCCAAATCGAGCGAAATTTCCGGAGAAAAAAGCCCGAGCCCGTCGCCGAAAATTTTTGGGGAAACCGTGACGATAATTTCATCGATCAAATTTTCCCGCGCAAAAAGCGTGTTAATCGTGGTTCCACCGCACAAAATCGGGTTTGAAAATCCGAGCGATTTTAATTTTTTCAAAATCTCCGCCGGCGCCAGCGACGTGAAAATTAAATTTTCTGCTCGCTCGTCCCACGCCCCCGCGCTGCGCGAAATCACGATTGAAAATCTCCCCGGCAAAACGCCCGGCAACGTGTCAAAGGTCGTCCGCCCAAAAATCATCACGCCCGATTCTTTTGTTCGCGATTTGAAAAATTTTTTGTCGGCTTTTTCTGTCCAGTCGGGAAAATGGTTCGAACTTTTCGCGATCCGACCATCCAGCGTCTGCGCCATCAACATCGTGACCTTCATCGCTCAAACTGTACCGATTTTGAAAAAAAAGACAATTTGACATTCCACAAAAAAAGACCCGATTCTTCTTGACAGAGTTTTTTAAAAAATTTATGTGTATCGTGCATTTCGCCAAAAAAAATTTCCCCCAAATAAAAATGAAAACCCTTCGTTTCTTTTTTTTATGCATCGTTTCTGGCTTGATTTTCGTTGCGAATTCTTGTTTCGCCGCAGCACCAATAATTCAGTCAAATATTACAATTAATGGGTTTTTCAATGTTTTTCATCTGGTGACAACTGTAAATCCTGGCGGACTCCCCACGACCGTGGTTTTTCACTGGGGACCGAGCGGAAGCACGCCGCTCCCAAGCCAACTCTCCGCCATCCAATCTCCCCTTTCGGGCACCGGAGACAAAGAAGTTGCCATCTCATTAACTCCGCTCGACATGCCCCCGGGACAACCTTATGACATTCAAATTGTCGCAACCAATTCCGACGGAAGTGTCACCGGAGAAATCGACACCATTTACATTCCACCGGCAAAAGAACCCGATATTTCAAATCTTTCTGTCTCGTGGAATAATTCGTCTGCAAAAATTGATTTTGTATTTGAAAATGTTTTCACTCAAACGGAATTCTTAATTAGCTGGGTTTCTTCGGATGGAACCGTGTCCGGGCAAGCAACGCCAGCCTTTTCTCCTTTTTTTACTCCAATATTGTCGGCCCTCATTCCTTTTTCGGTAAATGTTCCGAATCTCGATCAAAACAAACGGTACAATTTTACCGTCACCGCAACTAATACTTACGGAGTGGATTCTCTGTCGGAAGTTCTGATTTCCCGCCCCCCGCCAGAGCTTTCAAATCTCAATCTCGTTTGGAATAATTCGTCCATCGACCTTTCCTTTGATTTTGAAAAAAATTTCACAAACACCGATCTTTTTATTGATTGGGTTTCTTCCGATGGCACCACCGGACAGCTCGATTTTATTCTTCCCGCCACAACAAAGCAGGGATCAGCTGAAAAAAACATTCCAAACCTTGATCGTAGTCAATCGTACGATTTTACAGTAACCGTAAAAAATCTTTACGGCGAAAATACAAAAAGCGGCGCGCTCAGCGCGAACCCAACAACAACAACTGTTTCCGTTTTCCCAGACGGTGGCAACGGAAAACAGCCGCTCACTTTTTCTGGGATTTCCCGTGGCGTGGCCGTTTTGTCCGACACGTTTTCAACGGAAACCGAAAGTTTAGAATTTTTTTATTCGCTCAATAAATTCAAACCAGGCGCCGTTGTTTCGTACGTAAATTCGCTCGGAAAAGTTACTTTTTTGGGGTACCGATCGGGGCGGCTTTCTCTGGAAAAAATCGCACAAAAACGCTGCCCGCAAAAATTTTATTGGGGGCGCGGCACCGCCACCGCGGCACAGCGAGACACGCGCCAAGCACTTTTTTGGATGCAACATCCGAAACTAAAACCGCTTTTTGTGAAAAATAAAACGAAAAATTTCTCCCGATTTGCGCTGAGAAAACCGCGCGCCGGCGACGAACTTTTTGCCGTTTTGACGCGCCGGAGAACGGTTTCGAACGAGTTGAAACAATACCCGCACGTCGCGATGCCCCACGAAAAAAAAGAATCAATTCTCAAAAAAGAATTGGGCGGTTTGGTAAAACTACAGATCGGAAAAAATAAAATTTCGATGGGACAGCTTTTCCCGGAAATTCAATAAATTTGCGCTGAAAACGAGTTCACGTGAATTTTAAAATTGTTTGATTTTTGAAAAAATTTCCCGCACATTTGAAATGATGAAAATACTTTCGCCGGATTTGAAAACGTTGTTGCTCGATTTTCAGCGAAACGAGCGCACCGAAGCCGACGTTTATTTTCGGTTGGCGGCGCAAACCAAATCGGAACACAACCGCGCCGTTCTCACAAAAATTGCGAACGAAGAACTCGGACACGCCGCCATTTGGCAAAAACTTTCAGGCGGAGAAAAATGCGAACCAAGTCGACGACGCGTGCGTCGCTGGAGCCGCATCGCGAAAGTTTTTGGGCTCACTTTTGGCGTGCGATTTATGGAACGCGGCGAGGCCGAGGCGCAGAAAAATTACGAAAAAGTTGTCGCGATTTTTCCCGAAGCGCAAAAAATTATCGAAGACGAGGAGCGGCACGAGCAGGAATTGATCGAACTTTTGAACGAAAAAAAACTCGAGTACGTCGGATCGATCGTTCTCGGGCTCAACGACGCGCTCGTGGAATTGACCGGCGCGCTGGCGGGGTTTTCATTCGCGCTGCAAAATTCCCGCACGATTGCCGTGCTCGGTTTGATCACGGGCGTCGCCGCGAGTTTTTCGATGGCGGCAAGTGAGTATTTGTCGACACGCGCGGAGGGCGGAAAAAACGCGCTGACTTCGTCGGTGTACACCGGGATCGCGTACGTGATCACGACGATTTTGCTCGTGACGCCGTTTTTTGTTTTTGAAAATTATTTGCACGCGCTCGGCGCGACGCTGACAATCGTGATTTTGATCATCGCGGGATTCAATTTTTACATCGCCGTGGCAAAACACGAATCGTTCAAAAAACGGTTCTGGGAAATGGCGATCATCAGTCTCGGCGTCGCCACTCTGAGTTTCGGAATCGGAGTCGCCGCGCGATTGTGGCTGGGAGTTGAGATTTGATTTTTGAATTTTTGAAAAAAATGTGTCGTCATTCCGGCTTGTCCGAAATCGAAAACTGGGCACACAGAGCCCGGACTTTACTCGCTACGGACTCCGCCAAGTCCGGGCTCAAAATCAAAACACAATTTGAAAAAATGCGTGTATTTTGAGTTTTGCGACACGATCAGAAATACGATCATTCGCGAAAAATAATTGAAAAATTTGTCGCCTAACGTTCCTGCGTATGCGATGTTTGCCAGTGGTATAATTGCACGAAGTGCTTACCACTGGCAAATATGGGTGGAGGCTTGCGGAGGTACGGAGCAAGCCGTAACCGCATACGCAGTGTTAGCTGATGTATTCTTTTTCTTTTCGACGATAGTCGTTTGTTTTAAAAATTTTCAAATTTCTTTTTCCGTTTTGGGTGGTGGGCAGAGGGGAATTAAAGGGGTGAATGCCCGCCACCCAAAACACCTATTTCTGGTTTGAGGGAGGGGCAAGAGGGGTTGGGGGTGAATTGCCCCTCCCTCAAACTTCTTAATTTACCTTTTTAATCTGTATGATTTCTAATGCAACATCGATACTCCTCATTTCTTTGTAAAGTTCTTGCAGAGAAAACTTTGCAATATTTGATTTGAATTTTTCTATTTCACTTAGGCTACGTTCATTTGTCGCAGTGTCTAAAACTGCTAGTACAAATATCAAATGTTTATCGAAAAGTGACAAAAATTGGTCTTCCGTTAAGCTGTCTGTTTGTTTTGCAACTTTTTTGTAGTATTCATCACTGCTACTAGATTTATCTTTCATCTGTTTATAGATTTTCTTCAGATATTTTTTATCGCCCAATTTACTTCCGTTTATTCTGTTGGCCGCAATGATTATTTGTGAGCAAAGGTCGCGCATTGTATTTCCAAAACCTGCCTTTACGTGGTAAAAGAACACAGTTTCATCATCCCATTTTAAAATGTCACAAGGTTCAATATTTTCGGGAGTAATCTTGTCAATAACTAATGTGTTTTCCTGGTCAAAATAGGTCTGATTGTAGTCGTTTTCTTTTTGGGTTGGATAGTCCCATTTATTTGTGAGTCCTTCGTTCGTATGTTCTGAAATAAAATGCTTACAGCCTTCATTTAGCTCATTAATGAACTCTTCTTTAATGAGATACCATGATTTATCAATAAAGAAGTATCTTTTTTCATCGATTTCAACATCGCCGTGTATGTGATGATGTAACCACCCATGTGTTAATTCCTCGTCATTTTCATCGTAAGAATATATTTTCAAAGATGAGATTAGCTCACGAAGCCCCTGTTCATTATCAGGACTATCTTCTAGCTCCTTGATTTTCGAGAAGAGCAAATCTACATTGTCTAATTCTTCAAACACAAAATCATCGAAGAAATTTTTATTAGATAGATTTTTTTTGACAATGTATTTGCTTGCAGTAAGGTATTTTTCAAATTCTTTGTGACACAGATCAAAATCTATATTGTAATCTTCTGGATTTTGATGGCGTTTCCAAAGCTGACTAAATAATTCATTTTCAAGATTACTGATTAGTGTTTGGTTCTTTTTCTTAACTATCTTTTCAACGTTATTTATTGCAATCGCATCAACATTATCGATCAAATATTCACAGCCTTTTATTATTTCAAATAGTTGTTCGAATGTAATTGATTTATTTATCCTGAAAGAGGTTTTTGCTATGCAGAATGAGTCTTTCTTCAGATCATCTTGACCGAAGCCAAATTTGGATTGCAGTATTCCTTTATCAAGATTTGCTTTTAGTTCTTGATAGATTTTTCCGAAGCTATCGCTCTCGAAAAGATTGTAATTTTTTCTAAAGTTCTTACTTGAACCTAACACGCCACCAACGACACTTTTTTCTTTAGTTGCTTTAATAATTTTATCCTCCTTTTTTATGAGGCGTGAAATAACGTCTATTCCGAAATCTTGATTTATATAGTCCTGAATAATAAAAAAGCCCAAGCCACCAGTCACGGCGTAAATATTTTTTTCATTTTGGGCTAGCAAAACAAAACTTTCTGTCCATGATTTATTTGCTTCTGATATGGGTTGATTGTCTGTAACTACTTGCGACAAAAACTTCTTCCATTTTGGATTTTGTGGCTTCACTCCGTAAAATAGCTTCAGAGAAAATCCATCAATTTCTTCTGATATTTCTTGTTTTGTATAGCCTTTGGACTCGATTGTTTGAGCTAAAGTATCGAGTTTATTCTCATCCTGAAATATATCGCTATCTAAAGCTATCTGATATATGCCTATCTGTATTTTTTCTTCTTCCATGGGGCTATAAATACTTATTCAGAATTGCTTCTTTTTGTTTTGGAATTTCTGATAACCTACTTTCTAGCTTCGCGATTTCAGTTTCTATTTTTTCTATTTCAGAAATGGCTTTTTGCTGTTCCTCAATGGCAGGTGCTTGAATTTTAATTCCCTGAATTCTATCAATAGAAGCACGTTTTGCTCTTGAAAATTTCAGATCCTCGCCTTCTTTTTGCAATACGTATGCTAAATATTTTGCATTTACTTTGCTGTCATCTTTAATTCTTAATACTCCGCAATGATCTGTTGGATAAAATACCTTGTCTTCGGGCATAAAATTAACCATCCAGTCTCCATCTATGCCCCATAAAACTGAGGGAATGGTAAAATCTTGAATAAGTAATTTTTCTACAAACCCAAAAGGCGTAAAAACATTTGCACTATAAACAGGTATTTTTCCTTGGGATGATAATTCACTATTTAAGACTCTTTTTCCGATAGAAATATCAAAAATGCCATTATCACTTAGTCTGTAAGTAGTATTTGCCTTTAAAGAGATGTTTTTAAATAAATCTTCGATTTTACCTTTTAAATCTTGTATTTTTATGTCTCCTTTATTTTGTTCCACCTCTAAAGTTTCAATTTCTTTCACAATTTTGCTTTGGATGTCTTTTGGTGGTCGAGGTAATCTAAGTTCACTATAAAAAGATTCAGGAACTCTCCTGTGGCCACTAGATCCTGTCATGTTTGTTTCTGCAGCTCTACGTATTAGGTCACGATTCAGCATTGCAAATAAATACTTTGGAAGAATTGTTTTATTTGGGGTTATTACATGGAATTCAGAACTTCCAAAACCGATTTCATTTGTCAAATTTGATGCAATTGCACACTTACCATTCTCCATACACGGAGTAATTTTTGCTATCAAAATATCATCATCTTTAAAAAATTTATAACTTCCTCTTCTAACTTCTTTTAATTTTTTATCTACTTTCTTTACTATGTACCCATTATTACTTACAGATGCCATTTCAATAAAAGAGACAGTTAAATTTTCTGATAGTTTGCTAACAGCACTTTTTGAAGGATTAAATGATGCAATGGTTCCTAGCTTAACTAGCTCCCATTTACTTTCAAATTTAATCTTTTTTTTTAGACTCAAAGAAATAGATTTATCAAAATCTGCTCGATCAAAAGTAAGGGCGTCAAGTAGCTTGATTCGTGAAATATGTTTATTTAGCGAGTCATCAATATCTGTTTCAAATTCTCCACTAAAAGCTTGAAGAATATAAGTACTGGCTTTTTGGGGGTTTTCTTGTGTACTTGGGTCAAAAAGCTTTGTACATTCATCAATGCTCTTTCCTTTTTTTACGGAGTGAATTCCCTCATTGCCTCTACGATTACTAAATTCATAGCCTAAAAAAGCCTTTTCTGTTTTTTTACTATCTGACTTTACTAATACAGTTTTTTGTGAATATGCCAGAATGAAATAGAGAATTTTATCTTTTTCTATGTTTATAATTTGATTAAAAAGACTTTTTTCGTCTTTGAATTTTAGTTTTTTGGAGTACTCAACAAAAATTTCATGGTCTTTAATTGGTTTATTTGGATTTGTTTCGCATAAAGTTTTGTAATCTTCAAAGGTAATTCCTTCCCAGACATGCGCAACGTATTTTGAGAAAATATTTTCAATTCCATTTACAGTTACGTCTTTTAAGTTTGAAAAAAATCTCTCAACAGCAGTGTTGATATTTTGCCACTCATAGTTATTTTTTTTGCGCAAAAATAGCACGACAGTATTTGTCCCTGTTGCCATAAAAGTATTTGATCCAAGCTCAGTAATAGCAACAATTTCAAAAAATTTAAGGATAATTTCCCTTGTTGGAGTATAAATTCCGCCGTTAGTTAGAATGCTTGCGGGCAAAATAATTGCCGCAATTCCACCATCCTTGAGAAGTTGCTTTGTTCGTTCAATGAACAATGACTCTATCTCGGAGCTTTGATCTGTAAGGCGCTTATAAAGTTCAAAATCTTGCTCAGCAAACTCTTTTTTAAGATTGGCTTTAAAAGCTGAAACAGAATATGGCGGATTTGAAATTACTAAATCAAATTGTTTGTTATCTTGAGAGAAGTCTTTGTCGCAAATTTTTAGCTTATCTTTATATTCTTTTGAAAATTCAAAACTACCCAGGCCATCGCCATGTATTACTTTAGCCAGTCCGTCACCATGAAGATAGCAACCAACTTTTGCCGTTTTTACCAAGCGATAATCTTTTTCTATTCCATAAACATAATCATAAGCCCAATCGAACTGGTCTTCCTTCCAACCCTTAATCTTTCTTTTTACTTGTGGTAATAATTTTTCTTCATCTATTTGGTCAATAATTTTTTGTACTTCATCCATTGATTCTGTCAAGAAATGGCCACTTCCAGCAGCATAATCAATTATTGTTGGAACTAAATCATTCGCATTTCCAATTTTTAACTTGTCTTTCACAATCTTGTTGAGGGGAATGCTGCGACAAATAAATCTAGCGATAGGAACTGGCGTGAAAAATTGTCCAGATTCCTGCTTTAACCCAGTAGTTAGTAGCAATTCAAAAAAATCACTCAAATATTGTTGTTTTTCTGTATAACGAATTTTAAATTCCTGTAAAAGCTCTACAACCTCTTTGAGAACTTTTGCGTTTTCGGTAAAGGTTTCTTTGTCAAAAACTTCCTTGATTGCAAATTCGTTGTTCTTTTGTAAACGAATAGCGGTAAATTCTTTCAAAATCTCATTCCTTACCGTCTCATCTATCCCTCCAAATTTGCGGTTAAATTCATCATCACTCAAATCTGTGACTTCTTTTGAAAGAAGCTCCAACATACCCTTCTTGTAGAGATCGGTAAGTCTTTTTTGAAAAGTAACATCATCGTCTACTCCTTCAATCCATTGAAATTCAAGTTCGTCTTCTGGCTTTCTGTTTTCATCAATAATTTTACAAAGGAATAGCGTAAAAATTTTATTGAAGGCATTTGGTTTGTCTGAAACTACATTGTGTCTCAAAATTTCCAAAAATCTATTAAAAATAAAGCTACTATCCTTTTGTGTAATTGGTTTGAGTTGAGAAAGAGTTAATGCCTTACTTTTAAATTCATAAGGATTAACCCAATCGTCAAAAATACCGTTTTGTTTTGTGAATTTACTCCACCTCTCGAAAAGATCTTTGACATTGCTTGTTTCACGGTACGATTCTTCAATCTTTATAATCTCGTTTTTGTATTTTATTTCGCTCTCAAGTTCAGATGTGTAAAGAACTAAGTATTCAGCATCTCGATCCTGCTGAAAGTATGTAAATAGTTGCCCGCCATCTTTTTGGATTTTTTGAAATTCTTTATCAAATTCTTTACCCCATGTTTTACATTCAATCATTAAAAATGCTTTGCCATTTTTTTTAACTAAAATGTCCAGTCTTCCACTTGTTCCATGTCCAGTCGGGTATATTTTTTCTAAAACTATATCCTTTGCGATGTAGCCTTGCAGTAATAGCCTATCTATACATTCAAGTACTACCCAATCCTCGGCTTTTGTAATATTTTGAACGGTATTTTTTGTATTGTTAAATACAATATCACCACCATAATTTATGGTGTTATTTTCAAGGTTGACTTGAATGACATAAGATGAGTAATTTTTATGAAAAATACCCAATGTGCCCTCTTTTGGAAGAAAGCCTATTTTTTGTAGAAATTGTTTATTAGGCATATGTAGGGCATGGTTACTTACTTGTATGGATTATACCAAAAATACAGTAAATTGAATAATTCTAAAAAAGTTTTCGGAGCGAAGCGGAGAAAACATCCGAACTGGCTGGCGAGAGCCAGACAGCCCCCCCCCTCATCAAATAAATCGTTTCCGTAGCGGAGCGGAGGAAACACCATATTTCCCCTTATAAAAAAAGAAAAAGAAATTTGAAAATTTTTTAAAACAATTGGGCGATAGCCCAGAAAAGAAAAGGAATATTTCAGCTAACGTTCCAGTATATCTGATGTTTGCCAAAATTCCTTTAAAATCAATTATTTTTTGGCAAATATGGGTCGAGCGAGGGCACGAGCGAACCAGATATACTGTGTTATACGCCCCGAGTGTAGCATAGCGAAACGAGAATGCAATGTGGCACGGAGCGATAGCGGAGTGAGTCAATTTTTTCCTTATTCTTCTTGCGTAAGAGACTTTTTCTTTTTTTTCATTTTTTAAGAAAGTTTGATTTTCGTTTCGAAAATTCCAAGAGGGGTCGGGGGTGAATTGGAATTTTTGAAACTCCTTATTGTTTTATCGTATAGCCATTGATTCTCTTTTCTTTGTTAGCGAAATAAAGTCATTTAGATTCATTAACCATCCTTGTTGATTCGAATTGTATGTCTTAAAAAGTCCTTCAGGAACTACTAATTGCAATAATCTTTCTTGCATTTCGCTTGTTTGATTTTCACTTATACTTGGCTCCAATGTAAACAAATGTTTTTTATCTATTTTCTTTGCTTCTGCTAAAACTTGTCTCCATCTATCTTTGCAAGTAGATTTTGAACCCAACATTGTTAATAGTTCATTTTGACTATTCTCGTTGTGATAATAATCGATACTTGGGAACACAAAATCTGGTTTAGAATTTCCTTCTGTTTTTGCTCCTCTTGAATAGGCTACATTATTTGATAAAAATATTTGCTCTAAATGATTTTCCAATGCTAGTCCAACCCTTGCCTTTCTTCTGTTTTGAAAAGATAAAGAGAATTGAAAAAAGCTATCTACATCTTTAACATTTCCATCTTCATCAAAAATTTTACTTTTATCATTTTTTAATCTTTCTGTAATTAAATGTCTTTCAAAAGTTCTAAATAGAATTTCTTCTTGTTCCATCCATTTTAGTATCGCTTCATCAGGACTTTTAATTTCTGATACTGTTATTGTACTTCTTGCAAACTCTGAAAATATTTTTGTAGTTGGTAAGTTTCCATTAAATTTATTTATCATGATTTCTAGGAAATCTTCATTTATATCTTTTATTTGTATTCCAATCTCTTCAAGAATAAAGCGTGTTGCAAAATCTAGTTTTTTATCATCATGAACAATATCTTTTACTTGGAATTGATTTGAAACTTTTTCAGAATCAAAAAGCCATAGTATCTGATTTTCTAAATTAGAACCTTTTTCTACCGCAAGAAATAAAACCTCTCCATTTGATTGCTTTGCTATCACTAAAATATCATTTTCTGAAAACTTTCTAGTAACATCATTACTTGGATAATACAGTCTATGCTCTGTTCTTTTTGGATTATTATATCTTGAGTCATACCAAGTTATAAGATCATTTGCACTTTCATATTCTCCTTCGTTATTTGAAACATAAAGAAAATTTGTCTTGATTTTCTTTTTTTCTGCCCCAGCTTTTCCAAACATTTTTATTAACTCTTTTACTCCATTTATTTCATGTTGATTTGATATTTTTGGATCAACCTCAACAGAAGACAGCCTTTTTATAGCTATTTCATCAAAATACGAAGAGAGGAAACCTTTTTTCATAGTTTATACAGTTAATTCTAAAGGAGTTTTATTTTCAACACTCTGAAAACGTTTACTCATTATTTTTCTTGTTTTTTTCGGAACTCTTTTTTTATTGTTTTTATCTTTTATCCAAGACTCCATATGTTTTGCGACAGCTTTTAATACGGGGACTACAACAGAATTACCAAATTGTTTATATGCTTGAGTATCAGAAACAACAATTTTAAAATTATCATCAAATCCCATTAACCTTGCACATTCTCTAGGGGTAAGTCTTCTTGGATTTCCTTTTTTTTGTTTTATAAGTATTTCTGAACCATCTTTGTAATATCTTGCAGATAAAGTTCTTGCTGTGTCATTTCCATCATTTAATCCAAAACCAAAACCATTTCCTTTTTTTCTATGTTTTTCAGCATAACCTTGTAAGTATTTCCAAAGCTTTGGAGATAAAGTATATTTATCATTAGGCTTTGTTTTATCTTTTGAATTTACAGTAAAGGGTTCTTCAATAACCTCATTTTCTGAGTGTAATATAGAATTTAATTTTGGACCTTTTTCTGCATCAAATGTTTCTATATCGTCAAAATTAAAGTCGTTTTTTTCTCTAAATCCTACAATGTAAATCCTTTGTCTATTTTGAGGAACCCACCCTTTTCCGTTTATAACTTTAAATTGTACATGATAGCCAAGATCTTCCTGTAATGTTTTCATAATTACCTTAAATGTATTTCCCTTATCATGGCTTATAAGATTTTTTACATTTTCAAGCAAAAATGCTTTTGGTCTATGGTGAGCAATAATTCTTGCAACATCAAAAAATAAAGTTCCTTGCATTCCACACAAGAAACCATGAGGAGAGCCTAAAGAGTTTCTTTTTGAAACTCCCGCAATAGAAAAAGGCTGACAAGGAAAACCGGCAAGAAGAACATCGTGTTTTGGAATATCTTTTTCATCTACTTTTGTGATATCTCCTGCAATTTCATCAATATCACAACCATAATTTGCAGAATATGTTTTTTGACAAGCCAAATCCCATTCGCTCGTAAAAACACATTCTCCACCAATAGCATCAAACGCTTGTCTTATTCCTCCAATACCTGCAAATAAATCTATAAATTTCATAATTTTTGGTTTTGAATAATTAAATATTCCTACATCTATAATATAACAATTTCATTAAATTTTTCCACTTTAAATTAAAAGTCATTTTTTACGGAAGTATGGAGTAAAAAATATCCGCTTCCCCCCCTCTTAAAAAATGAAAATCAAACTTTCTTTCCTTATTCCTAAAAAAAGAAAAAGTCTCTGGAGCAAAATCAAAATGTAAAAATTGATTGCGTATAACTGGTTTTTATACGAAGTATTTTCATATTTTGCTCTTTTTGTCACATATTATACAAACTTTTTTACAAAACAATCGACATCTTCCCAAGCGATTCCTGCGGCGCGTAATTTTCTCGGAGTTGGGCAAAAATTTCCTCGACGAGTTTTTCCAAAAACTTGATTTCCCCGCAACTTTTTACAAAAAACCGCACGAACAAACGCTGCTCGGTGTTTTTTAATCGAGGAATGAATTCCTCGATCGGCGGAATAAGTTCCACCGTTAAAATTCGCATCACAAAACAATCGACATTTTCCCAAGCGATTCCTGCGGCGCGTAATTTTCTCGGAGTTGTGAAAAAATTTCCTCGACGAGTTTTTCGTCGCCCTCCTCCGCGCGAACAAACGCATTTTTTGGGCACTGAAATTTGATCGGCGCGTGCTCGATTCCCCGAGAAATAATTTCTTTTGCCTGCTCAAAATGGATGTCGTAAATGTGCGCGTTCGAAATCGAAACCGTGAGAACTCCGACGCCGACATTTAATTTTTCCGCCAAAATGTGCGCCAAAAGCGCGAATCCTGCAACATCGTGCGGATTCCCGAGCATCATGTCATTGGAGCGGATCACCAAATGCAGGTGCAATTTTCCGCCGATAATTTGAACGGTGAACGTGTACGGACACGGCACGTTTTTTTTCTGAATTCCGTCGGCGAGCCCGTCGTCGCTCGGGTCCCACATCAAAATTACGCCGTGGCGGCTCGTCGGATCTTTTTGCAAAAGTTTGATCAAACCGCCGATCTGGTCGCGGCCAAAATGTTTGCGCCAGCGGTACCCGTACGCCGATTCGACGCAATTATTTTCTTCCGCAAAATCGTCCCAGATTTTTGTGAACGCCTGCAAAAATCGCAGATTTTTATTTCCCATCAAAAACCAAGCCTGTTCCGCGATAAAAACTTTCAGCGGAATTTTTCGCAGCGCGAGCAGCGGAAATCCTTTTTCCAAATCGAACCGCATCGTCTGTCCAGGAAGCGATTTGCAGACGTGTCCGGTGCGGAGATTTTTTTCTTCAAAACCGTGCGAGAGAATCTCCGACAACAAATTTTGGTACTGAACGTCAAATTCATTTTTCATCGCGCGCATTTTCCCCTAAAATCCGGCCGATGACAAGCGCTGCACAAAAATTTTTTGGAACCGAAACCGTGGCAGAAATTTTGGAAAAAATGCCCGAAGCCGCAGAAATTCTCTCCGCACACGGGCTGGCCTGCGCCGGCTGCGCGATTGGAAATTTTGAAACGCTCGCCGACGGAATCGCCGGACACGGAATGTCGGAGAAAGATTTGAAAAACGTGCTGCAGGATTTGAACGAAGCCGCGGACGATTTGAAAATTTTTGCGCCCAAAAAAAATCCCGAGCTCACAAAACTTGCCGCAGAAAAAGTTTTTGAATTTCAAAAAACCGCCGGACAAGAAAATTCTGGATTTAAAATTGAAGCACTTTTTCCGCCCGGAAGCGAGGAGGTGAGCTACTTTTTGGATTTTTTGGAAAAACCAGAACCGGGCGATTCGGTTTTGAAATCGTGCGACGTGAAATTATTTTTGTCCGCCGCGACGTTGCGCCATTTGAAAAATTGTGTCATTGATTTTCTCGAGGATGGAGAAAATTCCGGATTTAAAATTGAAAAAATTTCATGAAAACAATTTTTCTCGCCGCCGGACGCAGCACTCGGATGGATCCGATCGGAGATAAAAATTTTCTCGAATTTTGCGGCGAACCGCTGATCGTGAAATTATTGAAAAATGCTGCCGCGGGCGGACTGGAAAATTTCATCGTTGTCGCCGGAAAGCACAACGCCGGAGAAATTGCGAGTGTTTTGCAAAAATTCAAATTCCCAGCAACGATCGTCGAGCAGCCGAATCCCGACGACGGAATGGCGGGCGGAGTTCTCGCTGGATTGGAAAAATGCGGCGCGGGCGAGGTCTTTCTTCTCGGTGGAAACGACGCCGTTGATCCGAAAATTTATGAAAAAATGGTTTTTGAGGGACGATCTGCCGACGGCGCAATTTTAGCGAAAAAAGTGGAGAAATATTTTCCCGGTGGATATTTGCAAACTGATCGCAAAAAAATCACCACAATCGTCGAGAAGCCGGGCGCGGGAAATGAGCCGTCGAATTTGGTGAACATCGTGGCACATTTTTTCCGAGATGCGAATGAATTGCAAAAACTTTTAAAACAGCAGAACTTTCAGAATCCAGACGCGTACGAACGCGCGCTGCACGAACTTTTTCAACAGAAAAATTTTACCGCCGTCGAATATTCTGGCAACTGGTGCGCCGTGAAATTTCCGCACCACGTTTTAGAAATGATGGAATTTTGGCTGGAAAAATTACCCGAAAATTTTGTCGACGAATCCGCCGAAGTCGCCGACACCGCACGATTGCGCGGAGAAAAAATTTACATTTCTGCGGGAGCGAAAATTACCGACAATGTGGTAATTTCTGGTCCGTGTTTCGTCGGAAAAAATGCGATCATTGGCACTGGATCGCTCGTGCGTGGCTCGATCATCGGTGAAAATTGTGTTGTGGGTTTCAACTCAGAAATTGCGCGCAGTTTTCTCGCAAAAAAAGTTTCAACACACATCGCGTACGTCGGCGACTCAATCGTGGACGAAAATGTAAATTTTGGCGCATTCAGTTGCACGACAAATCTCAGACTCGATCACAAAAATGTAAAAGTGAAAATAAAAGACGAAGTTTTAGATTCTGGACGAGAAAAACTCGGAGCTATTGTTGGCGCGGGTACACAGATCGGAAGTGGCGCAAAAATCATGCCTGGACGCACAATTTCAAACTCTGGATTTGTCGCACCAGGAGAGGTTTTCAAATAGTTTTCAACAACTTTTCCAATTCTTTTGCGCGATGAAAAAATTCTTTTCCTCCATAAATTTTTAGAAAAAAATTATTCCAAAAATGCGAAAAGATTGCTCAAAAAACTTTTTCACCATGAAATGAATTTTTTTGCACCGGTTTTCCGAAAGTTTTGCACCAAAAAAGTTTGTTTTTTAAACGAAAAAATTTCGCCACAAAATTCCCTGGTTTTATTAATTAAAAAATGAGTAGAAAATTTATTACTCAGTCTGTTTTCCGCTTAAAAATTTATTTCAAATAAGTCGCAAAAACACTCACTTCATCGAGAAATTCGTTTCCACTTTTTCTCACTACGAAATATTAATTTTTAAAACTATAAATTCTAAATATAAAAAGTTAAAAATGGTGGAGAAAAAAAAAGTAAAAAATAAAATTGACTCAATCAAAAAAATTCATAAAATCGCGTGGCTTTTTGGCAGAAAATCGTTGATTTTGTGTCCAAATTCTGTTTCTCAGTCTTTTTCCCACCCATCACATGAGTGAAGTCAAAAGAGCGCCACAAACCCAGATTCTCTTTGACTCCATCTCCATCTCAATTGCCTCGCCAGAGGATATTTTGAGCTGGTCGCATGGAGAAATTACAAAACCAGAAACAATTAATTATCGAACACAAAAACCAGAACCAGATGGTCTTTTTTGTGAGAAAATTTTTGGTCCGGTAAAAAATTGGGAATGTGCGTGCGGAAAATATAAACGCATTCGATACAAAGGAATTGTGTGTGAAAAATGTGGCGTCGAAGTCACGCGATCATCTGTTCGTCGAGAACGAATGGGACACATAAAACTTGCGGTTCCTGTGACGCATCCGTGGTTTTTATTTTCAACGCCGTCAAAAATTGGACTTTTTTTGAATTTACCTGTGAAAAAATTAGAACTGGTAATTTATTTTGCAGCGTACGTGGTTGTTGATGTGGATTTAAAAGGAAAAGAAGAAGAAATTTTGCGACTCGAACAAGAATACAAAAAAATAATTGATAAATTAAAAGAAGAAACGGATCAGAGTTTAAAAGCGGCGAAATCTGCCGTGAAAAAAGAAGAAATGACGGAAGACGATTTCAAAAAACTTGAAGAAAGTTTGGTGGAAAAAGTGGAGCAAACAAATGAAAATTACAAAGCAGCGCGCGACGAATTGAAATCAATAAATATTGGAGAAATTTTAACAGAGTTGGGATACCGAAATATTTCGATGAAATTTGGACACATTTTTCGTGCTGGAATTGGGGCGGATGCGATTCGAGAAATTATTCAAAAAACAGATCTCAAAAAACTTGCGGTGGAATTGGAAGCGGAAATTAAAAATTCTTCCGGACAAAAACAGAAAAAAGCCGTGAAACGATTGAAATTGATCAGCTCGTTTATGCGGAATAAAATAAAACCAGAGTGGATGGTTTTGACCGTGATTCCGGTGATTTCTCCGGATTTGCGACCAATGGTTCAGCTGGACGGAGGCCGATTTGCAACATCAGATTTAAATGATTTGTATCGACGCGTAATCAACCGAAACGCGCGTTTGAAAAAATTAATTCAGCTCGGGGCGCCAGAAATTATTTGCCGCAACGAAAAACGAATGCTACAAGAAGCGGTTGATATTTTGATTTCGAATTCATCGCGCAGCACGCGATCGGGAATGAATTATTCGCAGCGTCGAAAATTGAAATCGCTGTCGGATATGCTCAAAGGAAAACAAGGGCGATTCCGCCAAAATCTTTTGGGAAAACGTGTCGATTATTCTGGCCGGTCCGTGATCGCAGTGGGACCAAATTTGAAATTGGACCAGTGCGGATTGCCAAAAAAAATTACGCTCGAACTTTTCAAACCGTTCGTGATTTCGAAACTCATTGAGTTTGAGCTTGCGTACAACGCAAAATCTGCAGAAAAATTAATTCGCGACGGAGAAAAAGTTGTGTGGGATATTTTGGACGAAGTGATCAAAAATAAATACGTTCTTTTGAATCGCGCACCAACGCTGCACCGACTTGGAATTCAGGCGTTTCGACCGCAACTTGTCGAAGGAAAAGCAATTCGTTTGCATCCGCTCGTGTGTGCCGCGTACAACGCGGATTTCGATGGAGATCAGATGGCGGTGTATTTACCACTTTCTGAAAAAGCGCAAACCGAAGCACGCGAAATTATGTGTTCGGCAAAAAATCTTTTGAAACCGTCGTCCGGTGATCCGATCATCAATCCAAGTCAAGACATGGTTTTGGGGTGTTACTTTTTGACACAGGTTTTTGACGGAAAAAAAGGCGAAGGAAACGCGTTCCCGACAGAATCTGATGCAATTTTTGCCTACGAATCGGGACACATCCACTTGCAAGCAAAAATTAAAATTCGAACAGAAAAATGGGGAATCTTGGAAGCCTCGATTGGTCGAATGATTTTCAATCAAATAATTCCAGACGAACTGGGATATCAAAACGCATCTTTTGGAAAAAAAGAACTGAGCCAAATGTTGGCGCAATGTTACACCGACCTGGGAATTGACACGACCGCACAACTTGCGGACGCGATCAAAGATCTTGGATTTAAATACGCCACAAAATCAGGAATTTCGATTTCCGTGTTTGATTTTCACGAATCTCCTTCACGAGAAAAAATTATCGAAGACGCGAATCAAATCGTCAATCATATTAATTCACAATATCGACACGGATTGATCACGGACGAAGAAAGATACAACAACACAATTAAAATTTGGTCGCGCGTAAAATCAGAAGTGACGGACGAAATGATCCACGAGTACGACAAAGAAAACGATATTTTTTACCAGATTGATTCTGGTGCGCGTGGAAACTGGGGACAGGTCACCCAGATTTCAGGAATGAAAGGATTGGTGGCGAGTCCGTCTGGACGCACGATTGAGTTGCCAATTCGTTCGAACTTGAAGCGTGGATTTACAATTTTGGAATATTTTATTGCGACGCACGGAGGACGAAAAGGAAAATCAGACACGGCGTTGAAAACGGCCGAAGCGGGATATTTGACACGACGACTTGTCGACAGCGTCCAAAACGTTGTGGTGCACGAGGAAGATTGTCACACCGAGTACGGAAAATTGGTGACGCGAGAAAATTCCATCGAACTGGGAATGGACTTTGAGCGCCGTGTGTACGGTCGATTTACGCACTCAGAAGTGAAAAAAGGAAAAAAAGTTATTTTCAAAAAAGACACATTGATCGGTCCTGAAGAAATTGAAGTGATTCGAGAAAACCAAGTAGCAGAAATTGAAATTCGATCGGTGATGTACTGCCAAACGCGCGACGGAGTGTGTCAGCATTGTTACGGGTACGACCTGGGAAAAAGTCTTCTCGTCGAAAAAGGAACGCCCGTGGGAATTATCGCGGCGCAATCAATTGGAGAACCGGGAACGCAGTTGACGATGCGAACATTTCACATGGGAGGCGTTGCGACAGAGGGGGCGACGATCACACAGGGATTGACGCGAGTTGAAGAACTTTTCGAAGCGCGATCGCCGTCGATGCCCGCAGAACTCGCGGAAATTACGGGAAAAGTTTCTATCAAAAAAGGAAAAAACGACACAAAAATTACAATTCAGGCAGACAAACCCGCAGACGAAAAACACGTTTTGGGCTACGATTTTGAGCCATCAGTAAAAAAAGGCGACGCCGTGAAAGAAAAACAAATTATTGCTCGCTCAACAGAAGAAAAAGCAACGGTAAAATCTCGCTGCTCAGGAACAGTTGTTTCTGCGGACAACGAGGCGATCGTAATTCGCCAAAGTGAGGCCGCGAAAAAATCGTACACAATTTCCGCGAGAATGACGCCAAAAGTCAAAGATGGTTCGATCGTGGAAAAAGGAACGCCGCTGACGCTTGGACACTTGGATTTACGAAAACTTATGGAATTGACGACTGTCGAGCGGGTGCAGGAATATATTCTGTACGAAGTGCAGCAGATTTACGCGTCGCAGGGACAGGATATTTCAGAAAAACACATCGAAATTATTGTCAAACAAATGGCGTCGAAAATTCGAGTGATCGACGCGGGCGACTCGGATTGGCTCGCGGGCGAGGTCCGAGATTATATTGAATATTACGCAGAAAATAAAAAACTGGCAAAAGCAAAAAAACGAACAATTCGTTCGGAACGACTTTTGTTGGGATTGACGCGCATCGCGCTCTGGACGGATTCTTGGCTGAGTGCGGCATCGTTTCAAGAAACGGTTCGCGTACTTGTCAATGCTGCGGTGGAGCGTCGTCGAGATACGCTTGACGGACTAAAAGAAAACGTTATCATCGGCCGGCTTATTCCGGCGGGGACAGGATATGCGTCGTTCAATCGTCCCAAAAAGCCACAGGCCAGTGTTGCCGAAAGTCACTAAAATAATTCTAATTTCATGCCTACGATCAACCAACTCGTTCGCAAATCGCGACAACAACAAAAGCGGAAGTCAAAATCTCCCGCGGTGAATATTTTGGCAAATAGCCTTAAAAATACAACGAAAATGCTTGCTTCGCCACAGCGTCGTGGTGTGTGCATCAAGGTCACGACAATGACACCGAAAAAACCAAACTCCGCGCTTCGAAAAATTGCGCGCGTGCGGCTGACCAACGGACAAGAAGTCAATGCGTACATCATGGGAGAGGGGCACAACCTGCAAGAACACTCGGTTGTGATGGTTCGCGGCGGACGCGTCAAAGATCTTGTTGGAGTGCGATATCACATTGTCCGGGGGACGCTGGATGCTGACGGAGTCAGTGACCGACGACAGGCGCGCTCGCGGTACGGCGCAAAACGACCGAAGAAAAAATAATTTTATTTTAAAATGACAGACGAAAAAAAAGTAGCGGCAACTGGGGCCGCCTCTAAAAACTCAGAAAAACCGTCTCCGGCCGTCAAAAAAACGAAAGTCGAAAAAGAGGAAAAACCGAAAAACGAGGACAAAAAGGATAAAAAATTCAACAACCCTTTTTCGGAACAAGATCCGCTCCAGGCAAAACTGGTGAACATGTTGATGCGATCGGGAAAGAAAACCATTGCGCGTCGTGTTTTGCGTGATACTTTTGAAGAAATGCATCGTCGCGGAGAAAAAGATCCGCTGAAAGCGCTGGAAAAAGCGTTGCAAAATGCAACCCCAACGATGGAAGTAAAACCGCGTCGCGTGGGAGGTTCGATTTATCAGATTCCGATCGAGGTTACGCCAAAACGACAAGAAAGTCTTCCGTTGCGTTGGATCCTTGCGGGCGCGCGCAGCAAAAAAGGACAACCAATGTACCGTCGGTTGGCGGGCGAATTGCTGGATGCGGCGAGCGAACAGGGTTTCGCGTTCAACAAAAAAATGGAAGTGCACAAAATGGCACAGTCAAACAAAGCATTTGCGCACTTGGCGCGATACTAAATTAGTGAATAGTTTAGAGTTGAAAGTTTAGAGAAAAAAAAGAAAAAGCTCCGATTCGGGGCTTTTTTTGTATTTCCGGTTTGGAATATATTTTCGCGATTTTTAGAGCGCGTCGAGTTCGGATTCAAGCCCCGCGAGAATTTCGGATTCTTGTTTTTGTGAGATTCCTTCGACATCTTTGATCGACTGTTTGAGCGAACTTTTTACGCCGTCGAGGAATTTTTTTTGCGCAGTTTCCACTGTTTTCTGGAATTCTCGGAGCGCATCGATGAGGATTTTATTTTGGTTCATGTGAGTGTTTTAACGTATTCTTCGAGCGTGTTTGCGTTGCTATTTAAGAAAGCTTCTCCTTTGGGCGAGTTAACCCAATTACCAAATCTTCGAATGTCAATTGGTCCAAGATTAACAGATGTTTTTATCCGATCGCTATCTTCACGCCCTGTTTTTTCATTTCCCGTTCCGAGAAACGTCGCCGTATCGACAGAGCTTCCTGAGAGATTTCTGTTTGCCCAGGTTCGCCACCCTTCTTTTAATTTAAAGGCCGCCTTGAGATCTGCACTTGGAATGTCTTTAACATCCTTCCAGTCGTGAGCATCAATGGCGATTCCGAGCTTCTTTAAGTTATCGGCACTCTTTTCTTCGGGTGTTTCGCTTGCAGTATTTTCCGAAACAGGGACCTTATTTGCTGCCGGAGTACTGGTATTTTGTTTATCAGTTCCCGCGAGAGTTTTAACGTATTCGCCTAAATTCTTTGCGTTGCTACTTAAGAAAGCATCTCCCTTAGGCGAGTTAACCCAATTACTAAATCTTCGAATGTCAATTGGTCCAAGATTAACAGATGTCTTTATCCGATCGATATTTTCACTTATTGGCAACCCCGTTTCATTTCCCGTTCCGAGAAACGTCGCCGTATCGACAGAGCTTCCTGAGAGATTTCTGTTTACCCAGGTTCGCCACCCTTCTTTTAATTTAAAGACCGCCCTGAGGTCTGCTTTTGGAATATTTTTAACATCATCCCAGTCCTGTGCATCAATGGCGATTCCCAGCTTCTTTAAGTTTTCAGAATTCGAGGCAACAGAAATGTCATTATTAGCGACTTCGGCGGGTTGCGCCGTGGCGCCGTTTTCAATAACCGGTCCGGGCAGTGGTTGCTCGCCGAAGATTTTCCATGATTCAGTTTTTTCTGCTGGCGCAGTGTTGTCTCCGATGTATTGATATGGTCCTTCTGCGTTAGGATTTATTGCGATTTTATAAGTTTTAATGGCATTTTTTGTTTTATTTCCAAAAATTCCATCTTCCACGAGCCCGGTATTTAATTTTGAGTTTAGCGCTGCCTGCAAATCGTGGATTGCCTGCAATCCGCCGCGTGCGCCAAAATCGTCGGTTGGAATTTTTGAAATTCCGAGATCGTGGAGCAACGCAATATTTTCTGGTTTTGCGAGAAAACCCTGTCCGTTTTTGCGGAGTTGGAGCAGTCCGTCAGAAAGTTCATTTTCCATTTCTTGTGTTTGAACTATTTTTTTTGTTTCAGCTTGTATTTCTTCAGGAATCTCCATTTCTTCTTCCTCTTCTTCGTCAATGGCTATTTCCTCCAACTGTATGGTGGCGTTTTCGTCCGTGTTATCAGAAACGTTTTCTTGAGGCGTCGTGGGTTGATTTGCAATGTGTGAAACTTTTTCATCCATCTGTATCATTGCGTTGGATTCTGTCTGGAGAAGGGCGTATTCCTTTTCTTCTCGTTCACATTCTTGGGCGAACTCGTCTTTTGCGTTTTCAATCTCCGCATCAAATTCAGCCTTCATTTCATGGAGTTCTTTTTTTTGTTTTTTTCGAAGCTCGATGGTTTCGGAAGTTCCGTCATTTTTGACTCCGACTTTGTCTAAAAAATTCGCCAAACCGGTTTGCGCATTTTCCATCGCGGTGAGATTTTCCCGGTTGACGTTTTTTAAAATCTCCGTCACCCGATCATCAACCTTTCGTGGTTTTACAACACCAGCTTCAAAATCGGTGACGAGCTGATCGAACGGTTTTTGTTCTTCGGTGACGTTGCTTTCAGGAATATTTGCGTCCAGCAACGGCTGTTGGTTTTCCATGGGATTATTTTGCATTTTTTTTAAAACGAATAAATCAGGACATTTTACCAGAACTTTCTAAAAAAAACAAGCCCCGGAGTGGGACTTGTTCGTATTTCAAAATAAAGTTGTCGATCAGAGAAAGCTCTCCGGGATCGGACGTGCGAGACAGAGTTTTCGGATTTCTTCGCGAACGCGTTTTTTCAGATCAGAATTCTCGTGATCCTTCAAAACTTCGATCATCAATTCTGCCACCCGCGCGCAATCTTTTTCGTCAAATCCGCGCGTTGTCGCCGCCGGTGTTCCAAATCGGATTCCGGACGGATCGAGCGGTTTGCGCGGATCGTCCGCGATCGAATTCATGTTGAGCGTGATTCCGACTTCGTCGAGCGCAAACTGCGCGTCTTTTCCAGTGACGCCGAGCGACCCAAAAACGTCCGCCAGCAACAAATGATTCGAAGTTCCGCCGCCGAGCAGTCGGATGTCCGCGTCGAGAAAAACTTTTTCCATCGCTTTTGCGTTTTTCAAAATTTGCTGCGCGTACGTCTGAAATTCGGGTTTCAGCGCTTCGCCGAACGCCACAGCCTTTCCCGCGATCAAATGCATGTGAGGTCCCCCCTGGAGTCCAGGAAAGACTGATTTGTCGATCGCTTTTGCGAAGTCTGCATTTTCGCGAACCAAAATCATTCCGCCGCGTGGCCCGCGGAGAGTTTTGTGCGTGGTGGTCGTGATCACGTCGAATCCAAAATCGAACGGATTTGGCAGTGCTTTTCCGGCGATGAGTCCGGCGATGTGCGCGGCATCCATCACGGTGATCGCACCGACTTCTTTTGCGATTTCCACAAATTTTGCGTAGTCCAGGTTTCGCGAGTACGCAGAGAATCCCGCCAAAATCATTTTTGGTTTTTCGCGGAGCGCGGTTTCTCGCAGTTCGTCAAAATCAATTTCTCCGGTTTCCGGATCTTTCATTTTGTACCGAATAAAATTGAAAATTTTTGCCAAATGCGTGACCGGGTGTCCGTGCGTCAAGTGTCCGCCGTGTCCGAGATCCATTCCAAGAATTGTGTCGCCGGGTTTGCACAGCGCAAAATACATCGCGACGTTTGCGGGCGCACCGGAGAGCGGCTGGACGTTTGCAAATTTACAGTTGAAAAGTTTGCACGCGCGCTCGCGGGCGATGTTTTCCACGACGTCGGTGTACTCTTGTCCGCCGTAGTATCGGCGTCCGGGATATCCTTCAGAATATTTATTTGTAAAAACCGATCCATCGGCCTCGAGCACGGCTTTTGAAACGTAGTTTTCGCTCGGGATCAGTTCGAGTCCCTCGGATTCGCGTTTTTCTTCGCCACGGATCGCGTTGAAAATTTCAGAATCTTGTTTTTCGAGAAACGGAATGAGTTGTGGAGATGACATTTTTGAAAAAGTTAAAAAAGGAAAAACATTTCTCACTGTCATTCTGAACTTGTTTCAGAATCCAGCAAAAAGAATAGATTCCGGATCAAGTCCGGAATGACAAACATAAATTAAATTTCTTTTCGCCCTTTTCCGCGGGGGCGTTTTCCGAGATTTGTTCTGGCAAGAAAAATCATTTCGTCCCGATCGTATCGTCGTTTTGGACACCTGTCAAAAGAATTGACAAGTTGGCGCGAATGGTTTGTGTTGAGATTGTTTTTTTTAAAAAATGAACGAAACAAGCCCCGAAGAGATCATTGAAAGAATTCGAACGTTAGAAAAAACACTCTCTCGAGTTCAGAAGGAGTTGTCAGACGTGAAAGCCTCCGTTTTTTCAGGTTTTCAGCAAGAAACAACGCAAGCGGCAACAGCAGCAAAAAGAGACGGTTGTTATGTAAACATTGAGGGTAAAAAAAAATGGAATAAGCGAGGCAATGATGGGTGTTTTCAAAAAAGTGATTCATAGCCAGAGAGACAAAGTTAGGAAAGGACGGAATCACGAAAAGAACAAAACGAAGAAAACTTACTCGTCGCAAGAATTTTTTTATCCCACATCTAAAATTTGTTTCGAAAACGTAGCTGAGTACACTTTGACCGATGCCACAAAAACGAGTTCGAAATCACGTCAATCCGCTTTCGATTTTGACCGAACATTCGTTCGCTGGATTCGGAAACGATCGACCGATTTTCGTCGACGTGGGTGCGTGCAAGGGCGAATTTTCCGCCGCGCTGCTCGAAAAATTTCCCGACCACAATTTCATTCTTTTCGAAATTCGAAAACCGTTGGCGCGAAAATTGATAGAAAAATTTTCTGAATTTTCAAATGTTGTCGTGTTCGACGGCGATGCGGGACGGAATTTTCAAAAAATTTTACAACCGTGTCTGGATCAGGGCGCAGAAATTGAACAAATTTTCGTCAATTTTCCCGATCCGTGGTTCAAAGAAAAACACAAAAAACGCAGGTTTTTAAATGCGAACATCTTGCAAAAATGTGTCTCGTGGCTTCCGGAGAGTGCGGAGTTTGTTTTTCAAACCGATCAAAAATTTCTGTTCGATGAAACACGAGAAATGCTTCGCGAAACTTTGTACGATCAGATTGAAATTTTCAAAACGTCCGCGCACGGAATTCCGACGCACTGGGAGCAGCAGAAGTTGCTCGAGGGCGCGCCGATCTGGCGGATGTGCATTTGTCGAAAATAAAAAAATCGGCCGAGATTGACCGATTTTTTAAAATTGCGAGATCGTTGCAAAAACTATTTTGCGGTGTTTTCGTAGCGGCTTTCTCTGAAAACTGCCACGCGAACTTCTCCCGGATATTCGCAGGAGTCTTCGATTTTTCGTGCGCACTCAAACGAGAGTTTTTCGGCGGCGAGATCGTCCATTTCGGCGGCGTTCACAAACACGCGAACTTCGCGTCCCGCTTGGATTGCAAATACTTTTTCCACGCCCGGGAACGATCCGGCGATTGCTTCGAGTTCTTTGAGTCGGCGAATATATTTTTCGAGCGTTTCTTTTCGTGCTCCCGGTCGTGATGCGCTGATCGCGTCGGCGGCTTGCAGGATCCGCGCCTCGATGGATTCGTACGGAAAATCCTCGTGGTGCGACATCATTGCGGCGATGACGCGTTTGTCTACGCCGAATTTTTCCAAAATTTCTTTTCCGATCACCGCGTGGCCACCCTCAACTTCGTGGCTGACGGCTTTTCCGATGTCGTGGACGAGTCCTGCTTTTTTACAAACTTCGGGATCGGCGCCTGGCAATTCGCGCGCGACCGCTTCCGCGAGATACGCAACTTCGATTGAGTGGCTCAAAACATTTTGTCCGTACGACGTGCGAAATCGCAATCGCCCGACAAGCTTCAAAATTGCCTCCGGAAACCCGGTCACGCCCAGATCCTGAGCGGCCTTTTGTCCGAGTTCGAGAATGAGTTTTTCGGCTTTATTTTGCGCGTTTTTTACCAATTCTTCAATTTTCGAGGGATGGATTCGTCCGTCTTTCAACAGATCTTCCAGTGCAACTTTTGCCACGTACCGGCGAAACATGTCGAAGGACGACAGCGTGATCGCGCCCGGCGTGTCGTCGATGATCACGTCGACGCCAGTGAGTTGTTCAAACGCGTTGATGTTGCGGCCCTCGCGACCGATGATTTTCCCTTTCAGCGTGTCGGATTCGATTTTCACCGTCGTGATTGTAGATTCTCCAGAAACACTGGATGCGTACCGCTGGATTGATTGCACGATAATTTCGGACGCTTTTTCGTCTGCGTTTTGTCGCATGTCTTCGACTTTTCGCTCCATGGTTTTTGCCAGTTGTGGTGCGACTTCCGATTCCATTCGATCGAGCAATTCTTGTTTTGCGTCGTCTTTTTTCAGTTTTGAAATTTCCTCGAGTTTTTCATTTTGCACGTCGAGCGCCTTTTCCAGCGCCTCTTTTTGGGTGTCGAGTTCTTTTTTCCCCTGTAAATATTGTTCGCGAGCGGTTTCGGATTTTTCGATTTTTTGATCCAAAACTTCTTCGCGTTTCGTGGCGCGTTCGTCGGCCTGTGCCTGCGCGCGCTCAAGTCGTTCGCGGAGCTGCACTTCTTCGCGGCGGACATTTTCTCGCAGCAGATCGGCGTGTTTTCGTGCGTCACTCAAAACACGATCTCGATCTTTTTCCGAGTCTCGTCGTACGCGTTCCGCTTCTCGGCGAGCGGTTTCTTCAATCAATCGTGCTTTTGGCCGCACGACCAAGTACGTTGCCAGCACACCCACCAGGAGCCCGCTCCCAGCAAGGGCAAATGTCAAAATATTCATGATTCAAAATGGTTAAAAGAGAAGGAGTGACATTCTCTTTGGATGCAGAAATGCCCCACTCTCCAGTTGTGGAGCGCTGTGACAGTTTTCGAGAAAAAGTTTTTATCCAGAAGGAAATAAAATTTCGCAGCATCTTCAAAAGAAAAGTCTCGCGGAAAGTTTACTGCCAAACAGGGAAAAGTCAACGAAGAATTATTTTCTGCGACAGTGTCGGCAGACACCGTAAAATGTTAAATCCACGGAAGAAAGACGAAAATCTTTTTCTTTTTGGAGTTGTTTCGAAATGGATTCTTGGTAGTCGAGAAAAATTTCTTCGGCGAGACCGCAGGAATTGCACAGCAAAAAATGATGCGAGTCGCTGGTGTTATCAGGATCTGTGCAGGGCATAAATCCGTTTGCCACTCGGTGCACGAGTCGTACTTCCAAAAAACGTTCGAGCAATCGATAAACCGTCGCGGTGTCCATTTTTCGTTCGGCTGCTTCGAGCGATTCAACCAAACTTTTTACAGAAAGTGGCGACGTGGCATTTTCCAGGATGCGCGCGAGGTTGCGAGCGCCTGAAGTGAAGCGCCATTTTTTATCGGCAAATCTTTTTTGTGTATTTTCTGTGAAGTTTTTCATTCCGGGCGAAAAGTAGCAAATTTGCAAACCGCTTGCAACAGAAAAAAAAGAAAATTTATCCTAAAATTTGAGACACGAGCGCGGGATTCCAGATGAGGAATGCTCCCAGCAGGAGAAGCAACAGTCCGCCAGCGAGGTGCGAAACCTGTACCAGTTTTTGTGAAAATATTTTTAATGATAATGTCCACATTGCGACAAAAAACACGAGAATATCATCGAGCATGTACGCAAAATCGTAAATTAGCAGCGCGGAAATTTGTTCCCACCAGCCGAGATTCGCAGAAATGAGACTGGCCGTGAAGGTTGTCGGAATCGCAAACGAGCACAACAATTCCACAGCATTTACGCTGAGCGCCAGCCCGGTCACGCCCAGGAGAACCAGCCAAAGATTTTTTCGTTCCAAAATTTCTTGCAGTCGTTTTGAAAAATTGGCACGACTTTTTGCGTCTCGGACTGTGCATTCGATTTTTGCTTTTCGAACACTCCAGAGCACCGACAGGCCGGTCCCGACGGCGAGCGCGCCGACCGCACGAAAAATCCACTGCATCACGTTTCCTGCGACAAAAACAGAAATCTGTGAAAACCCAAGCAAGTATGTCAGCAGCGCCGCAAAATACACCACGCCAGACATTCCGATGAAAACGCCGCCAATCAAAAATCGTTTTCGGCGACTTTCCAGTGACAACAAAAATCCGAGCAAAATAAACAACGACCACATCGCGCATGGATTGAATCCGTCGATCAAACCGAGAACCAACGACATTGCGGGCCACGGGAATTTCAAATATTTTTCCCAGGAATTGGTGCACGACGCGTCGTCAAGTTTATCGGCTTCGCAGGCTTGCGTTGGAATTCCAAATTGTCGTTCCATCGCATCGCGGATTGCCGCGGGCGTGAATCCGACGACGACTTCGTCGCCGATTATATTTGTCGGGACGCCGCGTGGTTTTTCGCCTCGCGCGACGACTTTCGAATTCCAGAGCGCTTTATTTTCTGCGTTGTGCCAGACTTCATATTTTTCCACGCGGAGATCGGGATACATTTTTTCCAGCTCCGAAAGCCACTCGAGTTCTTCGTGGCAGTGCGGGCATTCGGCTCCGTAAAAAATTTCCAGCGTTGGGACTTTTTGTGCAAAAACGTTGCCAGCCAACAAGATTACGGCACCGAGGGCAAAAACTAGTTTTTTCATTTTCCTCAAAAAACAGCAGAAAACTTCCTGCGTCGCGCAAATTGTGGCACAATTTAAAAAAAAATCAAACATGTTGGAATTTGAAAACGTCGGGCTGCGCATCGGAAAAACCGAGGTGCTCAAAAATCTTAGTTTCACGGTTCTCCCCGGTGAAATGGTCGCATTTTTGGGGATTTCTGGCGCGGGAAAATCCTCTCTTTTTCATTTACTCGTCGGAGAAAAACGGGCAACCGATGGATCGATAAAACTCGACGACTACCTGCTCGACAGACTTTCTGCGAACTCTGTGCAAAAGTATCGTCGACAGATTGGTGTTGTTTTTCAGGATTTTCGGTTGTTGCCGCAAAAATCTGTTTTCGACAACGTTGCTTTTGCGTTGGAAGTTTGTGGCGAGGACGAAAAAATTTCTTCCCGTGTTCCAAAACTTTTAGAAATTGTCGGGTTGCAGCATCGTTCGAATGCGTTTCCGCACGAACTTTCTGGTGGGGAAAAACAGCGAACGGCAATCGCGCGGGCGCTCGTCCACGATCCGAAAATTCTCATCGCCGACGAAGCGACGGGAAATTTGGATCCAAAAAATTCGCGCGAAATTGCACACCTTTTTAAAAAATTAAATCAGGAGCAGGGGCTGACGATTCTTTTTTCCACACACGATCTCGTGCTGGTGTCCGGAACAAATCCGCGCGTGATCCGGCTCGCGCACGGCGAAATTTTATTCGACAAAGCACGCTGTTCGGTCGAGACGGCGTTCGATGGAATTTTGTGATTTCGTTTTTTTCAAAACTGTTTTTGCATTTTTTCGGCCAGCAATTCTGCGAGATCTGGCGCGAGCAATTTTTTCACCCGCAACAAAAACGAACGAGTGATTTCGGTTTCTGCCATTTTTTCGAGTTCTTCGTTGAGTCGTGATGCTTGGTCAATTTTTAGCGGTTCGTTCATTATTTTCCGATAAAAACTCAAAATATATTCTTGTTTGAGAATGTCGCCATATTTTTGTTCTTCTGGAGATGCGAATTGAAAAACGCGATCCAGTAGCACAAATCGGTCAAAACTGGCAACGTCCGTTTTTTGTTTCGAAAACGCAAATCGATCGTGCTGCGTTTCCACCAAATTGAGGAGAATTTCAACCGCGCGAATTTCAGACAAAAGTATGGGGCTTTGTGTTTTGTGCGAAACCATCGCAAAAACGTCCTCGTTTTTGATCAAACCGAAGTTTGTGCGTTTTATGATTGTTAAATTTCGAGAAGAGTTTAGCACCTGCGCGATCGATCGAAATGTTTTTTGTGCGGACTCAAAATCTGCGGTTCCGGTTTCCTGATTTTTGTCTCGAAAGTGTTCGATGCTGCTGAGCAGTTTTGTTCGTGCGATCACCAATTTTGATTCAACGGCCAAAATCTGAGTCGTAGAAAGTTGTAAATCTTCGGGGATTTCTTGCAGCGAAAGTTCGGTGTCGGTGCGCAGTCGCAATTCTTCGCCGCCTTTCATGACCGTTTCTCGATCAAATAAATCTGACACGGCGAGCCGATTTTTTCTGAGAACGATGTGCGTTTCTCCGCTTCCCGAAACATTCATTTGAAATTCTGCGCCCGGCTGGAGTCTGACCATTCCGCGTTCTGTCAAAATCTCGCCTGATTCTGTGGCGTTATTTTCCAGTGATCCCGACGACAAAAACAAAGAATCTTCGCCGAGAATTTTTACTTCGGTGCGATCATTGGCAACGGACGTAAATTGGTCAAAAATAAGTTCTGCCGACGCGCGGTTTCCCACGCGGACAATGTCTCCCGAATTCAGCGTGGTGCGCTCGGTGACCATGATTGTTTTTTTGTCGCGGACAATTTCCACAGGACCAAACTGAGGAACGATTTCTCCCGCAGACACAGATTTTCCAGGAAAAATTGAAAACGCGTTCAAAAGCACCAAAAGTGTGGCGATCGAAATCGTCGCGGTGGAAACCTGCGGCGTCCAAATTCGCTGCCAAAAAGAGTGCGGCGCTCGTCGTTGTTTTTTTGTAAATTCTTGCAGCACTTCTGTGCGGATCCGAGTTCGTTCTGCGGTCGACGAAACCGCCCCAGCTTGCGCCAGAAAATTTTTTATCAAAAGTTGTAGTTTTTGAAATCCCATTTTCTCTCGCTTTTAAAACGAGAAAACACGAAAAATGTTACACCAAAATGGGGTTTTTTATTCGAACGAAACGCTGGTGATCAAAATTGGTTCGAGCGGAAAATCGTTCATGTCGGTTTTTGAGTCGGAGATTTTATCGACAACGTCCATTCCTTCGATGACATTTCCAAAAACAGAATGTCGTCCGTCGAGAAAAGTTGCGTCTTCGTGGACAATGAAAAACTGTGATCCGTTTGTATCTGGTCCGCGATTTGCCATTGAAACCGCGCCGCGCACGTGAGACAAATTTGGAGAAATTTCGTCGGCGAGAAGTTCGCCCCAGTACGAGGTTCCACCGGTTCCGTTTGAATTTTCAAAATCGCCGCCCTGGATCATAAATCCACGAATCACGCGATGAAAAATTGTTCGGTCGTATTTTCCGTCTTTTGCCAGTCTCCAAAAGTTTTCACTTAATTTCGGTGCGTCTGTCGCCAGGAGTTGGATTTTGACGTCGCCACGATTGGTGTGAAGCGTCACAAAAGTAGGTGCATTTTCAAGAACGCTGGCGGTGAGGTTTTTTCCCATGTCGGTAAAATATAAAATACCCGTCAGGGCGATGATCAGAACGGCGACGGCGAGGAATGTTTTTTTCATTCGAACGAAATTATTTCCTCGACATTATTGCGCCAGAAAACGTGCGAGTCAAATTTTGTTTTTCCGCAGAGCGGACTGATTGCGAGAAAAGCTGAGGAAAATACTTGTTCAATCGTGTTTTTTTTGGTAAAATGATTGGATTTTTTCACTCATGAAAATTTATCGCTTGTTCCACCTCTTCACTTCTCGCGCGTTTAAAAAATGCGTGACGGTGCTTTACGTCGGTGTTTTAGCGATTAGTTTTTTTCTAAATTCAGGTGCCGCGGTCGACAGTGATGGGATCGCGCCGCCGACAGACAGATTCCCCGATTTCAGCATTCCAGCTCCCGTGATTCTTTCACCTACCCAGGATGAAGATATTTTGGACGATTTGCGGCGAGTGGTTTTTTCCGGTGTTGCCGAAGTCTACTCGGACGTGGACGTGGTTGAGAGTGGAATGACAATTTGTTCAGCCCAAACGTGTGATTCGCAGGTTTGCGGACACGGAGTTTCGACAGAAACGTCTTCTGGTGTGGGAGTGGATCAAGACTCGTTGGTGCGGGGCACGATTGTTGCACAGCATTTGTACGACACGACTCGCGACACGGCAGTGACGACGTGGCGGAGCGATTCTTCTGCCAGCTGGTACGCCGAAACAAAAGACGACGCGACGGATGGTGTTTGTGATTTTCAAACCGGCGACGGCGACGGAGATCTTCGCAGTGGAACAGACGATCGTTGTGGTTCTTCAGAATTTCCAGAACAGGTTTTGATTTTATCCAATGATTCTACGGTTTTTCTTTTTGATGCGTACTCACGAACGCTTTGGAAGTCTTTTTCAATCAGCGATGTGACGAGTATTGCTGCACACGAAGGAAGAATTTTTCTCGGAACAGATGAGGGAGTGATTGCGCTTGATTTTGCCAACGACAGTTTGACGCTCGGGCCAAGATACAAGACAACTTCGCTGCCGCCGTTGAATTCCAACATTGTACGGGAGCTTGATTCTACCGTTTCGGACGGAGATCTTTTTCTTGCGGTTTCGTCTCCGACTGGTGTTTCGCTGGTCAACGTTTCCGAAGGAATTTCAGCGTACAAACCCGCAGTCAGCGTGGGAGTTTCGTTTTTGCCAAGTGGGAGACTTTTATTTGCAACCGCGGACAACACGTATATTTCGGTTGAATTGGCGGAAGATATTTTTTCAGATTGGGAAGTTGAAGATTTTACTGGCGTGGCACAACATTCAGAATGGACGGCGACGCAGGTTGAAAAAAATGCGATTGGAACAAATTTGGGAGGAATTGTTTTCCATGAATCTGACGGCGACGTTTTCTCGCAGTGGTTTTCGACCGACTCGGTTACAATGCCGATGTCTCGAGAAACCGTTCTCCATTTGAACGGATCTGCGCAGGATCTCGGTCCGGCGGGAAATGATTTGACGGACCCGACGACGATTTCTTCGGTGGCGGTTGCCGCGGGCGCAGAACTCAGCGCGCTTCAATTCAACGGAACAAATACATATTTATATTCTGAGGACAGTGCGTACGATGTGACAGGAGATGCGTTGACAATTGGAATGTGGGTTCGCCGACCGACGGCAGGAGGAACCGGGCCGTACCAAAAACTTATTATCAAAGGAGAATCGGACAGCACGCGTTCGTACTGGATGTCCGCAGGAGATCCATATTTCGACTACGGAGTGAATAAAGATCCGTATTTCTTTGGAGTCAAAACGACGAACGGCGAACGAGCCGCGAGCATTCACGATTTTTCTACAGACACGTGGCAGTTTGTCGTCGGAGTGTACGACGGAACAAATATTAAAATGTATTTGAATGGACAAGAAATAGACCAAGAGCCAGGAAATCCAGGATTGGACAGGGTGGAACTTTCGGGAGACCTTGTCACCAACGCGGAAGAATTTCGTATGGGATGGGGGTACGATGACGAATTTTTTCAGGGAAACGTGTCGTTGCCGTTTGTCACAACGCAGGCACTTTCGCAGACACAAATTCAAATGTTGTACGGAACAACGTACGCGTGGTTTGGAGAAGGAACGACCGAGACGCTGCGAGGAAATTCAAAAGTTGTTACAGATGTTTCTTGTGATGCAGAGCGAGATGAATGTCTCTTTTTGACAAACGACAGCGTTGTCACTCGGCACGCAGCCAACGGATTGACAGATTCCATCAATTTGGGATCGGGCGTCACCGACATCGAATCAACGTACCTTGCGACGTGGACGTGCGAATACAATTTCAATCCCAGCGGAATGTACACCACGCGGGCGCAAGCACTGATCGCGGGAACAGAATCAACGATTTTTTCCGGGGAACGGGATTTTGCAATTTTTACCTCGGGCGGAGATTCTGACGCAGACGGATTTACCAACGACGAAGACAACCGAATTACCGTTCAAATTTCTACGCCGGTGATTTCAGATCCAACAGACGCAGAAATTGTGATGGAACAAAATGTTACATTTGAAGGAGTGAGTGATTCCGAAGACGTGGGAACGGATGTTCATCTTTTCGAAAATACTTCAGAACTGTGTGTGGCGACAGTCGACTCGAGCGGAGACTGGAGTTGTGTGGCGGCACTCACCACGGGAGAACACATCGTGACAGCGCTTCCGTACATTGGGACGACCGCGGCATCGAATGTGTATCGTTCTGCGGCACGAACATTTACTGTTGATTTGGGGCAGCCGGCGGTGCCGACGATGAGCGCGCTCGATGCGTACAAAAACGTCAATTCCGCGACAATAAATTGGACAGTGAACGACACGCGAGCGGAACAGTTTTTTGTCCAACGATCGACGGTCACTGATTTTTCCGAAAACGTAGCTTCGTCGGGAGGATTGTCGAGTGACGCGCGATCACACAAATTTAGTAATTTGGTGGATGGCACTCAATATTTTTTCCGAGTAAAAGCGCGAAGTATTGGCGGAACCGATTCGGACTGGTCTTCGGTTGTTTCGACGACTGTTGATTTGACGCCACCGACGACGGGCGCAGTGACGGCGGCGGACGGAGAATTTTCCATCACCGGGACGGCGACTTTTTCTTGGGGAGATTCTGGGTTTGCGGACACGAATTCAGGAATTGATCATTTTGAAGCAGAAATTGCCACTGATCAAACTTTCGCAACTCCGCATTATCACGGGCTCAACTGGGTTGCGGTCGAGATTTCAACGGACGTGATTGACGCGCCGTTTTCCGTTGAAAATGGGAACACGTACTACACTCGCGTGCGTGCGATTGACCAGGCGGGAAATGTTTCCGCGTGGGCGGTGAGTTCGGGGACGATGCTCGATTCGACAGCGCCAGAAAGTTTCACGCTCGGAACGCCGGATTCTCCGACGGCCAACATTTCCAAAACTTTGTACTGGACGGCGCCAGTGGACGACGAATCAGGAATTTTAAGTTCAGAAATTTTTCGAAAAACGTACGACGTGAGTGCGGGATCGACGATGACGGAAGATTTTGTTTCGCTCGGAACGACCATCAACCAAAATTTCAATGTCACAGAAATGCAGCACCAACATTTGTACGAGTACAAAGTGGTGGTGATAAATCTTGCTGGACTCACGACAGAATCCAACACCGTTGAAATTGAAATCGACACCGCGGCAACGAGCGCGCCGACATTTGTTTCGGGACAAAATTATTTTCAAACGGATGCCGTTTCGGGAGCGTGGACACCGGCGACAGATTTGCCGGGACTGGATGCGTACGAAATTTATCGCAACGATTTATTGTTTGATTCGACCAATTCAAGCACGTTGGCCATTTCAGATGTGGAAACAAAAACAAACGGAACGACATTTGAATATAAAGTTCGTGGATCGGCGGCCGGAAATCCGGGCGCGTTTTCAGAAACATTACGCGTTTTGATCGATAAAGTTGCGCCGACTTCCGCCACGCCAGTTTTGATCGGAACGACGGGAGACAACGGCTGGTACCGATCTTCGGTTTTGGTCGGACTTGGTGCGAGCGATCCTGGAGCAAATTTATTTGATCCGTTGTCAACGGCCGGAGGCAGCACGGATTATCGTTCTGGGCTTTTTGAAATTCGTTCCCAAGTTGACGCCGGAACAGAATCTTCTTTTTCCGAACCGATAAATCTTTTGACGGACGGATCGCACACGGTGATTTATTTCGCGACAGACAAGGCCGGGAATGCAGAAACGCCACAAACACTTTCGGTTCAGATTGATTCGATTGCGCCGACGGCAACATTCACGCCCAGCGCACCGATTGATCCCAACGAAGAAAATGGTTTCACGACGGAAGACTCGGTTGATTTTACGACCGGAACAGCCGATTCCGGATCGGGAGTTGACGACGCGAGCGTTTTTGTGCAGGTACGATTTGACGAAAATGGAGATGGTTCGATTTCTGGTGACGATTACGATTTTACAGATATTTCGGGAACTTCCTTTTCATTCGACGACGACGGAGATGGACAGTACGAATTTCGAACGCGCGCGACGGACAACGCAGGAAATCAGGGTTACAGCGAAACAGTTTCAATCAAAGTGGATCGAACCGCTCCGACAACTTTAGTCGCAGCGCCGACAACGCAGCAAACTCAGGCGTTCGTCGTTCATTTGCGACCAGCGGATCAACCCGCGGTGGCGGCAGGAGTTTCAGCAAGTTTTTATTCTGTGGACGACGGGAGCACATGGGTGGAGGGAACGGAAATTTCTTCAACCGAACTGGTTTTTACCGACGATGGAATTTTTTCTCTTCAATATTATTCCGTCGACATTCTTGGAAACACAGAATCCGTCAAAGAAATTGGGAACGACAGCGACGAAGATGGAATTTCTGATTGGTGGGAAAATTATTACGAACTCGATCCAGAAGATCCGGCGGATGCTGCGCTCGATTTGGATTCGGATGGACTGACAAATTTACAAGAATTCCAACTTGCAACCGATCCGACGCAGGCGGACACGGATGGCGACACGATTTCCGATGGAACAGAAGTTAACACCGACGGAACAAATCCGCGCAGTGCGCTCGATCATCGATTCATTTTGCTGGCGCCAAAACTACCAGAACAAACCGACGCGCCGTTCACAATTTACGGAACAGCAACGCCGGGAGCGGTCGTCAGTTTTTACCGCGATCCAAGTGGCGCAAACGAAATTTTAGCAACAGCGCAGGCGGATAATGCTGGGAAAGTTTTTCTTGAATTGACGCTCGCGGTCGGAGTTCACAATCTTTCTGCAACCTTTTCGCACACGGATGGCGTCGCCACAGAAAACGAAATTTACATTTCAATTGCTGTGGACGCGCTGAGTCCAAAAACGCCGGATCTTTCAGATGATGATCGCGTGAATCCGGGAATGACTTCGATTTCGGTCAATAATTCTCAGCACGGAGCCAATCTTGAAGTGATTCAAATTGTCGACGGACAGGCGGTGGTCGCGGGAGTCGGACTTGCAAATTGCGACGGGGAAGCCGAAATTTCTGTGACATTTTCATCGGGAATGCAGTACATTTTTATTCACGACGCGACGAATCATTTGACTTCAGAAATGCTCACGGTGGACACGACGGTGTACATTTTGGGCGTGGTGACCGATCAAAAAAATGTGCCGCTCGAAGGAATCAACGTCAAAATTACTTCCAGCGAAAATGAGTTTTTTGCCCTGACTGGCGCGAATGGTGGATTTCAATTTGCCGTTCCAATTCAGACAGATTATCACGCAAAATTTTGGAGCATTGGACACTACATGGAAGAAGTCGATGTTTCGGTGATGTACAGCGATGTGTATCTTTCGATAAAATTGTCACCGATCGATTCAAAAGTTTTGGTGCAGAGAGAAGATGGAGTGGTGCGCGAAGGAGGAAACGGAAAGGTTACATTTGCCGGATGGAAACGCGGATACTGGACGTCGGTGGATCAGCCAACGATGACGTACGAAGAATCGCTTGAACAGGTTTTGAAAGTGAATTCTGGAATTGATGGAAAAATTATTTACATCACCACGTCGTCGGGAAAAGAAAATGTTTTTGCGGGCTACAAATATGGACGACTTGCCGTGGACGGATTTGCGCGACTCAAAAAAGAAGTGATCGGGTGGACGGCTTTTGGGCTCAATCGATTTGACATGAAAGCTGCGGCAGAAAAACATTGTCTTGAGTCGCAGGCGACGACGATGGATTTTGTCGATGTGTTGCCGACGTCGGAGTACTACCGAGCGGTGGCGAAAATGTACAGTTTGGGATTGTTGACACCAAACGGAGAACACACCTTTTCTCCACACAAATCGGTCGAGTGGGCAGAACTTTTGGAAATTGTTTTGGCGGAGCGTTGCCGACTTTCAGAGTCGTACATCACGCTCAAACGAGACGAGTTGTCCGAGTTGGATTGGGGGCCGCTCGAAAATAAACCGCATTCTCGATTGTACTACACCGCATTCAAATACAATTTGATTGCCGCGGATTTTGATCCGACACAGCCAGTGACGCGCGAAAACGCACTTCAGCTTTTGATCACGGCGTTTGACATCGATGTCAACGAAAAAGCAGTCAACACTTCTTTTGTCGACATAAAAAAAGAAAATCCAGTTGCGGCACATCTTGTTGCCGCGAAACAAAATGGAATGTTTGTAGAATTTACGCGAAAACTTTTTTCTCAGAACCAAACGATCACGCGCGAAGAATTTGCCGCGTGGTTTGTCGGTGCATTCGAATTCAAACACGAGCAACCGGAAGTGGAAGAAAAACAAGTGGCGAAACAAGAATCGTCAGGATTGCGGCTGCGATTGAGTCGAGAAACGATGGAAATTGATGAGTACGATGCGTTGCGAAAAAAACAGGAATTGAATCAGAAAGAAATCGATCAGATCAACGAAGGATATTACGATCCGACACGATTGGACATTGGCTGGAATCAGCAGGAATCCTCGGGGCGATCGCCGATCTGGGACAAAGACAACGCGTGGAACATCAAACGAAATGATGAGTCGTGGGACGAATTTCGTGCGAGAAAAGAAAAAGCGATGGGTGATCTTGAGCGATATTTTTCTGCCGCAGGACTCCAAATGCCAGAACTCGAGGGAGAAGATTCGTACGGTCCGGCGTTGCCAGGCGTTTTGGAAAGTGGTGTCAAAATTACCGATTGGACACAATTTACAAAACGACAATCGGAAACGACGGAAGAATTTTCAACGCGCATCAAAAAACTTCTCGTAGATCTCAAACGAGTTCAGGAAGAAGAAAAACAAAAATCGCTCGAAGAAGTTTCGGAATTTACGCTGCCGGTCAACACGTCAATGATTCAGACAGAAGATCGATCGTGGAATATTCGTCGACAGGGAGAAACGGACACCGAGTTTGCCGCGAGAAAAACGGCGGCGATGGAAGAATTGGGATTGCTCGAAGAAGATGTGGAGGAAGAAATTATTTTGACAGAAACGCGGGCGCTCTCGGGCGAACTCAACGAAAAACGAAAACAGAATCCGCTGTGGTGGACGGAAGAAAAATTTGCGAACACCAAAAAAGCGGGTGAAACCGCTGCCGAATTTGCCGCGAGAAAAGCCGTTGAATCGCAACAAAAACTCGTTGAAAACGAAAAAGCGGCGACAGAATCGATCACTAAAATTCCAGAAAAAACTGACAATGCGGCGGCTGATCAGCCAGAAAAAACGTCGCAAACCACAGAAAATCAGGCGAAAGTTTCTGCATTTTTGCCGACGCGAACCAGCGTTTTGGACGACGAGTACGCGGTGAATTTGTCCGCAGAAGTTGAGAAAAAAATTGTGAATCCGCGGATGTTGATGTTGCAGGCAAAAGATGGATTTTCCAACGTGCGAAAAAAAGACGAATCGGTCGCGAATTATCTCGATCGACGCGTGAAAGAAAAGAAAGCGCAGGGCGATTTGTTGCGAGTTCAGGAAGTTTTGGGTAGCAAAAAAGCGGCGACGGCGGATCAGGATTTTAGTTGAAATTTCAACAACTTATTTTGCGGCGCGCGCGAGACGATTCATCGTTTCGGTTTTTCCGAGAACTTCCGCAATTTCAAACGGACCAGCGGATCCTTTCCGATTTGAAAGTGCGACCCGAAACGGCCACATAAATTCTCCATTTTTGACGCCGAGCGCTGCGATTTTTTCCACAGAAATTTCTCGAATTTTTTCCGCGCTCCAATTTTCCACAGAAATTTTTTCCAAAAGTTCCAAAATTATTTTCAACATTTTTTTCCCAGACTCGATCGTGATTCCCATTTTTTCGTGCTCCAAAATTTCCGCACTCCAGCCCGGATCGCCGATCAAATATTTCAATTCGTCGTCGAGCTCGACCAGCGTTTTTGCTTTTTCGCGCGCGAGTTCGATCGCCGGCAGCTCGATTTTTTTCCCCGAGAATTTTTCAAAATATTTTTGCAATTTCCCAACTTCCACGCGGCGCATCCACTGCGCGTTGAACCACAACATTTTTTCAAAATCGTACTGCGCGGCGCCGGGATTCACATTTCCAATTTCAAATTTTTCAACGAGATTGTCCATCGAAAAAATTTCCTCCGTGGATTTCGGATTCCAGCCGAGAAAAACCAGCCCGTTCACGACGCCCTCGGGAATAAATCCGGCGGCCTGAAAATCTTTCACCAAAACACAAATCCCGGGATCGACGTTGCGTTTGCTGAGTTTCCGTTTCGCGTGATCGAGCACGAGCGGAATGTGCCCAAATTCTGGCGGATTTTCTCCGAGCGCTTCGTACAACAAAATTTGTTTCGGCGTGTTTGAAACGTGATCTTCGCCGCGCAGAACGTGCGTCACGCCCTGCGTCGCGTCGTCGATCGCGTTCGCCAAAAAATACAAAACGCTGCCGTCGGAGCGCGCCACGGCAAAATCTCCGATCGTGTCGGTGTTGACGCTGATTTTTTTGCGCACCAAATCTTTAAAAACAATCCAGCGATCGCGCGGCGTTCGCAGCCGCCAGACAAATTTTTCGGTTTTCATTTTTTCTTCGGCTTCCCTTTTTTCCAAATCTCGATCTGGCGACCAAAACACAAAATTTTCTTTTTTCTCCGCGGCGAGTTTTCGCAGTTCGTCGAGTTTTTCAGTCGTGGTAAAACACGGAAAAACTTTTCCCGCGTCCCAGAGTTTCCCCAGTTTTTCGCGGTGCAGCGCGGCGTTTTCCGTCTGTCGAAAAAGTTCGCACTCATTTTCAAAATCCATCCCGAGCCACGCCAGGCCGTCAAAAATTTCCCGCTCAAATTTCGCGTCGCTGCGGTCGAGATCGGTGTCTTCCCACCGAAAAATTATTTTTCCGTGGTGGTGGTGCGCAAAAAGCCAATTAAAAAGTGCGGCGCGCGCGGTGCCCAGATGCAGGTGCCCGGTGGGACTCGGCGGCATTCGGACGACGACCGGTTTTGAATTTTCAGCGTTCATCGCCGGCGAGTGTACCGCTGGAAATGAAAAATAAAAAATAAAAAATGACGGGTTTGCGGTTTTGAGAATTTGAAAATTATCGGTGCGTGTTTCCAAAAACGCGCGACGAAACCACGGATTGCAGCAGCATTTCTGGCGCGGTGTCGAATCCGGATTTTTCAAAATCGACGAGCGACGTTTCCAGCGAGAAAAAAATGTTCGGATGAATCTGCGCGCTGTCGATGCGGAACGCGAGAAACGGATCGCGATCGGGTGACGGCAAAAATTCAAAATTTTCGATTTTTATCCCGGGCGGAGAAATCGCTGTCCAGTCGTGCGCGAGCGAGCAGAGTTCGGTTCCTCCGAGCGGATCATTTCCCGAAGTTTCGCAGTTTGCGGGCGGAGATTCGTACCACTCGTCGGCGATTCCGTCGTTTTCGGTTTCGTCGAATCCGATGCGGCGCTGCACTTCTATTTGGAAATTTGTTGAATCCCACTGAATCGCGGTCTGCACGGTGCGATCGCCGTTGATCAAAAATAAAATATTTCCAGTTTCAAAAAACGCGACGGTGCACGGATCGTCATCGCCATTTTCATCGGTTCCGCCGAGATTTCGATCGAGCTCGCCGTCGCCGTCCGTGTCCGCGTAAAAAATTTCTGGGTACGAAACAGAATTTGAGCACGATCCGTCGGGGCCAACTTCGTCAAAAAATCGGTCGTAGTCGATCGTGTTGTTTCGCCCGAGTTGCGCGAGTCGCTCCATCAGCACGCGCGTTTCGTCGTAAAAATCCTGCGAAATATTTATTTTTTTCTGAGAAAAATAAATCGTGCCGATCGTTCCGAACGCGATCGACAGCACGATCGCAGCGATGGCGCTCGCGATAATTATTTCCACGAGCGTGAATCCGGAGTTTTTGCGAGTGTTTCTCATTTGTACGATTCGCGTTCAAAAAAATCAAAAAGGTTGGTTCCGAGTCGCACGGAACGCGTTGCGTTTCCCTCGCGCCACTCGACGTGGCTGGTGATTTCGAGTTTTGCCGTGGCGCACGCAGCGACATTTCCGTCGCAAAAAATGGGTTCGTTTCCGGAGAGCGAATCAGAAAACGGCGTGCCGGGAGTCAGGCGGATTTGGCGATAAAAAATTGTCGGCGTTCCGCTCGTCGCGTGCGTGGAGCGATTCGCGGTTTCGTCAAAATACAGTTGAAAACTTTCAAAATTTGCGGGATCCGTGGCGAGTTCGAGCGAGTTGGAACTTCCAATTTCAAAAAGTAAATATCGATTTTCGCCAGAATCAAATTCGGTCGTGTAATTCCCCGCGGTGATTTTTTCCGCGCAGGCGTTGTCCAGACACAGCCAGCGGTTTCGTCGATCGCCAGAAAATTTGAGCCAATTTGTGTCGCGGATGTTTCGAACCGCCTCGATTCCCTCGCGGGCGAGATTGAGCGCGACGATTTGGTTTTTGATGTTGGCGTTGGCGGCGGAGGTGCGCGTCAAAACGGAAAAAACACCGATCAAAACCGTTCCCAAAATGACCAGCGCGATCATCACTTCGAGCAGCGATTCGCCCGGATTTTTTTTGCGAAGTTTTTGCAAAAACTCAGAATTCATTCTTCAAATCTAAAAAGTACGAGTGCCGTCGTCGTCCCAGAAAAAATATCCCGCGACGCGATTGAAATAAAAATGTTTTGTCGGGAGCGTCGATTGTTTCGTCGAGGAAAATTGGATTTTTATCTGCGAATATTCTGCTCCGTTGAACAGAATTTTCGGAAGTTTTTTTTCGTCGGTGAAAAATGAAATTTCGAGTTTTTTTGTGTCGGAAAGAGGTGGAAGATCTCTCCAGTCACTGTTTTCAAAATTATAAAAACTGTTTTCACTTTGTTCCAGCGAAACTGTTTCCACGACATCGGTGCCGCCAAAATACAAACAATTCATCGAAAAGTTGTTGTCGGTGAGTTCGAATTTCCACGCGGTCGACGGATTTCCGGACGGACATAATTTCTCGGAAAGTGTGTTTGTGCGCACGTCGTCAAATAAATCAGAAAACAAATTTGTTTCTTTCGAAAACGCGTCGCGGTCGTGCCAACGCGTAAAAGTTGGGTAGCTGATGCTTGAAAAAATCGCGATCAGCGCGATCACGACAATTAATTCAATCAACGAAAATCCCCGAACATTTTTCATTTTTTTTCGATTTCCTCGATTCTACTTTTCCCGCGCGGGAGTTGCAAATTTCCCCAAAATTTTTACACTCCGCGACGAACGGCACATTTTGTTTTCCCCGCGGTTTGTCGAGAATATTTCAAAAATTGAAAAGATGGAAATTCGAAATTTCTGCATCATCGCGCACATCGATCACGGAAAATCGACGCTCGCCGACCGGTTTCTCGAAAAAACGGGAACGGTGCAGTCGCGTGAAATGAAAGAGCAGCTGCTCGACACGATGGATCTCGAGCGCGAGCGCGGCATCACGATCAAGTTGCAGCCGGTGCGGATGAATTGGAAAAATTTCCAACTGAATTTGATTGACACGCCCGGGCACGTGGATTTCAGCTACGAAGTTTCTCGATCGCTCGCGGCGTGCGAGGGCGCGATTCTCGTTGTCGATGCGACGCAGGGAGTGGAGGCGCAGACGCTGGCGAACGTTTTTCTCGCGATGGAACAGGGACTCGAAATTATTCCCGTGCTCAACAAAATCGATCTCCCCGCGGCAGAGCCGGAGCGGCGCGCGCTCGAAATTGAAAATCTGCTCGGATTTCGTGCGGACGAAATTTTGCACATTTCTGCGAAAGACGGAACCGGCGTCGAAGCGCTGCTGGATCACGTGATTGAAAAAATTCCTGCGCCGAAAAAAAATGACATTTTTGCAAATCATTCCGAAATTTTTTCAGACGGAGAAACTCGCGCGTTGATTTTTGACTCAACTTTTGACCAGTACCGCGGCGTGGTGAGTTCGATTCGCGTTTTTTCTGGAGAAATTATTCCCGGGCAAAAAGTTCGGTTGCTCCGCGCTGGGCGCGATTTGACGCCGACGGAAGTTGGATTTCTCAATCCAAGATATTGTCCGACAAAAAGTTTAAAATCTGGCGAAGTCGGGTACATCGTGACCGGACTCAAAAATGTCGTCGACGCAAAAGTGGGCGACACGATTTGGTCGGGAAATCTGGAAAATCCGGAAATCGGTTCCAAAAAAACAGCGCCACCAGCGTTGCCCGGGTACGCCGAACCGACGCCGTTTGTTTTCGCGGGAATTTATCCGATCGCGGGCGACGATTTTGCGTTGCTGCGAAAAAGTTTGGAAAAACTGGTTTTGAACGACGCTTCGCTCGTTTTTACCCCCGAAAGTTCTGCTGCGCTGGGAAACGGATTTCGCGTTGGATTTCTCGGATTACTGCATTTGGATATCGTTCGCGAGCGACTCGAACGCGAATTTGATCTCGACATTTTGGTCACTGCGCCGTCGGTCGAGTACGAAATTGTGCGCGCAAACGGCGAGCGGCGCACGATCGCCAATCCGTCAGAACTTCCTGACGCGGGAAATTACACAGAAATTCACGAGCCGTGGGTCAAAATAAATATTTTTTGTCCGTCGGAACAAGTCGGCGCGATCATCAAACTCTGCACGGATCGTCGCGGCGTTCACAAAAATTTGCAGTACACCGATCCGCTGCGGGTCGATCTTTCATTCGAAATTCCGCTGGCGTCAATCGTCACTGATTTTTACGATGATTTGAAATCCATTTCGTCCGGGTACGCGTCGATGGCGTACGAACCGCTCGAACTGCGCCAGGGAAATTTGTCGCGGCTCGATTTGCTCGTGGCGGATGACCGCGTGGACGCGTTGTCGCAGATTGTTTTCAAGCCGGAAGCGCACCACATCGGTGAGCGGTGGTGCAAAAAATTACGAGAAATTATTCCAAAAGCGCAGTTTGCGATCAAAATTCAGGCGGCGATCGGTGGAAAAATTGTCGCGCGCGAAACAATTTCCGCGATGCGAAAAGACGTGACAGCAAAATTGTACGGTGGCGACGTGACGCGTAAAAACAAACTTTTGAAAAAACAAGCGAAAGGGAAAAAACGATTGAAACAGTTTGGGAAAGTGACGATCCCGCAGGACGCATTTTTTGCGATGATGAAAAAGTAGAAAATTTTGACAAAAGTTTTTAAATTCACAAAATACGCCCGTCAAATTTGCGGGGGGGGAAATTTGCATTGATCTTTGAGAAAAAGCGGCGTGTGTTTGAAAATATCGTTTTGTTTTTTTTGAAAAAAGGCGGGAGGATATTTTTAAATATCGCGAAATGAAATTTAATTAAAAAACTTTTTTATGGGGACGAAATCAAAAAAATTAGAAGAAACGGAATTGCGAATTTTTACAGCATTGATGCGGAAAAAAAGAATTGAATTATCTTGTACAACGGGAAAAGATCCAAACGCAAGCGGATATATTTTTGGAAAAATACCACAAGGAATGATGATTCAAAAAATTTATAAAAATTCAAAAAAAATGATTCTTGTGAATCTTTTTGATGGGGAAAAAAATTTTTTGAAACTTGCTGGAATTTCGATGTGGACGGCGATTCAAAAAACGAACACAGGAAATCAAACTTTATGGGAATCTCCAAAATCGATGGAAATTTGTTGGGACTTTTTTCAGGCGGCGTGGAAAGCAGTTGCTGATCACAAAGAAAAAACGCGAAAACCTGCGGTGGAAGAATTCGGGTTAGAAAAAGTTGCTGATTAAATTTTTTCTCAAAAATTATTTTGTCAGGGTCCGGAGTATTCCGCGGCCTTGACTTTTTTTGTGATATTTTTTATATATTTTGTCGTAGAATTTTGGGGGAGAAAATTCTCAGGTTCTTTTCGGCAAATCAATAATTATTTTTTGAATTTACTCTGTGGTTTTGTGCATTTTTGTGCGCAGTATCGCGGAGTAAATTTATCGATTGTTTAATCTTTTAAAATTAGAAAAAATGAGACCGAAAAAAAAACTAAAGGGAGGCACCGTAACAGCAACGCTTCGAGATGAACAAAAAAAAGAACGCGCTCGAACAACAAAGAACAAAGGGCGGAAAAAAAAACACACAAAAGAAAGAAAATAATTTGGTTTTTGAAAATGAGCTCTTCCCCGACCGATTTTGTGTCGGGGATTTTTAAAATTCGAAATATTGACAAAATGAATTTGACTTTCTTGGGGAACGTTTGTAATTTTTGTTTTGTGAAATTCGGGGGGCGAGGATTTCCAGCTCTTTTCGGCATCAAAATTTACTTCGGACCGTATCCCTCCATTTTTTAAAAGAATGCGGGGTCGTGGTCCGAAGACCAAAAATTATTAATTTTTAAGGGTCATGCCTAGAATAGCGAAATAAAAAATGCTAATCTGTAGTCATGATGAAG
>JABGQW010000026.1 GCA_018648585.1 bacterium | reverse complement strand
AGAAAAGGTTAACAGGTTTTAATTGACCCGTTAAGTTGTCTTGACCCAAAATTTATTGAGAAAGCTAGAACAGGATTTAATAGATTTGTTGCCTGAGTTGAGGCCAAGACTTGACGCAATTAAACTGGGTGAAAGTCAAGAATTAGCCAGAACTAAAGTTTGTGGAGAAGATTTAATAATAAGAAAGGATTCAATGACAGACATTTCCATTACAAACATGGGGTATGTTCAGCCAAGTAGAGTTTTTTGGGCTTTTGAGTTCGCCACAATTGGCAAGAACAAATTAGTGAAAAAGGCGTTAATGGATACACAAATAGAAATGGCGAGAGCTGTTATTTATGAATTAAAAATGCTTAAAAATTAATTTTTGCTGATTGATTGAGAAATGATTAGAGAAGAAAGCTCCGAAGTTCGGGGCTTTTTTTTTGTGAGTTGACTTTTTTCCGTGAAAATTCTAAAAAATAATTGTACTTGAAATCGCCGCGTGCGATCCGAGTCGTTCTCTGACATTTCGATCAGCAAAAAAGGGAAGCATCTCGAGCGGTTCGTCTGGCGGATCGGGGAGATGTTTAACCTTTTAAAAATAAAAAAATGAACTACAGCGAAATCTTAGAAATGAATTTGTTTCAATTGGAAAACAGTTTTTATGATGTTTTACCAATGTTTATGGCAAATAAATTGAAAGAAATTTATTTCGAAAATCAAAATGAATTGGAGTTTGAACACTCCGAAATTCCGACGGGGGAAGAATACGACGGAGAAATGACCGTACAGATACTGGGAACGGGTTATTTTTTGACAGTTTCTTCAAAAGGAAAAGAAAAGAAATTGATCTGCAGTTTTTCTGAAGATGAGGGAGAAAAAAGAGAAGTATTCATCGTCGATCTCGTGAATCCGCTTGAGGGAATTCAATGGAAGTATTCGTTTCTTGGGAATTCCACAGGGCAAGCGCAAGCGCAAGCCAAATTGAAGAAATTACAAATCGTGTACCGGTATCTTTGTGCAGAATCAATGCGGGAATTATTGACGTTGTAAATTGCTGATTGAAAATTTATCAGAAGAAAGCTCCGAAGTTCGGGGCTTTTTTTTATTTTCAAAATTTGTACACTTCTCGTGATGAAAAAGAAAGTGTTGGTCACGGGAGGAGCCGGATTTATCGGTTCGAATTTTTGTAATCTCAATTGCGAAAAATATGACGTGGTGGCGCTCGATAATTTGTTTCTCGGCGATTCGGAAAATCTGAATTCCGCGGTGAAATTTATCGAAGGCGATGCGTGCAAACTTTCTGATTTGAAAAAATGTGGTGAAAAATTTGACGCGGTGCTGCATCTGGCAGGAACGAGTTCTGCGCCGATGTTTGGCGGCGACGGATTTGTCGATGGGTACCGAAATTCAGTCGAAAGTTTTTGCCAGACTTTGAAATTTGCACACGATTCGGGCGCCAAAAAGTTTTTGTACGCTTCGACTTCTTCGTTGTACGGAAACAATCCGATGCCGCTCGTGGAAACGCAAATGGTGATTCCTCCGAATCACTACGCTTGTACAAAATTTTTGTACGAGCAGTGCGCGCGATGTTTCACGCAGCAGTTCCCAGAAATCGAAACCGTCGGATTCAGATTTATGTCGGTGTACGGTCCAAACGAGGAGGCGAAGGGGCAGTTTGCCAACATGATTTCGCAGTTTGTTTGGGATGTGGCGCGGGACGAGTCGCCGGTGATTTTTGGTGACGGCGAGCAGTTTCGTGATTTTACAAATGTTGTCGACGTGGTGCAGGGAATAACGCGCGCGATCGAATTTGACGGAAAATTGGGAAGTGAAATTTTCAACATTGGAACTGGGGAATTTGCGACGTTCAACGAAATTCTTGAAATTATTAACGAGGCGTTTGGAAAAAATGTTTCTGCGATTCGTATTCCAAATCCGGTCACCGAAATGTACGTGCGCGGGCAGGAAGCCGACATTTCCAAAATCTCGAAAACGCTCGGGTACGCGCCGACGGTGGATTTGAAATCAGGAATTCGAGCGCAGGTTGAGCAACTTAATTTCAAAAAAATTCGGGAAACGAGTTCTGATCGTTTGAAAAAATCAGGAAAAATATTGAGTTGACGCTGTTTTTTCGAAAAGATTTTCTGCGGCTGTTTTCCAAAAAAAATTTGACGTTTTTCTCGGAATTTCTACAATCTCTCCGCCGTTCAAATTTGCGAGAGCGTAGCTCAGCTGGTTAGAGCGCCGCCCTGTCACGGCGGAGGTCGCGGGTTCGAGTCCCGTCGTTCTCGCCACTTCGAAAGAGGTGGCGTTTTTTTTATTTTCAAAAAAAGTCGAGTGGCACTGCACCGTTTTTTTCAAATTTTGCTGTTGAAATTTTTACACCGAAACGATTTCTGTTTGTGGGAGCACATTTTCAATCGCGGCCCAGCCGGAAAGTCCATCCTCGGGAACGATGACGGTGACCATGTCTCCGACTTTTGCGCGGAAAAATGTCACAGATGCGTACAAAACATTGTATTCTCGTGAATCTGTCAGCACTCGATACTGACTTCCTTCCAAAATAAGTTGTCCAGTGATCAATCTGCGTGGAATAAGTTCGATTTGTTTGTACACAAATGCGCCGTTCGGTTGAATCGTGAGTTTGAGTTTGTCGCCTTCGATCAGTTTTGATTTCGAAGCGTAGTTGGCCGGAACGGGATATTTTTGTTCGTCCGACGTGATCATATTTTGTCCATCAAAAATTCCTTCCAGGACGCGAGCATCTTCGTCGGAAGAATCATCTTCAAAATCAATTTCTTTCGCTTTTGCTTTTATCGGATCGAGTTCGAGTCCTTGCTTTTGAGCGTACTGTTCCAGCCATTTTTCGGCGGTTGCAAATGACGCTTTCGCGTTGGAAAGTGCGTCGTGTAATTTTTTGAGGATGTCTGAATCGTTCATTTTGTGCGAAGTTATCGGGGAATTGTACCAAACTTTTTCTTTTTTTTCAAGTGAAAACATGCAGAAATTCGACATTTTCCCAGAATTTTTTAAAATGACGCACGACACCTTATAAATGTACAGATGACAAAATCGATGGAAAAAATTGTTTCGCTCTGCAAACGTCGGGGAATTATTTTTCCGAGTTCAGAAATTTACGGTGGATTCGCCAATTCGTACTCGTACGGGCCGCTCGGATCGGAGATCAAAAAAAATGTGAAAGATTTGTGGTGGAAAAATTTCGTCCGCGATCGCGAAGAAATGGTCGGAATCGACGGACCGATTTTGCTGCACCCAAAAACCTGGGAGGCGAGCGGGCACCTCGAAAATTTCAACGATCAGCTCGTCGACTGCAAAAACTGCCGAGCGCGATTGCGCGCGGATCATTTGGTTGAATCAAAACTGAAAATTGACTGCGAAGGTTTGGACGACGACGCGGTTTCAAAATTAATTGCCGAAAATGACATCAAGTGTCCGAAATGTGGCGAAAAAAATTTCACGCCGGTGCGAAAATTTAATTTGATGTTTTCCACGGAGATGGCGAAAACCGGCGAACACTCGCAGGCGTTTTTGCGGCCGGAAACCGCGCAGGCGATTTTTCTCGACTACAAAAATGTCGTCGATTCAACGCGCGTCAAACTTCCGTTCGGGATCGGGCAAATCGGAAAAGCGTTCCGCAACGAAATCACGCCGGGGAATTTTATTTTTCGCGTGATCGAGTTTGAGCAGATGGAAATTGAATATTTTATCCGTCCGGAAAATTGGGAAAAACTTTTTGAAAAATGGTTCGACGCGATGAAAAATTGGTGCGAGGAAATCGGACTTTCGCCGGAAAATTTCCACGAGTACGAGCACGCGCCGGAAAAACTTTCCCATTATTCCAAGCGCACGATCGACATCGAGTACGATTTTCCGTTTGGAAAAAAAGAATTGTACGGGCTCGCGTACCGCACGGATTTTGATCTGACGCAGCACGAAAAGTTTTCCAATCAAAAATTGCGCTGGCGCGACGAGGGCGGGGAACCGTTTGTGCCGCACGTTTTGGAACCGACTTTTGGCGTCGATCGCACGATTTTGGCGGTGATCTGCGAGGGATTTTGCGAGGAAAAATTGGAGGACGGATCTGAGCGCGTGGTTTTGAAAATCGTGCCGAAACTCGCACCGGTCAAAGTTGCGGTTTTTCCGCTCATGAAAAAAGACGGACTGCCAGAAAAATCTCGCGAGATTCTTGAAAAATTGAAAATCTTCGGACTCGTGCAGTACGACGATGGCGGCGCGATCGGAAAACGGTACCGCCGACACGACGAAATCGGAACGCCGGTCTGCGTGACCGTGGATTACGAAACGTTGGAAAATGAATCGGTGACGATCCGCGACCGCGATACGATGACGCAGGAACGCATCAAAATTTCAGAACTTGTGGCGAAACTTTCGGAGAAATATTTTTCATAGAAAAAGTAAAAATGGTTTCTCGAGTTTGAGAAATTCGGTACAATTTTCTCGAAAACTTTTTTATTCAAAAAAATGACCAACGAAAAACCGTTTCCGATCGAAGACGAACTGATTCCTGAAAAATTTCGAGTGGCGATTTTTGGTTCGGCGCGGACGCAGCCGGAGGATGAATTTTACAAAACGACATTTTCGCTCGCGGAAGAAATCGGAAAACACGATATCGACATCGTGACGGGTGGGGGACCGGGATTGATGGAAGCTGCAAATTACGGTCACAAAATGGGATCGAGTGCAGATTCGAAATCGATCGGGCTCACGATCGAACTTCCGCACGAAAATTCGGGAAATAAACATCTCGACATCAAAAAACATTTTTTGAGATTTTCAAATCGGCTCGAAACTTTTATGAAACTTTCCAACGTCGTGGTCGTGATGCCGGGCGGAGTGGGAACCGCGCTCGAACTTTTTTACGCGTGGCAGCTCGTGCAGGTTGCTCACGTGCCAAAAATGCCGATTATTCTCCACGGAAAAATGTGGCACAAAATCAAAGATTTCGTGCGCGACGAACTTTTGTCGCGAAATTTGATTTCGCCGGAAGATCTGAATTTTGTGTACTGTGTCGAAAATAACGAGCAGGCGGAAGAATTGATTTTTGATTTTTACGAACAGCACAAAAAACACGGCGACGGCCATTTGCTCGATTCAAAAAAGTATGAACTTTGAAAAATTAAAAATTAAAAATGAAAAATTAAAAATTGAAAGTTGTAACTTTTCCAGAAATTCGTCAAAATTCTCGCGATGAAACGTATTTTGACCGGGATTCAGCCAAGTGGGCAACTTCACTGGGGAAATTATTTTGGAGCGATTCAGCCGATGCTGGAGGCGCAGGCGGGGGGCAACGAAATGTTTTTTTTCATCGCCGACTTGCACGCGTTCACGACGGTGCGAGATCCGGAAGTTTTCAAAAAAAATCAGCGCGATATCGTTCTGGATTACATCGCGTTGGGACTCGATCCACGAAAATCACTTTTTTGGCGGCAATCGGATGTGCCGGCGCACTCGGAATTGGCATGGTTTTTGATGTGTTTGGCGCCGCTGGGAATGTTGGAGCGAGCGCACAGTTTCAAAGACAAAAAAGCAAAAGGACTCGAAACAAATTCGGGACTTTTTACGTACCCGATGTTGATGGCAGCGGACATTTTGTTGTACGACGCGATCGGAGTTCCGGTGGGAAAAGACCAAAAACAGCACGTCGAAATGGCGCGCGACATCGCACAAAAATTCAACCATCAGTTCGGTGAAATTTTCACATTGCCTGAGCCGCAGATTTCCAAAAAATTGCAGACAATTCCAGGACTCGACGGACAAAAAATGTCGAAATCGTACGGAAACACAATCCCGATTTTTGACGATGAAAAATCGCTCCGCAAAAAAATAATGTCGATCAAAACCGACGCGATTTCGCTCGGAGACCCGATCGATCCCAAAACCTGCACGGTGTTTCAGTTTCACAAACTTTTTGAAAACCCAGAAATCGCTGCGCTTGAAAAAAAATATAAATCGGGCGCGATCGGATTTGGGGATTCAAAAAAACAACTTTTTGAACTCGTCTGGGAGCACTTCGCTCCGGCGCGAGAACGCCGTGAAATCTTGGCAAAAAATTTAGACGAAGTCGAAAAAATCATGCAGGACGGTGCGGATCGAGCGGCATCGATTGCCAATAAAAAATTGAAACAGGTAAAAAAAGCGATTGGAATTTCAGCGTAATTTTTTGTTCAAATTTTTTGTCGTCCGTTTTTATCATTTTTATAAAAAAAGGAATTCTGTTTTTTGCAACTCGGATCGGTTGAGAAACCGCATAAAATCTGGTAAAATGTCCTGATTTGTTTTTGAAAAAAATGACTCAGTTCCAATTTCCGTTCGGACGCCGAAATACGCCAGAACCCAAAAACGACGATCAACTTTCGTTCGCGGATTACTGGGAATTGCAGCGTCGGCCGCAGCCAGTTCGTGGAAAATCGACAAATTTGTTCGGTGAAAAAACGGAAAAACCAGCCGTGTCCGCGTTCGATTTTCGAGTAAAAAAACGTCGCCCGCTCTGGAAAGATTTGGCAGTTTTTGCGATGACGACGATCGGAGTTTGGAGCGTGACGCAGGTTGGAATGAATTTTTCCGCGTACTCGCAGATCGCAGATTTTAAAATTTCTGAACTCAAAACTTCTGTTTTTGAAAAAGAATCGAGCGAGCTCGCAGTTGTTCCTCAAATTCAAAAAATTGAAAAAGTAAAAACTCCGTTTCGCGATTCAAAAATTAAACCGAAAAATTCAGCCAAAAATGTTTTTTCTGACATTCGCGTGCATCCGTCGGACAATCGCGTCGTGCTGCCGCGCATCGGAAAAAATGTTCCGCTGGTCATGGTTCCGAGTCACAAAAATTGGAAAAAACTTGAAGCGACGATTCAGTCCGGATTGCAGGACGGCGTCGTGGTGCATCCGGTTTCGCACGCGCCGGGGAATTTTGGAAACTTTTTTCTCACCGGGCACTCGTCGTACTACGTTTGGGACAACGGGCGGTACAAAGATGTTTTTGCGTTGCTGCACGAGCTCGAAGTCGGCGATGAGGTGGAAGTGTACTGGGAAGGAAAAAAATACCTGTACCAGCTCGATCAGTCGTTTGTGATTCCGCCGACGCAGACGTCAGTTTTGAACCAGCCGACCGATGAAAAAATGATCACGTTGATGACGTGCACGCCAGTCGGAACGAATAAAAATCGTCTTATCTGGACTGGAGATTTAATCGCGGTGGAGTGATGATTGATTCAGGAAAAGGAAGCCGTTTTGAAGGAATGCAACACGACGGTGTGGAGGCATTTTTGCAGCCTGGTTTTTTTACTCCGGATCAGGCAGAAGAATTGGGCGAAGATTTTTTTAAAAGGATAGAAGCGGTGGTTTCGGAAAAAAATAAACAAAGAATTGAGGCCACTACGGAAATAAACCCAAAGGAATCCTTTTTACAGGATTTTGATGAGTCGCAGATTGTCAAAAATTTCGAATCGGCGGTGGCTCGGAATTCGAAGGATCATCTAGAAGTTTTTTCGAAAAATTTAGATGAAAAAAATCAGTACAAAATTTATTACGAAGGAGACCGAATTTCATTTCAACTTTTGAATGAATCCGGGAAAACGGCGGAGTTGATTTTTGATCGTATGGATAAGGGCTGGAATATGTATCATCGACTTGTGCAGTCTCAAAACTTGGGGATTTCCGGAACGACATTTTTGAGAAAAGCAGAAGATTTTTTTGGCATTCTTAAGCAAAATAAGAAAATTGAGGAAGAAAATATTGGATTTGAAGCTGGACAGATGGACGTGATCGAATGGGGACTCAAAAATGGATACGATTTTCAAACAAATATTGATCGAGAAAAATTTGAAAAAGTTAAAAAAGGTAATCCTGGGTTTGTAACTGGAGTGGATTTGGTGGACCCAGAGGACGGAATGGAAAAGAAAAATTTTATCGTTTCGCGTCAAAAATATGACACATGGGATAAAAATCCAAACATTGACTACAAAGATTTGCAGGAGGGCTTTGTCTTGATCAAAAAAATTCAGATGGGGAAAGGTGTACAGATGCCAGGTTCGAATGATTTGCCGCAACTTGCCGCTTAATTATTTTCCAAAATTTTGCCAAAATTCGATGTCGGCATTTCCGTCCGGATTTTCGACGAGCGGGAATTCGAGATTTCGGATTTTTTCGTTCGCGGATTTGAGTTCCTCGATCACGATTTCGCGATCTTTTTCCAAAATTTCCAGCGCGCGCGTGCCGAGTTTTCCGCCGCTGTCGGGCGTGAGAAATTCGAGTTCGCAATTTTCCACGCGCCACGACTGATTCGTCGCCCGCGCGAGCAAATCGTAAAAAACCAGTTGTCGCCAATTTCGTTCGCCGGCGCGAATTGATTTCGGTGCGCCAGATTTGTAATCCACGATTTTTGCACTCGATTTTTCTCCGTCCAAAAATACAATTTTGTCCGCTTTTCCGGTGACGCGGATGCCGTCGATGTCGGGAGAAAATTTCCCAAAATCAAACTCGAGCACGACATTTTCTGCGCGCCAGGTTTCCGATTTTTCTGCGAAATTTTTTTCCAAAATTTTCAATCCGTGCGCGCGCAATCGATCAAAATCTGAGCGAGTGAGATTTTGTCCGCGGAGCGATCGTTCAAAATTTGTGTTCAAATTTTCAGCTGAAATTTCTCCGCGCAAAGTTTTCTCGAGCGCCTCGTGCAGCGCGACGCCGAGTGCGAGTTGCGGCTGCGAGCGGCGGGGAAATCGGTACAATTTTTCAAATAAAAATCGGCGCGGACATTCCAAGAAACTGTTCAGCGCGGTCGCCGACCAGACAAAATTTTCCACCTGAAATTTTAAAATTTCGCGTTCGTCGCGGGTGAGTTCCAAATTTTTTCCCGACTGCAGCAGCACCGGCAAAAGTTTTTGCGCGCGTTCCTCGATCGGATCTGGATCGAGATCGACAGCGAGTTCGTCCGGAATTTCGAACCAAAAAATTGACGGCGTTTTTTCGCGGCCGGCGGTGTCGGTGGTGGCGTGGCTGAGTTTCAAATTTTTCCGCGCGCGCGTCAGCGCCACAAAAAACAGCCGGCGATCTTCCTCGTTTTCGTCGTGCGAATCTTTGAAAAGTTGCGGCAGCGGCACGTTCGAACTTTTCCCGCGCGCGTTTCCCCAGCCGCCCGCGATCAAATTTGGCACAAAAACCGTGTCGAATTCGCGCCCCTTCGATTTGTGCGCGGTGAGCAGGTGAACGCTCCGGTGGTCGGCGGGGAGCGGGTCGGGGCGAATTTTGATTTTAAGTTTTGTCAGCAGTTCGATCCGTTCCAAAATTTCGGTCAAATTTTCGCATTTTTGATCGGAAATCCAGTCGAGAAATTTCCGCACGGCGGCGAGCGATTCGACATTTTTTTCGCGCGTGATCCAGTCGAGCATCCCGGATTCGTACACCAATTTTTCCGCCAAAACTTCGGGGCGACAGTGCCAAAAATTTTTCCGAGAATCTGCCAAAAATTTCGGAAACGCGATTTCGAAATTCAAAAGTTCCGCGACGAGATTTGATTTTTTTTCGTGGCGTTGCAGCGACAATTTCAAAAGTTTTTCGCTCGGAATTTCCCACCACGGCGCGTGCAGCAGCTCGAAAAGTTCGTCGTCCAAATCCGGCGCGGCAAAAATTTTCAAAAGTTGGATCGCGCGGCGCACGTTTTCATTTTCCAAAATATTCCCGCGAACCGCCGCTGCCACCGGAATTCCGAATCGCGGGAGGATTTTTGCGAGTTCGTCGATTTCCGAATTTTTGCGCACGAGCACCGCGATTTCGTTCGGCTCGGTTCCATTTTTCAAATCTTTTTGAATCTGTTCGATCAGCCAATTTTGCTCCGCGGTGCGCGATCCGACGGCGACGCGCTCGATTTTTTCTTCGAATTTTTTGTTCGCTCCTGCCGCAAAAAGTGTACGTTCGGGATCGGCGCGATCGAGATTTTTTTGCACGCTGGCGAACGCCGCGTCCAGAATCTTTTGTCCGGAACGATAATTTTCCACGAGCGAAATTTCTGCGCGCTCCGGAAATTTTTCTCGAAACTGGCGTACATTTTCCACGCTTGCGCCCTGAAATCGGTAAATCGACTGGTCGTCATCGCCGACTGCAAAAACGTTCGGCTGCTCGTAATCGGAGAGCGCCCAGACGATTTCGTTTTGCGCGGAATTTGTGTCCTGGTACTCGTCGACGAGCACCCACTGAAATTTTTCTTGCAGATCAAATCGCAGATTTTCGTCGGTTTTGAGCCGGTCGGTGACCCAGCGGATCAGATCGTCAAAATCGTACCCGCCGCGATTCGCGAGTTTTTTTTCAAAAACTTCCCAGAGCTCGGCGAACTCCGACATTTTTTCGATCGTGCGATCGATTTTTTCTCGCGCCTGTGGTTTCCAATCTCCCGCTTCAAATTGTTTGTATTTTTTCTGGTAAAAATTTTTCGGATCAGATTCGAGTCGTTCTTTTTCCTCCGGGATCATTTCACGTAATTTTTCGGGCGACACGTTTTCACGTTTCATTTTTGAAATTGAAAACAGGACATCGTTTTGGTTCATGAGCTCGTCGTGGACTGGTCGAAAGTACTGCCAGTTTTTTGTTCGGATCGCATCCCTGTAGGCGAGTGCACGCTGCAGATCGTCTGCAATGTCGCGGCCGGTTTTCAATGTTTCAAATTTTTCTGGGTACTGCGTCATTACCCATTCGGCGAAAGCGTGAAATGTCCCGATCCAGATTCGGTATGCGGCAGGCCCTATTTTTTTACGCAGTCGTTCTCGCATTTCGACTGCGGCGGCCGTGGTAAAAGTCAGACACAAAATATTTTCTGGATTGGCATCCGTCTGCTGCAAAATGTGTCCGATTCGCGCGGTGAGTAGGTGTGTTTTTCCCGTTCCTGGACCGGCAAGTACCAGCACGGGGCCAAATATTTTTTCGACTGCGGATCTTTGCGCGTCGTTCAGATTTTCCAGGAAATTCATCACGCGGAGCGTACCAAAAAAAGGGAGAACTGGGGAGTTGAAAAAAGACATAAAATATGTTAAAATACGCAGAATGATTGAAGATCACGAATCACTGGCAGAAGATTTTTCGGTGGAGACTGCGACGCCTCCAAATTTATTGCGAGCGATGAAGTTTGTGACTTCTGCAGAATTCTTGGAAACGGGCGAAAATGATGAAAATTTTTTGCAGTTGGCGTTTTGTCTTGATTATCCGGACAAATTTTCGGAAATTCAGAAATTTTTGGCGAAAGAAAAAGATTTTTCTGTGACATTGGATGATCTCGATCGTGTACGACAAAAAATAGAAAACATTTCTTTTTTGGAAGAAGAGAGTCAATTTTTTGAAGATCAAAAAGAAGGGCATCAATCTTGGCATTCGGAATTGAAAAAACGAACAAGGTTTGCCAAAGAAATTTTGGGTTTGGGGAAGCATTTAGAAAAAATCATTTTGGTTCCTACGCTTCCGGAAAATAAAAAAATAATAATGGATTTGGAATCCAGGGGGGTGATTCTGTTTTGATTGTTCCGCACGATTTGGACAACGCAGAGCACGAAATATTGCACTGTTTTGTGAATCCAATTGCAGCGGAGATTGCTTCAAAATTGTCGTCCGAAGAATTACAAAAAATTATTGATCTTGCTCCGGATTCTTTAAAAATTGACCGTGGGTATGGGGAACATGCGGAGAGTTTGTTGGCGGAGCAATTGATCCGAAAATATCAGTCTTTTTTCCGAGACAAAAAAGCGCCAGTGGAGCGTGAAACATTTTTGGCTGAATTGAAAAAATATTCAGATGAAAACCTACAAAAAACCTTTGAAAATAATGAGATGCTGCATTCCAATTGTGAATCTATGGGAATTGAAAATTCGAAAGAATTCCGTATTCGTGCAGAAGAATATTTTGAACGATTTGTGCGAGATGATTTGGGGGTGTTTTTGTATCAGTTTTGGAAGAAGTTTTCTTTCTCTCCGGATGGGAGTTGCACCGAAAGTCTCGAGAAATTTTTACACGAAAATTTGAACTAGATTTTATCGAAAAATTTCAGCTCGAGTTTCATCTCCGGAACGTTCAAAATAAAAATTTGTGGATCTTCAAAAAGCGATCCGGGATTGATTATTGCAGATTCGTTTCGTGTTTCGGCTTGTTTGCGATGCGTGTGACCGTGGATGAAAATATCGATTTTTTCTCCGTGATCGCGTGCCCACTGTTCTGCCACATTTTCAAAATGTGAAACGGCGAAATTTTTTCCGCCGGCAGAAAAATGCACAACTTCGGCGAGTTCGACGTTTTTCAAATTTCTCACGCGCGCCACCGTTTCCTCGTCGAGATCGGCGTTTCCGCGAGCAATTTTGAAATTCAAATCTGGGAATTTTTCCAAAATTTCACAAAATCCGTCGACTGCAAAATCTCCCGCGTGCACGATTTCCAAAATTTTCGCGGCACGACATTTTTCCAAAAAAATCTCGAATCGATCGATTGCACCGTGTGTGTCGGAGACGATCGCGATTTTCATTTTTGCAGTGCTGATTTTAAAATTTCGAGCTGATCGGTTTTTAAATGGTAATTTTCGTCCGCGTCGCGCCAATACAATCCGTGTTCATTTGCATCTGATCGTGTGCGGTACGTCCAGTACGTCCAGCCGATTTTATTTTCGTCAAAAATTTCCAGTACGTCTCGCAAATATTCCAAATGTCCGGGCGCTTCGCTTCGGACACCGACCTGATTTATAAAAATAGTCTCTCCTGTTTTCGTACGAAAATCGAGAGCGGGGATGAGCATTTTTTTGAGTAGATTTCGATCAAAAATTTCTTTATTTCTGTCGATTGTGATGGTGCCGGGGTAGGTGATGAGCGGAAGATTCTTTTTCTTGCGCTGCGGCGTGTGTGTGTAGGATTTCGGCAAATAATAATTGAATGTGTACCAGAGATTTTCTACCTCGGGAAACCAGACACTTTCGAGCTGCGCGATGTCGTATCGGTCGGGTGGCCCGATGATGATTTTTCGTTTCGGATCGATTTCGCGAATCGCGGCGATTCCTTCTGCATAAAATTGTTTCACTTCTGTTGCTGGAACGTTCGGGTGCGGTTCGGAGAGAATTTCAAATGCAAAAATTTCATCTCGATTTTGGTATCGATCAGTCAGAAATTGCCAGGTTTCAAAAAACTCCGTGCGTAATTTTTCATCAGTCCAAAAATTCTGTTCCGCGTCTCCGGCACCAAAATCTGATCCCGCGAAAAAAATCACGTGCATCCCGGCATCGGCACACCAGTCGAGATTTTGATCAATTATTTTTAATTTTTCCGGATCAATGTGCCCAGGCGCGTCGGTTTGTCTTGAGTTGGAAGCCTTTCCTGAAAAGTACCATCGGAACGGAATTCGAATTGTGTTGGCACCGAAACTTTTTGCTTCGGATGCATCGCCTGGCTGGGCGGTGTTCCACCAGCCCCAGTTGAATCCCCGTAAGATTTCGGTTTCTTTGTGTGCGATGGGAGTATCTTCTAGTAAAATTACCTCGTCTTCGTGCATAGTTTTCGCTTGTTCTTGCGTAATTGGTTCTTCCTGAATTTCAATAGGAATATCAGATGTACAGCCACTGAGACAAATTCCAAACAAAAACACCGTATTCAGAAATATTTTTTTCATACTGTGATTGTATAGAAAAAAAAGATTACACAAAATATGGCGGAGGGGAGAGAATTACTTCGTGGGCGACGTTTCGCTTGTCATCGAATCTGTGAGGCTCTTATTTCGATCAAAAAAAAGCCCACGGATAACACTCAAATTTTTCTGGCGGAGGATGAGGGATTCGAACCCTCGGTACCATTGCTGGCACACTTGTTTTCGAGACAAGCCCATTCGACCACTCTGGCAATCCTCCGCGACAGCAACGAACGAAACTGTATCCATTTTTCAAATCAAGTCAAAATCAAGTTTGTTTTTTGAAAAATTTGAAAAAATTACGTCGTTCGCAACGCCAAAATTTTTCGAGCCAAAAAAATGTTGATCAAAATGATAAAAACCCCACTGCCGATCAGTGCGCACGAAACGGGAAAAAAAGATAAAAATTGTTTTCCGATCGTGATGTACAGCGCGAAAACTGAAAAAATTACAGAACGCGTGGTTGCAAGCGCAATTCCTTTTGTTTGTTCGACCAAAACGTGATTCCACGCAGGCATCCAAATTCCTTCAAAAAAATTAAAAATAACAAAAATTACGGCGAAAAAAATCCACGATTTGAGAAAAAATCCCGCAAAAATAAGCAGCACCGCCTGCGAAATGGTAGAAAAAACCCACGCAAAATGATAACTTTTTTTTTCGGCAAATTTGTACGTAAATTTATTGGTAATCAGCATCGCGACACCGGCGATCGCGGTCAAAATTCCGCCAAAATATTCTTGCATTCCATTTTCGGTCAGCACCGGCAGCGAAATGACAAACAAAAATCCGACGTGACTTGACAACGAGCGGTAAATCAAAAATATTCGCAGGTTTTTATTTTGAAAAACATTTTGAAGCGCGGATTTGGCAATTTCGTAATTTTTTTGAAATAATTCGCCAAAAGTTTTCCATTTTTCAAAAAGGAAATTTTCGCGCAGTTGAACGGTCAAAAAAACCAAAATCAGCGCAAAAATAACATCCAAAATGGCTAAAATTTGGTATCCATTTTCTGAAAAAATTTTCAAAATTCCTGCTGCCGCCAGCGGCGTGAAAATACCAGCAAGCCGTTCCAGAGACATAAAATGTCCAATTTTTTTTCCAAATTCATGTGTTTTTCCCAGCACGCGCAAATTTTCTTCCAAAAATGCCTGACCAGTTCCACTCCAAAAACTCCAGTACAAACCGCTAAAAATTGCTGCTCCCAAAAATCCGCCAAAAGACGGAAAAATCAAAATTGTCAGCGCTGACAAAAAATTGCAAATTACAGAAATTACGAGTGATTTTTTTCGTCCGAGCGTGTCGGCAAAAACTGACGTTGGGAGCTCGAAAATCCACACGGAAAAAGTAGTCACATTTGAAATCAAAACAATTTCCAGCAACGAAAGTCCGGAAAATTTATAAAAAAGCGTGACGATTGGAATCAAAAAAACAATTCCCGCTAAAAAATTTATCCACGCTTGAATTTTTATATTTTTTTCGGCAATTTCTGATTTCATTTGAAAAATCTGGTGGGCGCTGGGGGACTCGAACCCTCGGCCTCCTCGGTGTAAACGAGATGCTCTAGCCAGCTGAGCTAAGCGCCCTGGATCGCGTGAATTTTAAGAACTTTAAAAAGAAACGCAAATTTTTTCAAAAAGTATTTGCACTGATTGTTTGTTTTCGTACAATTCATCCGCCGCGGAGAGGTGGCAGAGTGGTCGAATGCACCAGTCTTGAAAACTGGAGTACGGGCAACCGTACCGGAGGTTCGAATCCTCTCCTCTCCGCCATTTTTGAAAAAGAGGATTTGAACCTCGCTGGTTCGATGTCGAGCGGAGCGAAGACCATGAAGTAATTCTCTCCTCTCCGCCAGAAAATTTGGAATGTCATTCTTGGGTGGCCGTCAGTTTTTTTTGCGAATGTTTTTATTTTTCAGACCATTCCATTAATTTTCGTGGATCTTTGTGCCATTCGCCATTCCACTGTTCCATGACGTATTCGGCGGGTGATTGTTCTCGCACCAAAATATATTCTTTGATTGGCCACAAAAACCGCGATGCATCCACTTTGCGTTTCATTTCGGTGTGTCGTCCTTGCAACGAAAAAGAAGCAATATTCAAAAGTTCTTTTGCCAAATCCAGAACTTTTCCTCCTCCGGGAGTTTCGGCCTGCAACGCATTTTTGTAAACTTTTTCTCGCATTTCCAACTGATCTGCAAAAGTCCAATTTTTCACCAAACTTTGGCATTCTTTCATCACATCAGAATCCAGCGTCACCGCACGAATTATGGCGGGCATCGACGGAACCAAGTGCGGAGGAACCGTGTCAAATCCGCGATATTCGAGATAATGTTTTATTCGTACTTCATTCCAGACGGATTTTATGTGGAGATAAAAATCCTCCAGACGTGGCGAATATTTTTCGAATCCATTTTTTAAAAAATCTTTAAAAGAGAGTGGCACAAAGATTTGATCATCTTCTCGTTCGATTCGTCTCATCGGCAAATTCAAGAGAACGTCGATCCATTTTTCAAAACTGAAATCTTCTTCAAGAAATAGTTTTTGAATTTGTGTTTTTTCTGGACACAGTTCGAATGTTGCCCGTGGTCGGTTCATCAAAAATCCTGCGGATCTTCCCGCGTTGAGTGGTGAATTTGCAAACATTGCACTTAGAATGGGGGCTATTTTGAGAAGTGTTTGGAATTTTTCGATCGCATCTTTTTCGGAAGTGTATCCAAAGTTTACATGAATTCCGTTGTTTTTTTTATGCCATCCGGCATGTTTTTTTTTATTCCAACTTGGATATTGTTTTGTGAAATGATTGCACTCTGAACGGAATTCTTTCGGGAACGCGAAATCGATTTCTTTATTTTTTGCGAACGGTTGCCAACCCATTGAAATCCATCGAATTCCGAATTCTTTTGAAATTTCATCAATTTCACGCGCGTGCATTTGGTACTCGCGACAAAGACTAAAAATTCCTTTGCGCGGTTTGCTCACCAATTCGAGTCTGCCATCAAATTCGATGTGGATTTCACTGCCGCCGCGTTTGAGCGCTCGAATATTTCCATTCTCGTCTTGATTGATAATATTCCAGCCAACTTCTTCGACCAACTTTTTCAAAATTGCCAAATATCCAGACGTTCCAGCATATTGAACCGGACTTAAATTTGCATCAAAAACACCGCTTCTTTCGACTTCGAGTCCAATTAAAAGATCGTTTTTGGGAACGGCGGCTTTGTGGAAAAATTTGAGAATATCGTTCTTTGAGTGGATGGCGGTTCCGTCTCTCATAAAAAAGAAATTAAATATAAATTTTTCATTTGAAAAATTTTTTACCAACAGAATTTCGCGTAGATTAGTCGATAGAAATTATTAATCAACTGTGGCGTCTAAAAATATGCAAAAATTTATTCTTTTTCTGCAGTAAAAAAGTACCGTTTTATTTCGATTTTTTCTGTGCCAAAAGTTCCTCCGGATTTGTCGTGATAATTTTATTTTCCAAATATGACGCGATGATCTGGATCGCGACGTGCTGATTTCCCGCGAAAAAAAGTCCCTGCCCGACTTGAGAATTGAGCAATAAAAATTTTTCTTGATCCGTCAGATTAAAAACAGCTTTCAGTTTTTCCACGGCAGACGGCGCCTGGCGCAGCAAAAGTTGGAGCGACGAGTTGGTGATGATCGGTTTTCCCCACGGCGAGTCGAGAAAATCTTCGACGTCCTGCGTGATCGTCGTGACACCGAGATAATATTTTCGGGCGCGTTTTACGAGTCCGTGCAAAAATCGTCCGGAATCTTCGTACTGCACGATGTTCCAGGCTTCGTCGATCACGAGCAATCTTTTTTTCAACTCTGATCGTACGCGTCCCCAAATAAAATTCAGCAAAATGTACATCGCGATCGGGCGGAGTTGTTCCTGCAGGTCGCGGATGCAAAAAGTCACGAGTCCGGATTTCAAATCGACGTTTGTTTGATCGGAAAAAAGTCCGGAAAAAGTTCCTTTCGTAAATCGTTCGAGCCGGATCGACTGTTCTTTTCCGCCTTCCATTCCCGCCAAAACATTTTGCAAATCGACCATTGTCGGCATTTCAAAATCGTGTGGATTTTCCGCGTCGGCGGTGATTCCTCTCAATTCGTAGGATTGCAAAATCGCTCGATCCATCAAACCCTGTTCTGTCGGATTCAGTTTTCCCAGCATCAAATTCATCAAGCCTGAAAGATTGATCGCGGATTCGCGGACGAGTTCTTTTGTCGTCATTTCGTCGCCGTCCATTGGATCGGGGAGATCGAACGGATTGATGCGCTGCGGTGAATTCAGAGAAACGTTGATGTACGTTCCGCCGACGGTTCGCGTCAGAGTTTCGTACTCATTTTCCGGATCGAGAATAATTACGTCCGTGCCGAGCATCAGTGATCGCAAAATTTCAAGTTTGATCGCGTACGATTTTCCGGCACCGGATTTCGCAAAAACGACTTCGTTCGCATTTTCTAGTTTAAATCGATCAAAAATAATCAGCGAATTGTTGTGCCGATTGAGTCCGTACATAATTCCTTCGTTTGAAGTCAGTGAGTTTGAAACGAACGGAAAAGTTGTCGAAAGCGGGGAAGTATTCATATTTCGTGAAACTCCGAGCATGTCGGTCGCCTGCGGAAGCGTGCTGTCGAACGCGCGTTCGATTTGGAAATCCGCTGCGCGCACCATCACCATTTGTCCGCCCAAAAGTGTTTCGAGTTGTTTTGTAGCGGCTTTTAATTTGTCTTCGTCGTCGGCGTACAGCGTGAAATATAATCCGAATTGGAAAAATTTTTCTGTTCCGCGTTGCAAATCCACTCGCAGCTGTTCGGCGTCTTCAAGTGCGGTGTCCAGTCCGGTGTCGTTGATGATTCCGCGTTTGGTATTCAGCCGTTTTGTGGACATCATTTCTGCAACTTTTCGGCGGAGCGTTCGCATCATTTTTCCTGAATCAGCCGGATAAATAAACATTGAAATATCCATTGTCACATCAAAATTGATGAGCTGATTGAGCCAGTTTGCTTCGAGGAATCGCGGATAATTGAACACAAAAAATGAACGAGAAACCATCCCGTTGAGTTTCATTTTATTCGAATCGATTTCGACGGAAGTTGGCGCCACGAGATCTTTGATTGATGCGGTTCCGTCGCGGTACGATTTTTCTGCTTCGACGATTTGCTGGCGCATTTCTTTTGTCAGTTTTTTTCGATCGCGTTTTGGGTCGTAATTTTCAAAAAAATCTTGAAGTTTTTCCTGCGCATCGTTTTCTTTTTTCTTGGATTCAGCGACTTTGTCCGCGCCTTTTTGTTTGTTTTTTTCTACGTGCGTTTCCCATTTTTTCTTCAAACCTTCCACCATCCCAAACGCCGGAGAACCCTTTTTCTCGGTGTTTGTGATCGTGATTTTTCCGGTTTGTGGTGCGATGTTTTTTTCGTCTGACATTTTTTCGAAGAATTATTCTAGAAATTCTACCACAAAATGAGAGTTTTTTCAAGTCCCAGCGCGGGTTTTTCTCCATAAAAAAACGCGAACATTTTTCACATAAATTTCCGAGGTGTTGTCCGCGTTTGTTTTTTGCTCCCTTTTTCCCCATCGCCCATTTTTTTGAGTTGGCGACGAACTCAGTTTTTTTTGTTTTTGTTTGAAAAAGTATTTTTTCTTTTTTTGTTGAGAAAAACGAAAATAAATCGTTCTCTGTCTTTCTCTGGAAACCTCGAGATTTAAAAAATCGAAGTTGGAGAGGAAGGCAGGGAGCGTTCCTGACTACATATTTCTCAATATTTTAGAGAACATGAAATCAAGATTTTTCCTGCTTCCTCAGTTTTGGGGGATTCAAAGAACAGAGCATTGTACCAAGAAAAATTTAAAAAATCAATACTTGCTTTGACATTTTTGGAAAATTTCATTGAATGTGGAAGATGGAATCAAAAGAACAATTAGAAAGATTAACTCCGAAAGAATTTTTGTGGAAACGATTGCAACAAGTAAATGGAGTTTTTTCGAAAGAAGATAAATCGTGGTTGCAGGAAAAAATGATGGCAGCTGTAGCTGGATCAGATTTTGATGCTACTTGGAAACGCTCTGGCGATCCCGATTCAGAAAAAGAGAGTCTCACAGAAGAATCATTTGAAAATGAGAAGTTTTATTATTTTCAGTATGGGGTGCGTGCTGCAGAAAAATCTGGTCTTTTGGGATTTTCAACAAGACCCGTTTCTCCACGAATTCCTCGTTGGCCAGCAACATTTTCTTCAGATATTTGGAAAAATACAGAAAAAATTGGGCAGATACTTTTCCCGAACTTGAAAATGGAGCTTGAAAAATTTTCTCAAGAAAATGGTGAGACCGTTGGTTCGATTTTGAGAAAGGGGGAAAATGTTGTTTGTTTGTCGTCACATCCTAGTTGGAATTCTTTGGCGTTGCCGATGGTGTTGGCGGAGAAAGCAAATGAAGGGCAAGCCGCATCTGAAAAAAATGCACTTGTGTTGGCGCCTGGGCCGATGATGTTTACAAAAGAGATGAATGGGATGACGTTTGATCCTCGCGCTATTTTGCAGGGAATGGGAGTTGATATTATTACGACTACACCACCAGATAAAAAAAACGAAGCGCATCCAGCAGTTTTAAAACTTGGAAATATTTCGCGTCGGGGATTTATTTTAGAAATAAAAAAGGAACGAGAAGAAATGAAACAGGTTGGTGGAAAATTTTTAATTATTGCACCAGAAGGAACTACAACGAAATTGGGACCAGATGGAAAGTATCAACTTCAAAAAATAAAAGAGGGAACGGCGGGTTTATTGAAAAAATTAGCAGAATTGGGGAATGTTCATTTTTTACTTGCAGGAATCTCTGAAGAAAATCCTAATCGATTGGATACCGATTCAACGAATATTTCGATTGAAACACATCTTGTTTCAGTGGTGGAATTAAAAAAACGCCTGAAGGACGAAGAAACGTTTTCAGACAATCTCATGCGAGAGTTGGCAAAACTTGTGGATGGAACGTATGGAGATCCTTCAGAGCATCTCAAGGACATTGTGAATCAGCGCGCGATTAAAACCATATCTCATTCGCATTGGCCCGAGAATTCCGATGAATCCTAAAATGTTTTCTGTTTCAAATTTTGAAACGACGAGTGCGCAACTTTGTACTTCTTCGATGAGGTTTTCTTGTCCGATAAAAATTTTTGTCTGATTTTCGGGGAGATTGAGATTTTTCAAAATTATTTGAAAATTTTCTCGGCCCTCCAAAATTTCCACGATTCGCGCGGCTTTTTCGGGCTGACTAAAAAATTCTGGTGCGCGCAAAACATTGGAAAGTCCAACGTAAAAAGTTCGATCTCGGTTGATCGTCGCGAACGCAACATTTCCCGAAAGCTGCGCCACGAGCCGCACCGCGTCAAAAACTTTTTCGCGTGCTTTTTCAAATTGGTACTGCGCGATGTGTTTTTCAAAAATTGACTGCACAAATTTTTCTTCGGCTTCGGCATTTTTCATCAATTCGTCGACAAAAAATCGGTACCCTTTTTCCGTTGGAATTTTCCCCGCAGAAATGTGTGGAGAGCGGATCAGTCCTATTTCTTCCAGCAGCGCAAATTCGTTCCGCACGGTTGCGGACGACACGTCAAAATTTCGCACCTCGAGCAGATGTTTGCTCGCCACGGGCGTTGCGGTTTCGACAAAATCCTCGATCAGCGCGGACAAAATCGCGAGCGTGCGTTCTTTCATCGTTGGCAGAGTGCCACGTTTTTTGCCAAAATGCAAGATTGGAATCACGAGTTCGGACTTGGCGAATTTTAAATTTTTCATTCTTCATTTTTAATTTTTCATTTCCGCGCTACACTGCGACCGATGCAATTTTGCCACATTTGGTTGCGCGGTGTGCGAGATATTTTTACGTGGCATGCGGAGCAACTTTCCGATGAAAAAAATTCTCCCGTGTCCGCGGGCGCGCGTGTTGTCGTAAAATTTCGAAACCGAAAACGTGTCGGAATCGTTGTTGGAATTTCAGAAAAAAAACCAGATTTCAAAACGCAGCCGATTTTGGAAATCTGGGACGAAAATTTTCTCCCGACAGAATTTCTCGAAATCGCAAAAAATGTTGCGGAGGAGCAGTTTTGTTCGGTGCAAAAAATATTGGGAATGATGGTTCCGGAGAAATTTTTACTTCAAAAAAATCCGGAAATTCGCGAAAAATTTTTCTCGTTGTCCGGAACAGAATTTGAAAATTTGCGTGGAAAAAATCAAAAATTGGTCGTCGAAAAACTTTTGAAAATTCCGGAAATTTCAGAATCAGAACTTCGGAAAATTGCGTCGCTTGCGACGATTCGAGGACTTTTGGAAAAAAATATTTTGCAGATTCGTGTGGGAAAAATAATTCCAGCGGCGACACCGAACGAAAAAGTTCGCGAAAATTTCGCGCTCACTCCCGCGCAAAAAATCGCATTCGACCAAATTTCAAAAACAAAAAAACCGTCGGTTTTGTTCGGCGTGACCGGGAGCGGAAAAACGGAAATTTACAAAAAACTCGCGCAACAAATTTTAGAAAAAAATCCAGACGCGCAGGTGCTTTTTCTCCTCCCAGAAATTGCACTGACGCCGCAGTTGATCGCGGAATTTCGGGCACAACTTGGGGATTTTATCGCGGTGTGGCATTCGAATTTGTCCGTCGGGGAAAAAATTCAAGAATGGGCGCGGTGTCGCTCCGGCGAGGCGAAAATTTTGATCGGCGCGCGCAGCGCCGCGTGGGTTCCGCTGCAAAATCCGAAATTGATAATTCTCGACGAGGAGCACGAGTGGACGTTCAAATCCGAGTTTGCGCCGAGAATTTGGACGCACGAACTGGTCGAAAAAATTGCGGAAAAGTTTTGTGCAAAAATTGTGTTCGGTTCGGCGACTCCGCGACTCGAAAGTTTTCAAAAATGTGCGATCGGGGAGTGGGATCAAGCGCGTTTGGTCGATCGCGTGCACGCGGTAAAAATGCCGGACATTCAATTTGTCGATCTCAAAAATGAGGGAAAAAAAGGAAATTTTACTCCGATTTCGGAGTGGCTCGCGGACGAAATTTCAAAAATGCTCGAGCGCAAAAAACAGGGAATTTTATTTCTCAATCGGCGCGGATTTTCTGGTTCGACGCAGTGTCGAAAATGCGGGGAAAATGTCGGTTGCCCAAATTGCAGCTCGCCGATGAAACTCCACAAAAATTTCGAAAAAGAAAAAATGCTCTGTCACGTTTGCGGATATTTGAAACCAGTTCCGGAAAAATGTCCGACCTGCGGCGCTGCGGATTTTCAGTTTCGCGGGTGGGGGACGCAACAAGTTGAAAAAGTTTTGGGCGAAAAATTTCCCGGGATTCGTGTGCTGCGCGCGGACGCGGATTCGGTTTCGGGTCGGTACGATTTTGAAAAAATTCTCCAAAAATTTCATGCCGGCGACGCGGATTTGTTGCTCGGAACGCAGATGATCGCGAAAGGTTTGGATTTTGAAAATGTCGAATTGGTCGGCGTAATTCTCGCGGATGTCGGGCTCGGGCTGCCGGATTTTCGTGCGGACGAACGCGTTTTTCAACTTTTGACGCAGGTTTCTGGCCGAGCCGGACGCAGAAAAACGCAGGGAAAAATCTTGATTCAGACGTTTCGCCCGGAGGAACCACTTTTTCAATTTGTGCGAAATCACGACACGGAAAATTTTATCGCCGATCAGATTTCCGACCGAAAAAATGCGAATTTGCCGCCATTTTCAGTGATGGCAAAAATCACATTTTCGCACGCGGATAAAAATATTTCGTTTCGCGAATCCAAGAAATTTTTTGCGCTCGCCCAAAAAAGTTTTTCCACCGGCGGGGGGGCGTTTTCAAAAAAAAATCCACCACCGACGGCGACCGAAACTTCTCAAAAAAATTCCTCCGTGGGGGTGCAGTGGGCACCGGCGTTTTTTCCAAAATCGCACGGAAAATTCCATTTTCACGTGTTTCTCCGTGCGCCCGATCGAAAAATTTTGCAAGAATTTCTGAGTAAAAATTGTGATCAACTTGTGGCAAAAATTGATTTGTTTCCCGCGAGTTTGTTGTGATGAGATTTGACATTTTTTGTTCCCCGTGAAAAATTGGGTCAATGGAAAAATGTAATTGATTGGAATGAAAAACCTCCGCATTCAGTGATGGCGGCGATGATTAAATTGAAACACGGAGAAAAATACAAAAAACTTCGGTTTCCAGATGATATTTTGAATTTTTTGAAAGAGTTACGAAGTTTTTTTCCAGATGTTCCATTTGAAAAATTTAAAGATCATGTTTTTACGATTGTTTTTGGTTTCTCAACGAAAAAAGACTGGAACTGCGTGTTGTCGGAGTGGAAAGAAACAGAAAAACCAATAAATGGGGAAGCTGTTTTGGAGAATGTTTGGGAGGAAGAAAAGGGGAAAGTGGCAAAAGTGATTGAGAACGTGGAAATCTGATTTTTTGATTTTTTCCCAAAAAAAAGTACGATGCTCGCGATGCTGCAGCATTTTTCTGTGATTCCCAAAACGGACGTCAAACGATTTCTCTGTCTCGACTGCGAGTCGCGCTGGGAGGAGGAAATTGTGGATTTGGCGAACCAGTCGGTCGCGTGTTTGCACTGCGGTTCGGAAAATGTTTTGCCATTTTCCACGTCGGCGATCGGACAGGACGGCGGGTGCCAAAATGGTTCCTGCGAACGACGCGTTGATTCTGGTGAATGCGGGAGTTGCGACGGTTGTTCTGGTTGCGCAGTGTGATTTTCAAAAGTAAATAAAAAATAAAAATGAAAAAATTTCTCGCGGTGGTGGTGCTCCTGATTCTCGGATTTTCGTTTTCTGCGTGCAAAAAACGTGACGTCGGGATGGCGGGAATGTTGCCAGAGGGCACAGTTTTGAAAATGCAAATTTGGACCGCGCAGGAACCGGATTTTATCGCGGCGCTCGGACGCGAATTTCTTTCCGTGGCGCAAACTCCGGGATTGCAGGTGCACGTGATTTCGTTCGATTCGGATGCGGAGTTGCAGCACGAACTTGCCGAAAAAATGGCGGAGGGACGCGGGCCGGACGTGATTTTTACCGCGGGTGACTGGATTCATCAAAATTCGAAAAAATTGGTTCCGCTGCTGCAGGATGAAACTTTTTCCGCGCAAAATTTTCAAAACACGTTTGTGCACGCGGCGGCCGAATCGATGATTTTCGAAAATCAAATCTGGGGAATTCCGATGGCGGTGGATTCGCTCGCGGTGATTTTCAACGAAGAACATTTGATCGATCGGCTGCAGGACCGAAATTCTCCGGCGGCGACGTGGACCGATTTCAAATCAGATGTCGAGCAGCTGACAAAAACTGACAACTCGATCACTCGATTTTTAGTTTCTGGTGCGGCGATCGGGAGAGCAGACAATTTAAATTACGGTGTCGAAATTTTAGAAAATTTGATGTTGCAGATCGGGACAACTTTTTTCGAACCAGAAAATGCGGTGGCGCGATTTGCCACGAGTGCGGGCGTGATGTCGGACGGAACGCGCGCGAATTTGGGCGAGGAAGCGCTGCAATTTTTTGTAAGTTTTGCCAGTCCGAAGTACAAAAATTTTTCGTGGAACGAATTGATCGCCACGTCGGAAACGTCGGGACGCGATTTTGCTCCGTTTTTGCAGGGAAAAGTTTCGATGATTTTTGGAAAATCGCGCGATCTCAAATTTCTCAAAAAACTTTCAGGCGAGCAGGATCGATCGGGCGAAAAATTAATTTCCGAAAAAAATATCAAAGTTGCGTTTTTGCCGCAATTTGAAGATCCGGCGCAGACGCACACGCGCGATGTCGTCGCCGATGTGTGGGCGTTCGCGGTTCCGCGCGGCGCGCAGAACGAGGAAATGTCGTGGTCGTTTTTGAAATTTTCTGGAAAAAAAGAAAACGCGGTGAGTTTTCACAATTCAACATTGTTGCCGACGGCGCGGCTCGATTTGATCGCGGAGCAGGGCGACGAACCAAATTTAGGAATTTTTGCGCGACAGGCGAAGTTTTCAAAAAATAATTTTGTGCCGATTTCGCGTGACACATTTTCTCAAGAATTTTCAAAACTCATTTTCGCGTTGAACGAAAATCAGGTTTCGATCGAGACGGGACTCAAAAATTTAGAAAATGCGATGACGCAAGAATTGACACGATCGGCAAATCGTGAGAAACAGTTTGAGACTTTGCGAAAATCTGCGCCGTAAAAATGAAGAAAAAACTTTTTGGAAAATTTCTCGGAGCCGTCGGTGTCACTCTTTTTTTGCTGACATTTTGGTTGCCGATCGGATTTCCGCTCGGTGGCGAGGCGGCGGTGTTTGGATTTTTTCTGCCAGAACTTGAAGTGATTTTTCCGCTCTGCGGCGTCGGCGTTTTGTGCGTTTTTTTTGGACAATTTTTATCAAAAACCCAGAAAAAACCAGCGAGTAATCACATTTTATTTTGGTTGATTTGGTTGGTGCTGAGCGTGGTGGCAGCATTTTTTGTGTGGAGTCCCGAAAAATCAATTTTGTTTCTCCTGATCTGGATCACGGGGATTTTGGCGAGCACGTCGAACGGAGTATTTTTTCTCAAAAATTCGGTGTGGCATTTGATTTTTTCGGCGAGTATTTTGACCGGAATTTTGATCGCAAAAATTTTCCCCGGAACGGCGGAATTTTGGTTTGGCCAATTTGGATTTTTTCCCGCGGGCGTGCCAGAATTGCTGCGTGATTTTTCGATTTCGATGGAACTTCTCGGAATGGGCGCGGTGCTCGGAATCCTATTTCTCGCGGCAGAAGAAAAAACATGGTGGCAGCTGCTGCTGTTCGTTTTTTACGCGTGGGTGGCGGCGGAGAGCGGAAATTTCGTGATCGTGTCGCTCGCATTTTTTACATTGTTTTTGGGGCGTCGATTCTTTTTTTCCAAAACGCGCGAACAACGCGACCTCGGCCCATTTTGGGGACCACTTGCGGTGTTGTCTTTTTTTATCGGGTGGGGGTTTTTTGAGGAAATTTTTTCGCTCGATTTCTCTCAATTTTTTCCACAAATTCGGAGCATTTCGCAGTGGATTTTTGGGGTTGGCGAAGGACAATTTTTCACCGCGCTGCAACGATTTTCTGAAACAATTTTGACGCCGGACGCGTTTCAATTTCCAACGAGCGGAATGTCGCTGGTGCTTGCGGAGCGCGGAATTGTCGGAGTGGTTTTGACCGCGGTTTTTCTTTTTTCAGGCAAATTCTGCCGCCGACAAAAAACCTGGATTTTGCCAATTTTTTTGCTACTGTTTTTGTTCGGATCGGCGGCGGCAGTCGGCACCGAAAACGGAATTTTGTTTCTCGCAATTTTTGCGTTGACCGAGGCGCCGGAAAAGAAGTAAAGAGTCGATAGTTTAGAGTTGATAGTTTTTAGAATTTCAAATTAAAAAAAATTTAAAAATCTGAGAATCGGCGAACTTTTCACAAAAATAAATTCGGATTTCCGCGCAAAATATCGACGATCGGTGCGGGGTTTTTTCCAGGAAGTTGTCCCATTTTCAAAAAAATTTCACCGTCGGAGCACGCGATTTCGACTGTGTTTTTTTCGGTTGTTTTTGAAAGTTCCAGAATTTTTAGATTTCCTTTTTTCGTTTTCAAAAAAATTCCTGGCCACGCGTCGAACGCGAGAAATTTTTGCCAGATTTCGTTCGCGGTTTCGCGTGCGGGGAAAATCTCGCCGGCGGATTTTTCAAATTTTTTGCAGTGCGTCGCGACATTTTCAATCTGCGGGCGGGGAGTGATTTTTCCTGCGAAAAAATTGTCCAAAAAGTTGGGCAGTGCGTGCGCAGTTTCTTCGGCAAAAAATTTCCACAATTCGCTCGTGGATTGATTTTCGATCGAAAATTTCTGCGAAAAAAGTACGTCGCCCGCGTCGAGTTTTTTCACCATTTTTTGAAAACTGATTCCCGAAACTTTTTCTCCCGCCAAAATCGCGGACTGCACCGGACTCGCGCCGCGAAATTTCGGCAGCAGCGAAAAGTGAACGTTGATCGTTCCGAATTTCGGGCGTTCCAAAATTTCTTCTGGAAAAATGACGCCGAACGCGATCACGATCGCCAAATCGGGGTTTGTTTTTTCGAAAATTTCTGCGAGATCCGATTTTTTTCCAACTTCAAAAATCGGTAATTCCAATTTTTCTGCTGCAATTTTTACCGGACATTTTGTCAAAATTTGTGCGCGTCCGATCGGTTTCTCTGGCGGGACGCCGACGCCGACGATTTCGATTGTTTCCATTTCTTTCAAAAAACGCAGCGCGGGGACGGCGATCTCGGGAGTTCCGAAAAAAAGGATTCGTTTTTTCATTTTCTTGGACTACAATTTTTCTGTGGAAATTCTGCCCGAAGTTTTCAAAAAAGTACACTGCCGCGGGCAGTTTTGTTCTGAAATTTTGAAAAAAGTTGAAAAATCCGGTGCGCAGTTGGTGGCGGTGACGAAATATTTTGACGCGGAAACGACGCGCACTATTTTTCAAAAAATCAAAAATGTTCCCGGATTTCTCGCGCTCGGAGAAAACCGTGCGGAAGTTTTGGCTGAGAAAAATTTGCCGTGCGCGAGCACGCATTTCATCGGAAAAATTCAGTCGCGGAAAATTCCAGAAATTTCGAAATTTTGTTCGGCGGTGCACTCGCTCGATTCAATTTCTCACGCGAAAAAATTTGCTGCGCAGCCGCAGGTGCCGGCGTTTTTTCTACAAATAAATATTTCTCGTGAACCACAAAAATTAGGAATTTCTCCGGAAAATTTAGAAAACTTTTTGGCAGAAATTGCTGATTTGGGTTTAAAAATTCTCGGAATTTCGGCGATCGGGGCGGGGGAGTTTGATCTCGAAAAAAAACGTGCAGAATTTTTAGAACTCGTTCGACTGCGCGACAAATTTCTCCCCGGGAAAAAAATCTCCGCGGGAACTTCGCGTGATTTCGAAATCGCGCTCGCGTCCGGAATCGAAATTGTTCGGGTGGGACAGGCACTTTTTCCGCAAATTTGAGTGGACTTTTTTGCAAAAATAATTTAAAATAAAACCGAAATGATGTACGTCACCAAACCAAAAATAAAAGCAGTTGCGATTTACACGCACACAAAACCGCACAAAGAAAAAGAGGAAATGCATTTCCTGGAGTGGCTTGTCGAGTTTTTGGAAAAAAAAGGAGTGGAAAAAATAAACGGCGATGTGCGTACGGTTTCTCTTTTGAAAAATAAAATTTCGTTGATCGATGACGACTCGCCGTACGATCTCAAAATTGGGCTCGGTGGCGACGGAACGATTCTCAAAATGATGCGAACGCTGCAGCGAAAAGACGGATACATTCTTGGCGTGAATTTTGGAACGCTCGGATTCCTTTCCGAACTCCAGCCGAGCGAGGCGGAGGCGGGGCTCAAACAAATTTTCCAGGGAAATTTTTTCGTGGACGAACGAATGCTGCTCAAAGCGTTTGTGTGGCGCAAAAATTCTCGTGGAGAAAAAGAGAAAATTTTTCGCGCGTACTCGCTCAACGATCTCGTTTTTGGGCACGGCGGACTCGCACGATTGACGAATTTCAAAGTAAAAGTGAACCGCCGAAATCTTTCGACGTACCGCGCAGACGGACTCATTTTCGCGACGCCGACCGGATCGACTGCGTACTCACTTTCTGCGGGCGGACCGATCGTGAGCCACTCGCTCGACGCGATCGTTGTGACGCCAGTGTCGCCGCATCGGCTGACGCACCGTCCGATTTTATTGCCGGCAAATCGTGCGATCAACATGGATTTTGATGCGCGTGCGGAAATGATCTCGCTCACGGTGGACGGACAGCTGCATTTTTCTCTCAAAAATTCAGACGAAGTCACGATCCAGGCGGCGAATCGCCGAGCACGATTTATTCGAATGAAGGAGTACCACTTTTTTCGAACGCTCCGCAACAAAATGGGCTGGGGTGAAAAAAAATAAAAAATAAAAAATGCGACACGCAGTAGTTGAAGATCCGGAAAATTTTTGTGTTGAAACTGGGAAAATTTCTAAAAAAGCAGCAAGTTTTGTGGAAATTGTGTTGCCGTGCGGGAACATCGTTAAAAAAGTTTTTACAACGCTGCAGGATCACGTTTTTTTGGACAAGTTGGGGGAGCACATGCCGGTGAAAGTGATTTCACAAAAAAATATTGAATGTGGCGGGCACGCGCCGATGGTAGATTTTGTTTTTGAAAATGAGCCCGATTTTGAAAAAATAAAAGCGGAGGAAAAATAGTTTTGGCAAAATTTTCAAGAAAGAATGGTCTCCCTGTTTCTGAGTTGACGTTTTTCGTAGAAAACATAATATTGTACTTGTGTTTCTCTTGTTCATGGAATGTGAGAAATCATTGATGAGTCGGCTCTTTTACAGGTTTGAGGATTTAATTTAGCATTCCGAACAGTTCACGAATATTCGCGGATTGGGGGAATGTTATAAATTAATTACGAATCAATTAAATACAAGTTTATGAAAAGAATTACGTACAACAATGATATTTTAAAGGATTTTGCAAAAATTCTGCGGTTGAAAAAAACAGAAGGCTGTGAAATTGTGTTCGAAGGCACATGGAAAGTTTCATGGAGAATGAATGGACACTCACGCGATGGGATTTTAAACTCTATGACGTTGAGAGTTAATAAAATTACGTTTGATGTTGTGGCGCTTAATCTTGATAGCCCATTTCGGGTAGAACGCTTAACGACGATGGGATCGGATGATTTAAATGTACTAAGAATTTTAATTTTGGGTCAAGACAACTTAAGCGGGTGATTTTTAAAGATTTCTAACATTTTACCATAA
>JABGQW010000017.1 GCA_018648585.1 bacterium | reverse complement strand
TCACTCACAATAATCCGTGAGATCCTGATTGCTACTCACTGGAGCTTTTTTTTATTCCGGAAAAATGTTTTTGATTTTTTGCAATTCTTCGTATACTCGCCGGTGAATAGATTTTGAAAATGAAAGAATTTTTTCTCGGTGTCGCAACCTTTATTTCTGCTCTTTTTGGCGCTGCTGGCGACAATCACGGTGGAATTGGAATCAATCCAAACGTGATTCCCCCATCCCCAATTCCGATCGAAACAAGTGCGCCCGTCCCGACAAAAACGACTGGCGGATCGTTGAATATCAGCACAAAAGTTGCACAAACGATGGCAGCAGAAGCACTGAAAAACACCACTGAATTTCAGATGAATGGTTCGCATCTTGAGATCATTGATTACAAAGTTTTGGAATGCGTTGGCTGCTGGAATTTTTCGTTTGAATTCCGTGTTCAGGATGAAAATGCAAACGTGATCGATGTCGCCAACGCCACCGTTTCGATTCGAAATGGAACCGTTGCCGGAATTGAATTTTCTCCAGAAGCGCAAAAATCATCGATGTCCGCGGAAGAATGCGAAGCCCAAAACGGTCGCGTGGTAAATACGATCGACGGCGACACGTGCAAAGAAGATGAAATACTCGCGGGAGAAATTGATGAATTTATGAGTTTAAATTTTTGCTGCATCAAAAAAAATATCACCGCCGAAGTCGAAAAAGCCATCACCAATTTTGAAGAATGTGTGACCGCTGGATTTTCGGTTCAAGAAAGTTTTCCCCGCCAGTGCACAGCGCCAGACGGAGAATTTTTTGTAGAAATTTTGGAAGAAAATCCTGAAAAATCAGTCACGCCAGAAGAAACAAAGCCGCTGGAATCGGGCAGTTTGATGATTGATTTTGAAAACGAACCAGAAATAACCAAAACAACGTCGGAAGAACTCGATGAAAAATCGGCAGAAACGGATCCCGAATCAGAAATAATCGAGGAACCAGAAATTCCCATTTTTTCTTCCGCAAATCTCCGATCGGTTAAAAATGCGTTTTTGGCAGAACTCGGCGAAACCGCAGAATTTAAAATTGAAATTACACTTTTTGATCCAGAATTTTGTCGTGGAAAAATCACAGTGAAATCCGAAGAACCCAAAATATTTCTCGCAGCAAAAAAATCACACGAAACTTGGATTATTCCATTTTATGGAAATGAAGAATTTCCGTGCGAACTCTTGGACGCGTTGCATTTTCCAATGGAAATGATTTCTGAGTGCACAGAATAATTTCAAATTTTTTCTGCAACGCAATTTCATTTGCACGGATTTAAAATAAAAAATGGTTGGATCTTACGCCTGAAATCGACGGTGAAATTTTCTCGAAAAAAGACTTTTTGAATTACAAAATTTTGGAGACAGCCACGATAAAAATACAGAATTTCAATCTCTTCAAAAAAATAAAACTTTTTCAAGAATCACAAAAAAAAACAGAACCGCTGTTCTGAGAGAAACTTGGTTGCGGGGGGTGGATTTGAACCACCGACCTTCGGGTTATGAGCCCGACGAGCTACCGCTGCTCTACCCCGCGTCCTGTGCTGGAGAGTTTTATCAGATTTCAAAAAAAAAGCAAACCTTTTCTCGCTCCAAAACCCAAAAACCCCGCACTTTCGCACAGGGATTCTGGGGATATTTTTATGTGTGTTTGTTTTTCTTAGTTGAGAGATCCAAAAACCTCCATCGATACCCACGTGTACCCATTTGCACTTCCATCGTACAAATCATCTCCAACCGGAATCGCTTTGCATCCGTAGTATCGTCCGTAATTATCATTTCCAACAACGTACTCAATATTTCCATCAATCGTTGCACTGCAAGTCGTCGTAGGTTTCACACCAGAGCCATTCGTAGTAGAAACAAGTTTAAAATTATCAGCTCGCGTCACACCACTCACATCCAATGAATATTCCGGATTACTCATTCCAATTCCAACTTGCCCAGCCGCATTCACCATCAAAAAAGTGTCCGTTCCATCCCAGACCAACAACGCATTTTCTGTTCCAGAATGCAACAACTCCATCGGCCCCGCATCCACATTGATCGTGCGCCCCAAATCATAGGCATCATCCAAAGATTCTGAGCTCCCCGTCACTTGATCTTGACAGTACCAATTTCCTCCAGAATCATTCCACGCAAGAATTTGATCATTATCACAACTGAAATCTGCCAACAAATTATCATCCGTACACGCCCAGAGACTCGTATCCCAAGCCAAAACTTGACCATCCGTACAAGAAAGTCCGTCCGCAATCGTCGTATCTGTATCTGCTTGATAACTGTCCGTCACCCAACTCAAAACGCCTGAAGCGTTTGTCGAAAGAATTTGTCCATTTGTACCAATTGTATTTGGAAGTGTGTACAATCGATCCTCTGTCGGTGTTCCGATTTGAAACCCAACAGAATACGTATTCGCTGCTAATAATTTTAAAGTTCCATCGAGTGTTACATTTCCGCTTTCATCAACCGCCAATCCAAGGCTTGTTGTTCCGATTCCCACTAATTTATTTCCATCTAAATTAATATCCTGAGTCGCGGTGTGATTTCCCAAATTATCTCCAACCGTCGATGCATTTACCCATTCCGCCACACCACCAGATCCCACGACAAAGACCTGTCCCGCCGTTCCAATCCCAATCGTTGCCAAAGAATCTGTCCCATTGGCATACAAAAGATCACCAATCGTGTACGACGTAATTCCTGTCCCACCCTGTGGAACTTCAAGTGTTCCTGAAAATCCGCTGGAAGATTCTCCCCACACAACCTGCGTTCCATCCCAGGACAACACGTGTCCAGTTGTGACATCCGTATTTCCAATTCCCACATTTGCATTTCCAATAAATCCTGTTGTCAATTTTCCCAGATTATTAATTTCAAATTTTACTTCTCCCGTGTCTGCAATATCACCATCTGCATTTCCATCAACTCCCAACTGAACAAATCCACCCGATCCCAACTGATTTCCCCAGAGAAGTGGTCTGGTCGTATTCATTGTCGCCGGCTCGAGCGTATAATTTCCGTCCGCATCGACCGTTCCACCCGTCGCAAACTCTTCAACCGGAGATGGATCACAATAACAAGTACCCGCCAATGCTCCATACGTTCCATCTGTGTAACTATAAGATCCCTGATACGAAGAACTCGAAACACAAACTCCCGTCAGACCTTGCATTGCTCCTACCGTTGTCACCGTACACGATGTCACATTTGCAACCACTTCACATCCTTCATCTTCTGCTGTTTCTCCGATTGATTCAATATAACCAGAATCACACACAAGATTTCCACAACTTGTCCCGTAGTGTGTATATATATTTTTACCAGCACCCAAAAGCAGATCCGAGTTCGTCACATTTTTTTCCGTTTCACATCCGGTACCATCTGTCGCTGGATCAGTCGTGAGATCATCACAAGACATCCATGAACTATCACAAACATAACTCGTACACGAAGTCCCAAAATGCGTGTGAGCATATTCACCATCCGTGTCTGTCACATTTTTTTGTTCCAAACACGTATCATTATCATCATCAGCACCTCCCTCCGCAATCCAACAGTTCATCCACCCGCTCAAACACGTATCATCACTATTCGAATTGGCAGTGTTTGGTTCACTAGTTGCCGGACCAGTACACTCCGTCTCAATATGATTATCAACATTATCCGAATCAGCACGACACACCCAGTTATCTATCTTATCCAGGCCCCCCGTATACGTATCAGTCCCGAGACAATTATAGTAATATCCTCCTGGATCAATCTCACTTGCTGTCGTAACAATCTCACCAGAAGCCGGTACTGCTGCAACATTCGCAACAACCTCACAAGTCAGCTCTGCATAAACTAAACCTCCACCTGCCGTACAGTCCGTCACATCAAATCCTCCATAACATGCCTCATCTCCTGTGGTTGATGGATCCGTCACCCACTGTTGCCCCTGATATGGACTGTCTGTATATGGATACTGATGTCCGTTGTAGTCGAAGTAGGTTATAGCAAATGCAACTTGTGTAAACAAGAAACTCAATCCAGCAACAAAGCTGAGTATCGATACCGTTGTTTTTTTGTTCATAGATGTTGATTTATATTTTTTTATTTTTCAAAAAAGAAGGAGATCTTTATTCACAACACGCCAGGCTCAAAGCAAGATTACAAGCGGTCACTCCACCGACTCCACCAGTAGATGTATTAAAACTCCAAAAGTTTCCACGATGAGTCGTTGTATCACCATATTCCCACCCTTGGCAATCATCGACATGTACAGTAGTAAGTGCGTATTTCGAAGCACCAGTATTAACCCAAGAAGTTCCCGTCCAATCCGAAAATGAGCTCAGATCGGAAGAAAAAATAGTTCCCATAATTTCATCTGTGGAACAAAGATGACTTCCTGAATATTCAGTATTACACATGTCGTTCGCCGCAGCGTACCCTGTAAATCCGCCAGAAGAAACACTCCCATCTGTCGTTGCGGTCGTTTTTCCAACAAAAGTCCCAACGCCGCCACCGCCCAAATCCGCCGCCGCGGTACAATTGGCTCCATCTTCATCACAATATTCTGTCGCACCGACTTTTCCTTCGATGTCGACTTTCAACGTCCCGTCGGGAGAACTGTCTCCAAATCCGACAGTATTCGAATTGTCAAAATACAAAACATTGCTCGAACTGTAAAAAATCAAATTTTTCAAAATATTAAAAATCGTGTTGAAATCACTAACATTAAAACGATCTCCCACTTCTTTTGGTGCACTCACCAAATCGGAATCGTTCATGTCGTATGTTTGTGCAGCCGCAATCGGAACGGTGAAAACCCCCACCAGAAACAAAACAATCGTGGCGCGCGCAACCGATGATCGAAATTTTTTCATGTTTTTTTATGAGCTATATTTGTATTTTTGCATTTATTTTTTACTCTTGAGTCAATTTCTTACTCACGCTTGCATATTATTTTTACTCAGACAGAAGTGCAACCCTTTTCCCTTTCTCAAAAGAAGTTTTTATTTCAAAATAAAAATAAATCCGCGCAGAACGCAGAACAGCGCAATTTCAATAAGGGTCAAGACAACTTAAGCGGGTGATTTTTAAAGATTTCTAACATTTTACCATA